>DAIQQM010000015.1:0-23713 GCA_036786805.1 Candidatus Dormiibacterota bacterium | reverse complement strand
AACGGTCGCGAGCGCCACCGCGTGCGAGTCATTGGCGAGTATGTCGTGCGGCTCGCCTCCATGTACTTGAGCGATCGGGAGCGACCGTGGCGGCCGCGGGCGCCACTTCTAACACGACGCATGTCGCCTCTTCAACCTCCGGGCTACTTCTGAAGTACGAACTGATACGTGAACGGCCCGACATTGGAGAAGTTCACCACGAGCTCGTAGGTGCCTGAAGCAGGGATGCTGGATTCCGAGTTCTGGGTGCAATCCAACGCGGCGCCCACAGGCTTGCCCGTCGCATCAGCAAGGCCGATGATCGAGTTGTCCGGACCGATGGTGCACCCGCTTCCGAAGATGTGAATGACGTCGCCCGCCTGCGCGGTGAACTGATACACGTCGTGCGTGGCCTGGTCCGGAATCGACCCCGAGATCGTCTGCCCATAGCTGGTCTGGCTGACCACGTCGTGACGTTCGAAGCGGATCGGCACCGCGTATGTACCCGCGCGTTGCTTGTCGGCGTTGGCGACGAGTTGGTAGGTCCCGGATGTCGTCGCGGCGATGCGGCCGATCTCGCAGCCGGGTAGCCCGAGACTGACCGCATCGGCGTTGAGCGTCTTGCCCTGGGGGTCGACCACGGCGAACGTCATCTGTCCGTCGTCGCAACCGGGTTGGCCGAACCAGAGGACGTCGCCCGCCTGAGCCGAGAACGTGAACACCTGCTCCTCCGCAGGGCTGCTCACCCGGCCGCTGTCGATGAGCACCCCCTGGAGATTCGGCGTCGGCGAGTTCGTGCCCGGGGTCGGGGTCGGTCCGCCGCCGGCGGTCGACGGCGGCGAGAACGGCGGCAGGTGCTGCGCGAGGTTGGACTGCACCGTCTGCACGACCTGCGCCTGCGCGTAGTGGCTCACCACCGCCGGGCTCTTGACCGCCGTCGCATCGACGACGCAATCCGCGAGGAGGTACTGGTCAGTGACCCCGTCAGCCTGGCACTCTGCGGTTGCCGTCGCGGCACCTGGAATGTTGCTGCCGGTGACGTACGTCGATGGGAACGACGGGTTCGTGAACGTCGCTGTCGATTGACCGGGCTTGTAGTCGAAAAGGGATTGCGCCTGGGTGATGCGCCACGAATTCGCGAACTGCTGGTGCACCGTCTGCGCCGTGGGTGCGGTGAGCGTGACCCCGTCATTCGTGGTCAGATCATCGCCCTGCTGGCCGTTGTCGTTGCCGAGCAATCCGGTCAGCGTTCCTGCTCGTGCAGCAGCGGGCTTGATCGTGATGTTGAGACCAACCAGACCCATCTCGCCCACCTCCGCGGTCGTCCCGTCCGGCCACTCGAGCAGGAAGCCCACTCCGGCGTCGGTCCCGAGTCGCTCCAGGGTGCCGGTGCCGACGTTCACGACACCACCCGTGTTGTCGGCAACTCCGTCGACTCGCGCCACGAGCACGCCGTTCTCCAGCGTGGCCGTCACCCGATGACCGGCCAGCTTCGCGGCAACCGCCGTGTTGACCGCCACGGGGTATTGGCCGGGCAGCGGCACCTGGCGCACCTGAACGAGGAAGTCGTCGGTGGTCGACTTCACCAGCGTGAATTCACCGGCCGCCTGCAGGTCGTAGGGGCGACCGTCGAACGTCAGAAGGTGGGGATCCCCGGTCGACTGCCCGGGAGGCGAAGGTTGCTGATCATCGCCGCCACCACCGCCCCCACCTCCGCCACTGCTGGGCGGCGGACCGGGCGGCGGCGGGCCTGGATCCGGCTGCTTGCAGTACTTGTCGAGCGAGTCGCCGACTGCGTAGGCGGCAATGCCCGTGTCGCCACCGTCCAGACCCAACGAGACAAGACCTTGGGACGGAATCGTCACCTCGGAGGCCCCGGGACTGCCGTCCGGACATTTGCACCCGCCGGACTTCTGGCAGAGCGCCAGTGGAGCGGTGTTGGTGAGCGTCCTCTCCATCCCGTAGTCCTGGTCGTGCGCCTGACCGTAGCCCGCTGCAAGCACGACGATGAGGATGTCGGCGTTGCCGTCGATGGTGATCGGATGCGCCTTGAACGCGGCGTCGCTGGCGATGTCCTTGATGTCACCGTCGTTGATGTGCTGACTGTCGGGAGCAGGTCCCGTGGTCGGCGGCGTGCTTGGCCCGGCCATATGCCAGTCCGAGTGCGTCTGGTCCTCGTAGTAGCTCGACGCCCAGGCGCTGTAGTAGTGATTGCTCCCGCTGCTCATGAGCATGGTCAGCGCTGCCTGGTCGTGGTGGCCGACGTCGGCGGTGACGATCGGCAGCAGCTGCGACCAGATCGGCGTCTGATCGCCCGCGATGTCACCCTCGTGACCGAAAACACCGACTCCGTCGTAGTCGCGCTGTGAGTAGGGCGTGCCCGGTGTGTTCGCGTAGAGATTCCACGCCTTTCCCTCCACCACGGCGTCCGGGTCGAGCTCGTCCATCACCCAGTCGGGCTCGCCCTCCTGGATCCACGCACCGACCGTCTCCCACTTCGCGCCCGACCCCATCTCGCGGTACTCAAAGCAATGGAAGACCTCGTGCGCCATGACCGCCGCCGCGCTGACGGCATCGAGTCCGACGAACTTCGAGTTGTACACGAGGGTGGTGCAGCCGTCGGGATCAGGCGTCCAGGGTCCCTGGCCGTTACGCACGAAGAGCCATGTCGCCGCGTACGTCTCCGGGTTTGGCGGCGGTGCGTATGACACGTCGACCGTCAGCTCGACCAGCGCCGTGCCTGTGTTGAGCGCCTCGTCATGGTTGGCGCTGTCCGCGAGCGCCTGAAAGTTGTAGGCGGGGGTGTTCGTGTTCCCGAGGAGCACGGCGTCGGCACCGTGAGCTGCCGGCAGGCGGCTGCTCGGTGCCGGCGCGCGCGACCCCGTGAGGTACTTGCTCGCCGCGGTCTGCTGCGCTTTCGTCAGGTGGTCCCACTGACTGTACAGGCCGGTCACCGCCATCGACGCATCGAAGCCGCCGGCAGCTGTGATCCCCTGCACGGACACGCCTGGCAGCGGCCCCACATCCAGCGCGAAGAGCTGCTCGGCGCGCAGCGCAGTCCAGCCCTGCGTGCGGATGGCATCCAGCAACTGAACCTCGCTCGTGATGCCACCCCTGGTCGTCGTCGGCCCCGGCGAGCGGGACGCCCCCGGCGTGGTTGCCGCACTGTGCCGGTTGACGAGGACGACGGTCACGACGCTGGCCGCGAGCACGGCCGCGATTGCAACTGCGGCCACGGCCATCTGGTTGCGGTTCGGGCGATTGCGCGGTTGCTGCTGCGACGGTGAGGGCGGCGGCTCGGGGGCGGCAGGCGGCGCCGGCGGCTCGAGAGCTCTCATGGACCGCGAGCTTACTCACGCCGATTAGGGTTGTCTTAAGGTCGCCGCGGGTCAAACGCATTTGTGCACTTGGTTGCGCCCACTCCGCTGCCTCGACTAGGATCGGCCCACAGCCTGGGACGCGCCGTTGTGCGAGTACCGCAGGTTGCGAAGGAGCCGCGTGGATTGGCTGCTCATCGTGGCCATGCTGATGGCCGTTGGCTTCGCCTTCACCAACGGTATTCATGATTCCTCGAACGCGGTGGCCGCTCTCGTGGCAACGCGTGTCGCAAAGCCGGCGCAGGCGGTTGCCATGGCGGCCGTCCTCAACATCATCGGACCGATCCTCATCGGCACCGCCGTCGCGGACACAGTCGGGGGCATCGTGCAGGTGGGCCACAGGGAAGTCGTCGCCGTTGTCGGCGCCGGGCTCAGCAGCGCGGTTGCATGGAACCTGCTCACGTGGTGGCGTGGCCTGCCGTCCAGCTCGAGTCACGCGTTGGTCGGCGGTCTCGTGGGCGCGGCGGTCTTTGACGCCGGAGGGAGCGCCATACGCTGGGGCGGCCTCGACGGCATCCATCCAGTCGGGGTGCTGGGGGTCCTCTTCGTGCTGGCCGTCTCGCCGCTGCTCGGTTTCGCGGCGGGGCTGCTCCTCGAACTTCTCGCCAGGCGGCTGCTGCGACGCGCTCGAACGTCGATTGAAACAGTCATCCGGCGCAGCGAATGGGTGACCGGTGCTGCTCTGGCATTCAGTCACGGCGCCAACGACGCGTCCAAGACGAGCGGTGTCATCACCCTGCTGCTCCTCGCGCAGGGGGCGATTCACTCGTTCGACGTTCCCGTGTGGGTCAAGCTGGTGGCAGCCGTGGCGCTGACTGCCGGCACGGCGTTGGGAGGCTGGCGGATCGTCCGCACCGTCGGCTCGGGGATCTACCGAATCCGTCCCCTCGACGGGCTGATCAGCCAGGGCGGGTCGGCAGCGATCATCTTCGGCTCGGCGCTGCTCGGCGGTCCGGTGAGCACCACCCATGTCGTCGCCTCGTCAATCGCCGGCGTCGGAAGCGGCCGGCGATGGCGCCACGTTCGCTGGGCAGTGATGAGTGAGATCCTGCTCGCCTGGGTGGTGACGCTGCCCGCGACGGCAATCCTCGGCGCGGTCGCGCTCCTCGCATGGAGGCTGTTCGTGTGAAGCACTGGTTCCTGCCGCATTCCCCGGATGTTCTCGCGACCTTGCGTGAGCAGGGCCGCGTGACGGTGGAGGGGCTCGAGGCCTTTCTCGAGTGGTCGTCAGGCAATGGCGATCGCGCTCTCGCCGTGCGCGACGCGGAGCATTCCGCCGATGCCGTCCGGCGACGGCTGCAGCAGGAGCTGCGCGAGGCATTCAGTGTGCCCCTTGACGCGGAGGACATCTACACCCTTTCCGAGCGACTCGATGCTGTCCTCAACGGCGCCAAGAACGCTGTCCGAGAGGCCGAGGTCATGACCATGCTGCCCGACGCCCATCTTGCAGCGATGGCTGCGGCGATCCTCATCGGTGTCCGTCACCTGGTCACCGCATTCGAGGTGCTCACCCGCGACCCGAACGCAGCCACGGCTGAGGCGAACGCGGCGATCAACGTCTCGAGGGACGTCGAGAAGCGATATCGCATCGCGATGTCGGAGGCGCTGAACCTCACCGATACTCGGGAGCTGTTCGGCCGCCGGGAGCTGTACCGCCGCTATGCGCGCATTGGAGACCAGGTCGTCAGCGTTGCCGAGCGCGTCTGGTACACCCTCGTCAAGCACTCCTGATCTTCCGGGCCCGCGGCCTGTGGCCGAAGTGACCTTCTCCCGTGGTCATTCCCGCCGAGTCGTGACCTTTGGCCCGTGACCCGGGTCGTGGCGCTGCCTACAGTGATTCGCAGCGGTTGCACCCGCATGCGGCCAGGAGGCACCCGATGCGTTGGGCGACGATACACAAGCCGAGCGGCGCGTGGAGGGTGACCCCCAACCTTCTGGACTACGACGCGGTCTGCCGTTCATTCACCTGGGACGATGCGCGCTCCGCGCTGGACGGTCTGCCCGGTGGCCGGGGACTCAACATCGCGTACGAGGCGGTGGATCGCCATGTCGCCGCCGGCAACGGCGACCGGGTCGCGCTGCGATGGCGGAGCCGGCACGGAGAACGTGAGGACTGGACGTACGCGCAGTTGCGCGAACGCAGTGACCGTTTCGCGGGCGCGCTGCGAGCGATGGGCGTGGGCGCCGGCGAGCGCGTGTTCGCGCTGCTACCGCGGATCCCCGACATCTACGTCGCCGCGCTCGGCACCCTGAAAGCCCGCTGCGTGTTCTCGCCGCTGTTCGCTGCGTTCGGTCCGCAGCCGATCGCCCAGCGACTCCGCATCGGCCAGGGCAGAGTGCTCGTCACCACAGAATTGCTCTACCGGCGGAAGGTAGCGGGAATCCGGTCGAGCGTGCCCGACCTTACCCACGTGCTCATCAGTGGCGGCTGGAACGCCGACCCTGCGGCGGCGGGGGTGCAGGAGCTGGAGGCGCTGCTGACCGCGGCCCCGAGCGCGTTCGAGATCGAGCCCACCGACCCGGAGGAGCCGGCCCTGCTGCACTTCACGAGCGGCACCACCGGCACCCCCAAGGGTGCAGTCCACGTGCATGCGGCCGCGGTCATGCACCATCACACCGGACGCTACGCACTCGACCTGCACCCCGGAGATGTCTTCTGGTGCACCGCGGACCCCGGGTGGGTGACCGGGACCTCGTACGGCATCTTCGCGCCGCTGCTGCACGGCATCACGATGATCGTCGACGAAGGCGAGTTCGACGCCGAGCGCTGGTACGGCATCATCGAGTCCGAGCGCGTCACCGTCTGGTACACGGCGCCGACCGCGGTCCGCATGCTCATGAAGACCGGGTCAGACGTGGCTCGCGCGCACGACCTGACCAGCCTGCGGTTCGTGGCGAGTGTCGGTGAACCGCTCAATCCGGAGGGTGTGCTCTGGGGGCAGGAGGTGCTCGGACTCCCCATCCACGACAACTGGTGGCAGACCGAGACGGGCGGCATCATGATCGCCAACTTCGCCGCACTGGACATCCAGCCGGGGTCGATGGGCCGACCGCTGCCCGGGGTTGAAGCCACGGTGCTGCTGCGTGATGCGCATGGGCGCGTCGTGGTCCACGACGGCGTCGCCGAGCTTGCCCCCCCAGGCGAGGAGGGCGAGTTGGCGCTGCGGCCCGGCTGGCCGTCCATGTTTCGCACCTACCTGGGGGACGAGGATCGTTATCGCGACTGCTTCGTCGCCGGCTGGTATCGCACCGGAGACCTGGTGCGCCGCAGCGAGGACGGGTATTTCTGGTTCGTCGGCCGCGGAGACGATGTCATCAAGTCGGCGGGCCATCTGATCGGTCCCTTCGAGGTCGAGAGCACGCTGATGGAACATCCCGCGGTCGCTGAGGCGGGTGTCATCGGCGTGCCTGATCCGGTGGCCGGGGAGGCGGTGAAAGCCTTCGTCTCGCTGCACCGCGGCTACGAGCCCACGGAAGAGTTGCGGCTGGAGTTGCTCGGGTTCGCAAGGTCACGGCTTGGCGCCGCTGTGGCTCCCAAGCAGATCGCCTTCGACCCGGACCTGCCGATGACGAAGAGCGGCAAGATCATGCGTCGGGTCCTCAAGGCACGCGAGTTGGGACTGCCGGTTGGCGACCTCTCGACGCTTGAGGAGACGTCATGAGCACTCCCGCACAGGCGGCCGGACAGATGGCGGCGGCGAAGCCACCCGCGTCGAAGGAGCACGCGCTCGAGTTGCTTCGCAGCATGGTGCGCATCCGCCGGTTCGAGGAGCGTTGCGTGGAGCTGTACAGCGAGGCGCGCATCCGCGGCTTCCTGCACCTGTACATCGGCGAGGAGGCGATCGCCGCCGGCGCGATGCCGGTCCTGCGGCCGGACGATCCCATCGTCTCGACGTACCGCGAGCACGGTCATGCGCTGGCGCGCGGGATCCCGATGAACGCCGTGATGGCGGAGATGTTCGGCAAGGTCCAGGGTTGCAGCCGTGGGCGCGGTGGCTCCATGCACCTCTTCGACGCGGCCACGCGCTTCTACGGGGGCAGCGCCATCGTGGGCGGCAGCCTGCCGCTCGCGGTGGGCGTTGGGCTCGGCGAGCGCATGCAACAGCGACACACCGTCACCGCGTGCTTCTTCGGCGACGGCGCGGTGGCCGAGGGCGAGTTCCATGAATGCCTCAACCTGGCCGCGCTCTGGAGGCTGCCGGTGCTCTTCCTCTGCGAGAACAACCGCTACGCGATGGGGACCAGCATCGAGCGGGCGCTTGCCAACGTCGACATCACGGCAAAGGCGGCCGCGTACAGCATCCCGGCCGAGGCGGTCGACGGGATGAACGTGTTCGCGGTTGAGGACGCGACGCGCCGCGCAGCCGATGCCGTGCGCGAGGACGGCCCGCGTCTCATCGAGTTTCGCACCTACCGATATCGCGCCCACTCGATGTACGACCCCGAGTTGTACCGCTCCAAGGAGGAGGTGGAGCGCTGGCGCGACCGCGATCCGCTGCTGACCTTTCCCGCGCAGCTGCGCGCCTCCGGCTACCTGGACGACGAGAGCACGGCCGCTATGGAACAGGAGATCGCGCGCGAGATCGATGCGGCGATCGCCTACGCCGACGCGGGGACTCTCGAGCCCGTGAGCGACCTCACCCGATTCGTGTACAGCGAGAGGGTGCGCGCATGACGGAAACTCCCGTCTCCACCGCCGTGTCGACGCCGGCCGCCGGCGCCACCGTCCGATGCACCTACCGCGACGCGATGCGTGCGGCCATCCGCGACGCGATGCGTCGCGATCCGCGCGTGTTCCTGATGGGCGAGGACGTCGGCCGCTACGGCGGCTCGTTCGCCGTGAGCATGGGGCTGCTCGCCGAGTTCGGGCCCGAGCGCATCCGCGATACGCCACTCTCCGAATCCGCCTTCGTCGGCGCCGGCATCGGTGCCGCCCTCGTGGGGATGCGCCCGATCGTTGAGATCATGACCGTCAACTTCAGCCTGCTGGCGCTCGATCAGATCCTCAACAACGCGGCGACCATCTCGCACATGTCCGGCGGTCAATTCTCCGTGCCGCTGGTCATCCGGATGACGACCGGAGCCGGACGCCAGCTGGCCGCGCAGCACTCACACAGCCTCGATGGGTGGTACGCGCACATTCCCGGGCTGAAAGTGCTGACACCCGCCACGCTCGAGGACGCGCGTGGGATGCTCTGGACAGCACTCGAGGACCCCGATCCGGTGCTCATCTTCGAGAACGGCGTGCTCTACAACATGGAGGGTGACCTCCGGGAGGATGCCGGTCCTGTCGAGATCTCGCACGCGGCGGTGCGCCGTCACGGGGACGATCTCACGCTGATCACGTACGGCGGCACGCTGCACAAGACGTTGGAGGCGGCGGAACGCCTTGCGAAGGAGAACATCGACTGCGAGGTCATCGACTTGCGCACGCTGCGTCCCCTCGATACCGACGCGATCCTCACCTCGGTGAGCAGGACGACTCGCGCAGTCATCGTCGACGAGGGATGGCGCAGCGGCAGCATCTCTGCGGAGGTGTCGGCACGAATCGTCGAAGGCGCCTTCTACCGCCTCGACTCGCCGGTTCTGCGCGTGTGCAGTGCCGAGGTCCCGATGCCGTACGCCAAGCACCTCGAGGCCGCCGCGCTGCCGCAGGTCGAGACGATCGTGGCGGCCGCCCGGCAGAGTGTCCGTGGCGATGGGTGAGTTCCGCATGCCCGTGCTGGGCGCTGACATGGAGCGCGGCACGCTCTCGCGCTGGCGCGTGAGCGCGGGTGACCACGTCACCAAGGGCGACATCATCGCGGACGTGGACACCGACAAAGCGACGATGGAAGTGGAGGTGTTCGAGACGGGCGTCGTCGAACGCCTGCTGGTCCAGGAAGGCGAGACCGTTCCCGTGGGCACGGCGCTTGCGGTGCTCGTCTCGGCCGGCGAGACGGCTGAGGCTGCACGACCGGCGTTCGCACCAGCCGCGGAGGGCGCGGCGGCGCAGTCCGTCCGTGTCGAGGCGTCGCCGCTGGCGCGACGACTCGCCGCCAAGCTGGGAGTGAACCTCGATGGCGTGCGGGGCAGCGGCCCGCGAGGTGCGGTCACACGCGGCGACGTCGAGCAGGCGGCGAGCGCCGCCGGCTCCTTGACAGCGCCGGCACCACCACCACCGGCGCCGCTCCTGGCCGCCGCCGTCGAGGCGCTCCCGCCGCCGGCAACACCGTCCGCGACCGCCGCCGCCGAGCCGCCGGCGCCGGTCGTCGCAGCACCCGCGCCGGCGCCCGCGTCCACGCATGGGGCCGACGCCGACCGCCGGGCCGCGATGCGGCGCGCAACCGGCGCGCTCATGGCACGCTCGAAGCAGCAGATCCCCCACTACTACCTGGGCACGCACATCGACCTCGGGCACGCCCTGCGGTGGATGGAGGAGGCAAACCTGGAACGGAGCGTCGCCCAGCGGCTCATCCCTGCGGCACTGCTCCTGAAGGCGGTCGGCCGCGCCGCCCGTGACGTCCCGCAGATGAACGGCTTCTGGGTCGACGACGAGTTCCGCCCGTCGGATGGTGTCCATGTGGGCGTGGCCACATCGTTGCGCGGTGGCGGCCTGATCGCCCCCGCCATTCACGATGTCGATCAGAAGTCGCTCGACCAGCTCATGGAGGATCTTCGCGACGTGGTGGAGCGCGCGCGGAACGGCACGCTACGAAGCTCGCAGATGTCCGACCCCACCATCACGGTCACAAACCTCGGCGACCAGGGTGTCGAGACGGTCTTCGGTGTCATCTACGCGCCGCAGGTCGCGCTGGTCGGATTCGGCCGCGTCATCGAACGCCCCTGGGCCGAAAACGGCCTGCTCGGTGTGCGGCGAGTGGTGCATGCAACCCTGAGCGCAGACCATCGAGTGAGTGACGGTCATATCGGCGGCCGATTTCTCTCGTCCATCAGCAACTATCTGCAGGAGCCGGCATCGCTATGAGTGAATCCGAGATCCGCGCCACCGTCCTGGGCATCCTGACTCGCATCGCGCCCGAGGCCGACTTGGCAGCGCTCGACCCCGACGTCGAATGGCAGGACCAACTCGACCTTGATTCGATGAACCTGCTGACCATGATGGTGGAGATCGAACGTGCCACCGGCGTGACGGTTCCCGAGCGCGATTACTCCAAGGTGTCGACGCTCAACAGTTGCGTCGCGTACCTGATGAGCCGCTCTCCGGTGGCGCGGTGACAACGCCGAGCGTCTGAGGACGGCACACGCTGCCGGCCGGGCACCCTACGGTGCCGGGTGCGCGCTCAGGAAGGCCAGGGTCCTCTGGTTGAACTCCTCGACGTTCTCGTAGATAGGCGCGTGCGCGCATCCCTCGAAGATCACCACCTCAGAGCCGCTGATCCCCTGCCTCAGGGGCTCGGCGAAACGGGTCGAGGTGATGACATCGTGGCGTCCGAAGGTGATCAGGGTCGGCGCGGTGATCCTGCCCAGCTGGCCAAGTGCATCATGCGCGATGACTGCGTTTGACGCCTGCATGAATGCGTCGACCGGCTGCACCGGCCGGCTCCGGACAAAATCGATCAGGGACTGAATGTATTCCGGCTTCGCCGCGTAGAGTTCCGGGGTGTAGCACCACGGAAAGATGCCCTGGATCACCATGTCCGGGACGCTGGCGAGCCCCCTGGCCATCACCTGCCACCCTTCCACGACCGTGCGCAGGAAGGGGTCGGTCGCGGGCCAGGCGCTGTGGAGCGAGAGGCTCGTGACCTTCTCCGGGTACTTCGCCGCCAGCCACATACCGGTGGCGGCCCCCAGCGAGAGCCCCATGACGTGAGCGCGCTCGACACCGATTGCCTGCATGAAGGCCGCGACGTCGTCGGCAAAGAGTTCCGTGGTATAGGTTCCTGCCGGTTTGTCGCTCAGGCCTGCACCCCGGAGGTCGACCGAGATGCAGGTGAAGTGCTTAGCGTAGTCGGCCACCTGGAACGCGTAACAGGCCTGATCGGCCGCAAGGTACGGGATGAGCACGAGCGGCTCGCCGCTCCCGCTGGTCTCGTAGTAGACGGACAGGTCCCCGGCTCGAACAGTTGGCATTTCCATCACTCCCCAGTGCCCGGTGACGGCGTGTGTTCGCAGGATACGCTCGGCCGCGACGGGCGATCGTTTGTTGAGGACCAGAGCATCACGCGCAGAAGCCACCAACCCGGAAGCCGGATCTATGACCTACGGCAGGGCGCCTCATGACATTCGGCCCGTGAGATCCCCTTGATCGGGGATCTAACTTGAGGCGTTGAAACAGCCCGGTTTCCAGGGGTGATGGTATGAAAGATCCAACTACTGGAACTCGCGTCTACGGACGCACCCGCTGGCGGAGGTTTGGCATCCTCCTCGCGCCGGCGTTCACGGCGGTGGCCGTGATGATGTACATCGTCGCCTCCGGCGCCATCGCGGTGTCCTTCGCCATCTCGGGGGTTCCGTTCACCTTGAACGCCGCGAACATGTCGGGCAACCATTTCGTGCAGTACGCGACCTGACGACCCTGATGTTCGTCGGGCTCACCGTGCTGTTCTCGCTGGTGTCGTTCGGAAGTTTCTTCAGCCCCGCCGCGTGCTTCCTCGTGGTGGCGTGCCGATTCGCGCACATGAGCCGCGAACCTGCGCCGGAGTTGACGTCAGCCAGGTGACGCGACGCATGAGTCAGACCCCGCTCGACCGCGCGCTCGACGCCCTTCGCATCCGGCAGTACTTCAACGCTGTCACGATGGCGCGTGAGCTCGCCGGCGGGATACGCAGCGACGCGTCGTTCCTGCGCGTGGCACGACGAGCCGTGCTGACGTTGCCGCACGAGCGGCCTCCCGCGATCGACCGCCATCCGTTCCCCCCGTTCAGGAAGACGCAGCGCGCGTATCTGCGATCACGCCGTGTGGCACTCCTCACCACCGGCGGCAGCGGGGCGCTCGCCTCACTGGTGGGCGCGGCGCGGGCATTCGAGGAAGCGGGCATCCGTCCCGCGGCGATCTCCATCTGCTCCGGGGCCGCGCTGTTCGGGTTTCCGATCGCGGCAGGACGGAGCGCGGACGAGGTGGCGGAGGTCACGCTCGGACTGACCGCCTCGGACCTGGTCGACGTCGACTGGCGCGCACTGCTCAACCTGATCCCCAGCCGGGGCCGGGGCTTCAACGGGCTCCTGCGCGGCGATCGCATCGAGGCCTGGTACCGGGAGTGGCTCGGCGACATAAGGCTTGCGGAACTGCCGATCCCCATCTACGCGCCGGTGTGGGACGTGGAACGCAACCAGGTCGACTACATCGGACCGCGCACGCATCCGCGACTCGCGGTTGCCCGCGCGGTGCGCATGGCAGTCGCTCTTCCGCTGTTCATCGAGGCGGTGCGGTACCGCGGCCATCACTACTGGGACGGAGGCACCGCCGACATTCTGCCGGTGCGTCCCTTGCTCGACATCGAGACGCCACCGGATGTCGTGATCGCGATCAACGGGTTCTACCCCAAGGAATTCGACGGTGAGGACATCACCGGGTGGCTCGAGAAGCCCGCGTCGATCCTCTATGCGGCATCGCAGGTTCGAGAGATCCAGCACATCGAGCTGGCGCGCGAGAACCTGGCCCGCCTGCGTCGCGAGGTGCCGGTCGTCAGGCTCATCCACCCCGTGCCGTATGCGGCGATTCGCGGCGTTGGTCTCTACCGGCAGTTTCTCGACAACAGCATGTGGCCCGACTTCATGCGATCGGGTCTTCGGACGACTCGTCGTGCGCTCGCAGTCGACGTGGGACACACGCGCTCGCGCCGCCGAGCGGTCCGCGCCTGAGCGCGGACGGCGCGTCACCACCGGGTGTGCGCGGACGGCGCCGGTCCGCGACACCCATGACAGAATGCGGCGGTGGCTCAGGATGCGGCGCCTCTCGCCTCGCCGGGCACGGAGTCCCGGCGACCTGCGGCGATCGAGACCCATGATCTGACCAAGCGGTTCGGCGATCGCCGGGCCGTCGACGCCCTCTCGATCCGCGTGCCGCGAGGCGTCATCGCCGGACTGGTCGGACCCAACGGAGCGGGCAAGACGACGACGCTCCGCATGCTCCTCGGTCTGATACGCCCGACCGGAGGAAGCGCGTCCGTTCTCGGTCATTCGATCCGTCACCCGCGCGCGTTCATGCACAGCGTCGGGGCGCTCATCGAAGGACCGGCGTTCTATCCGACCCTGTCAGGACGGACCAACCTCTCGACGCTCGCGACGCTCGGACGGCATCGCGACGCGGACGTCTCCGGGCTGCTCGAGACGGTGGGCCTTGCGGATCGCGCACGGCACAAGGTCGGGTCGTATTCCCTCGGGATGAAGCAGCGCCTCGGCATCGCTGCAGCGCTCCTGTCCAACCCCGAACTGCTGCTCCTCGATGAGCCGGCCAATGGGCTCGATCCGCCGGGGATCATCGAGATGCGCGAGCTGATGCGGCGCCTGCGTGATGCCGGCAAGACGCTCCTGGTGAGCAGCCATCTCCTTGCCGAGGTGGACCAGATCGCCGACTGGCTGATCGTCCTCGTGGCGGGGAAAGCCGTGTACTCCGGTCCGGCCGCGAGCCTGCCCGGGCGGCAGACGGCGGCGATCCTGGTGGCGACGGAGGCTCCGGAGCACCTCGAGGTCGTCGCGCAGATCGCCCGAGATCGCGGCTATGCGGTCGTGATCGAGAACGGCCGCGCCCGGGTGGCCGCGCCTCCGGCATTCGCCGGTGAGCTGAACCGGCTCGCCATGCAGGCAGGCGCAACCCTCGTCGAGCTGCACCAGGTGCAGACGACGCTCGAGGAGAGCTTCCTGAAGATCATCGGGGAGACCACCTGATGCTCGCGGCATTCCTGTCCGAGTGGCCGAAGATCCGCCGGCGCAGCATCCTCCTCGCGCTCCTCGTCATGGTGGGGCTCACGGCACTCGCGGTCGGCGTCACGCTGGCGCGCATCCAGCGGCGTTCGCTCGAGCAGCAGTTCCTCATCAAGACCGACCTCGGGCTCGTCGGCACCCTCCAACCGAGCGCAAGCCTTGTGGCGGTGATCGTCCTCATCACCATAGCGGCGGTGCTGGGGGCCGACTGGACGCAGGGAACGTGGCGAAACCTGCTCGTGCAGGAGCCGGGGCGCATACGGCTTCTCTCCGGACGGGTGCTCGCGCTGCTCGTCTACATGGTCGTCTCGACGGCGCTCACCATCGGCGTCGGCACGCTCGTGGCGATGCTCGTGGCACCGCATGAAGGCATCAACACCGCGGTGTGGTGGGATTCGACGGGCACCCGCGACTACCTTGAATTCCTCGGCAATCTCGTGCTCGCGGTCATCGGGTGGACGATCTTCGGCACGCTGGTCGCCGTGCTCGTTCGCAATCCCGCGGGGGCGGTGGGGGCCGCGATCGCGTGGCTCCTGGTGGTCGAGGGACTCGTCAACCAGGTGGAGGCGACCGTCGGTCAGTACCTGCCCGGCCGGATTCTCTCCGTGGTGCTGACCGGCGGTCAGGCGGCCGTGTTCAACGAGTCCGGCGCATCGGGCGTGTCGTACACGAGCGCGTTGATCATTGCCGGTCTGTACGCTGTTGCGATGGCAGCCGTGGCCGGTGCGAGCTTCTGGTACCGCGACATCACCGCATAGGTTGACCAGCCCGCAGGGTGCGTGGAGGGGGGCGGCTCAGCTCGCGGTGAGGCCGTCGAGCAGTGGGAGGCTGCGGATCCGGTTGCCTGTGGCCGCGAAGATCGCATTCCCGATCGCCGGGGCGATGGTCATGATCGGCGCCTCTCCGGCGCCCGCTGAGGGAAGGTCCGGGCGGTCGATGAGGACGACCTCGATTGGTGGGACGTCGGTGAACCGCGGCACCCGGTACTGACTGAAGCGCGGGTTGAGGATGCGCCCCTCCGCAAAGTGCACGGCTTCGAACAGCGCGCCGCCCAGTCCCATGATGGTGGCGCCCTCGACCTGGTTGCGCAGGTTGTCCGGGTCGACGATCGCACCGCATTCGAACGCCGTCACGACGCGCAGGATATCGAGCCGGGCACCGTCGACCCGGACCTCGACGCATGTTGCGACGCGGCCGCCCTTCTCGGCCCCGGCCGCGATGCCTGCGCCGCCACGTTCGTCTGACGCGCGACCCCATCCGAACCGGTCCGCGGCCGCGCGCACCACGTCCGCGAGCCGCTCGTCATGCAGGTGCCGGAGGCGCAGCTGCAGTGGATCGGCATGGAGCGCATCGGCGAGCTCGTCGATCATCGATTCACGCGCGAAGGTGTTCGCGGTCGCGGCGAGCGCGCGATAGGGGCCCTGCGCCAGCGGCGAATCCGCGGGCTGGAATCGAAGGCGTTGATTGGGAATGTCGTAGAGAATGCCGATCGCGGCGCTGCCGGAGTTGATGTTGGTGAACTCCCACGCGGTGATCTCGCCGCCGGTCGTGGCTCCAGCGGTGACGTCGATGACCGCAGCCGGCCGGAAGTACGCCCAGGTGAACTCCTCCTCGCGCGTCCACCGCAGCTTCACCGGGGAACCGGCCGCGCGTGCGAGCCGAGCGGTCGCGATCGCGACATCCGCGGCGTGCTTGCCGCCGAACCCCGCGCCCGTATCCGGGACGATGACGCGCACATCCGCCTCGGGCAGGTCGAGTGCCTCCGCAAGCGCCGTGCGCACGCCGAAGGGTTGCTGCGTCCCGGCCCAGACGGTGAGCCGGCCGTCCTCCCACTCGGCAAGTGCCACACGGGTTTCCAGCGGCGCGTGCGCGATGTAGGGCGTCGTGTACGTTCGACTCAGCTGCACCTCCGCGGATGCGATTGCCCGCTCGTACTCACCGGCATCGTGCGCGTACGCGCCGCCCCATCCCTCGACGTCGACAGGATGCGAGCGCAGGTGCGTGACCAGGTCCGCTTCTGACACGGCTTCGACCGGATCCCACTCGGCGCGGATCGACTCAACGGCGCGCCGAGCGTCGCCGGGAGTCGGCGCGACCACACCGATGAAATCGCCGTCGACGACGACGGTGACACCGGGCATCGCGCGTGCCGCGGTGACATCGGCGCTGCGGAGGTGCGCTCCAAGCTGTTGCGGGCGGACGATGCGAGCGTGGGCCATCCCGGGCCGGCTCAGATCGGAGGTGAAACGCTTCTCGCCCGTGACAGCGCGTGGATCGCCGCGCGCGACGTCATGTCCCGCCAGGTGCCAGTCGGCCGCGGGCGTGAGCCGGACGTCGTGCCCGACAATCGTCATGCGTCTGACGCCGGGTTCCAGCTCGGGGCCGCGCGCCAGACCGTCGCGGGCCGCTGCTGCGACACGCTGCAGGTCGCTCGCCGCGGTCGGCATCGACATGCTCCCGAAGGTTCCGATGTCCCAGGGACACAGGTCGGTGTCGCCGACCACGAGGCGAACGTTGTCGAGGGCCGTCTCCATCTCCTCGGCGACAATGAGGCGCAGGGCACGCCGCGTCCCCTGACCGACCTCCACCTTGCCGGTGAACGCGGTGACCGTGCCGGCTGCGTCGACGTGCAGCCATGCGCCTCCGGTCGGCGCCCACGTTCCCGGCGCGGCCGAGGCCGGAGGAACGACAAAGATCGCGCCGTCGCCGAGCACGTCGAAGTAGTCGCGCCGGTCGGGTTCCGCGAGGTCCCACGGCGTCATCGGGCGACGCGCGAATGACGGTGCGCGCTCGGCCGAAACCCCGGCGCCCGGCGCGGAGCCTCGGTGGTCGCGCGCTCGACGAATCGCGTCCAGGATGCGCGGATACGTGCAGCACCGGCATACGTTCGGGGCCATCCAGCGCGCGATCTCGCCGTCGCTGGGCAGCGGGTTCGCATCGAGCAGCGCGACGGCGGCCACGACCATGCCGGGCGTGCAGAAACCGCACTGCATGGCGCCGATATCGAGGAAGGCCTGCTGGACGCGATGGAGCGCGCCGTCCTGCCTCAGTCCCTCGACTGTGGTCACGGACCGTCCGGCGACGTCGCGGACAGAGACGGCGCACGCGCGGGCGAGCGTTCCATCGACGAGCACACTGCAGGCGCCGCATGCCGACTCGCCGCAGCCATATTTTGTTCCGGTCAATCCGACCGTCTCGCGCAGCCATTCGAGGAGGCTCGCATCGTCCGCCGCGCCGATGTCGTGGTCGACGCCGTTGACAGCAACCCGATCCGGCGCGCGCGCCTCAGTTTCTCGCGATGCGGCGTCAGACATCATCCGGCGTCGAGTGCCGCGAGCTTGGCGCATGCCCGGGTTCTGCCGGCGCTGTGGCGCCTGGGCGAGCGGTGACGTTCCAAAGCGTGGGAGACCATCGGAGCTTGACCACGATACGATGCTTGTCAGGTGGTGCGTGGGCCCGACGCATGACGGCGTCAGCAGATCGCGAGAAATGGCGCCGGCGCGCACCTGGAGTAGCTTGATGGACACGAGCGGTGCGAGGACCGGAGGGTCGCTCGAGGGCATCCTCGTCGCCGACTTCTCACGTGCCCTCGCCGGTCCACTGGCGACGATGCTTCTCGGCGATCTGGGTGCAGACGTGATCAAGGTGGAGCGCAAGGGCATCGGCGATGAGAGCCGTGCCTGGGGCCCGTTTGCCGGTGGAGACAGCTCCTACTTCCTGTCGGTCAACAGGAACAAGCGCAGCCTTGACCTTGACCTCGTCGATGAGGGTGACCGTCTGGCAGCGCAGGAGCTGGCACGGCGCGCCGACGTTGTGGTCGAGAACTTTCGCCCGGGCGTCATGGACGCCTTTGGCCTTGGCTACGACGCGGTCATCCGGACGAATCCGAGTGTGATCTACTGTTCGATCTCGGCCTTCGGCACCGGAACCGGGGCACAGCACCCGGGCTTCGATTTCCTCCTCCAGGCGGTCGGGGGCCTCATGAGCGTGACCGGGACCGAGACGGGCGGCCCGACCAAGGTGGGCGTGCCGGTGGTCGACGTCGTCGGCGGTCTGTACGCCACGATCGGGATCCTGAGCGCCTTGCGCGAGCGTGAGGTCACCGGTCTTGGTCAGCGCGTCGAGACCAATCTCCTCTCAAGTGTTCTCGCCATGCTCACCAACCAGTCGTCGGCCTTTCTGACAACCGGCAACATACCGCGGCGGTCCGGGAATGCCCATCCGGGTCTGGCGCCCTACGAGCTGTTTCCGACCGCCGACGGCGACATCGCCCTTGCCGTGGGCAACGATCGGCAGTTCACCGAGTTGTGTCTCGTGTTGGGCCGTCCCGATCTCTCCGCCGATGTTCGCTTCCAGGGCAACGCCGCTCGAACGGACCATCGAGTGGCACTGCGGGACGAGCTGATCCAGGCGCTCGCACATGACACGGCGGTCCACTGGATCGCGCGACTTGAAACTCGCCGCGTTCCCTGCGGCCGGGTCAACGACATCGCCGAGGCGATCGCCCTCGCCGAGCAGCTTGGCCTCGAGCCAACGGTCACAGTTTCCCGTGAGACGGGGCACGCCATTCCGCAGATCTCGAATCCGCTGCGCCTCTCGCGCACGCCCATCACCTACAGGAGCGCGCCGCCGCGCCTGGGCGAGCATTCGGCCAGTCTGCTGGAGTGGCTGGGTCAAGATCGACCCGGTGGGTGACCATCGCGTATCCCAAACGATGATGCGGCCGCTCCACATGTGCAAGAGGTCCGCGAATAGCTGCGGATTGGGGGAGGTGCCAGGATGACGCGGGCATGGCCGATCATCCCGCTCTGCACCAGGACTGGAAGGTCGTGATCGCCGCGTAGTCAGAGGGATTGGTGGCGTCCCAGTAGTACACCTCGACAAAGGCGGCGCCCAGGTTGGTCGCCCGGTCAATCCGTTGTTCTGCACGACGATATTCGCCTGCTCGCACGCGCCGAGAAAGGCCTGGAGCAGGCTGGGCGACTGAGGCGCGCCAGTGGGTCCGCTGGCGATCGTCAGCGTCGAATCGAGGCCGGCAAACGTGTCGAGCCCGACCGTGACGCCCGACACGACATTGCCGGTGTGGGTGCCTGATGACGAGGTCAGCCGGCCTTGTACCAGAAGCGCCGCAGCAGCTCCTTGCGTTCGGCGATATCCGCCTCGCCCTCGACCCCGGCCGGCGTGACTCCGTCGATGACGCCGAGGATCCCACGCCCCAACTCCGTCTCGGCCACCACGACGTCGACGGGATTGGCGGTGGCGCAGTCGATGTGGCAGACCTCGGGCACGTCCCTGACAGCGCGGAGCACGTTGATCGGAAAGGCGTTGCCCAGCAGGATGAGGAAGGTGTGTCCGGTACCGAGCTCGAGCATCGTCTCGCGGGCCTGGACGGTGAGCTCGTCGTCGGTGCCGCTCCAGCGCACGAGCGCCTTTCCGGAGGCCTCGGCAAATGCCAACCCGAAGCGGATTCCCGGCACCGCTCCGACCAGCGCTTCGTGCAGGTCTTCGACGCTCTTGATGAAATGGCTCTGCCCGAGAATCAGGTTGACGCCCTCGGCCGGGCGGATCGAGACCACGTGCAGTTCCATCGTCATTTGCCCTCAGTCAGGCCGGTCGCCTGACGAGATCCTACGTGGGTTCGCGGTCGCGCCGGGGCTGCGCGACATGCGCATCGATCAACAGCGCGACTGCCCGGAATACCCCTAGGCTTCCGGACATGAACTGGCTGGCGTTCTCCGAGACGGTCGTGACGCTCTTCGTCATCGTCGACCCTCTCGGAACGGTCCCGATGTTCGTTGCCCTGACAGCGGGCCGCACGGCCGCCCAGCGGCGGTGGGCTGCGGTGCAGGCCGCCGCATCGGCAGGCCTGCTCATCGCGGTCTTCGCGCTCTTCGGGCGCATTCTCCTGAGCTACCTGAACGTCTCCATTCAGAGTCTCGCCATCGCCGGAGGCCTCCTGCTGCTCCTTGTTGCGCTCGAGATGTTCCGCGGACGCTCCGGGGAGGTGACCGGCAACGTCAATATCGTGCTGGTCCCTCTCGCGACTCCGCTGCTGGCCGGTCCGGGCGCGATCGCCGCGGTCATGGTCCTCGCCAACCGCAACGCCGACTTCAGCGGCCGGCTCGGCGTGATCGTCGGCGTTGTGGCGGTGGTGGTGGCGGTGGCGATCATCCTGCTGCTCGCCGGGCAGCTCGCCCGCATTCTCAGGCCCGCGTTCGTCGACTTCATCACCCGGGTCCTCGCCCTCCTGCTCTCTGCCATCGCAGTCCAGCTCGTGGTTGATGCAGTCCGGGCCCTGATCGCCGGCGTCCATTAGCCGGACAGCAAAGGGCTCCGCGAGCCTCACGTGAAGCTCGCGAAGCCCGGCTGGATTGGGGCAGGGTCAGGCGCTGACTCGCGACGTCTTCCGCGCCGCGGCGCGCCGCACCGGGCGCCGGGCGACTGCGCGCTTCGGCGTCGCCGCGGCGACCGCCCTCCGCGCGTGCCTGGAAAGCGGCGGCGTGACCGTTTCGATCATCCCGCGAAGCGCCTTCCGCTGCGTCTCGAGCACTCGCTCAGCGAGACCGTAGGCGGATGCCACAGCGTCGGCGACGGTGGGCACCGAGCGGCCTGTTGCCATTCTGGGGGTGACACTCTCGAGGAGTGGCACGAGCGCTTCCCGCTGCGCCTTCAGGGTCTTGGCGGCGAACGCGAGAGCGCCGTCGATGACGTCCGACGGGGCGGGCACGGACTCGACCACTTCCGTGGCCGCCGTCATCATCGCTTCCTCGCGGCGCGCGATGTTGGCCCACGTCTTGTTCAGCAGCCTTTCCTCAGGCTTGAGCTCCTGCCTGCGCGGCCGCACAGTCTTCGTGGTGGCTTTCCTCATGGTGTCGTCTCCTCATGATCGGGAGAAATATGGTCTCCGCCACCATCACCATCCATCGCCGCGGGCCGCGCCAAACAGAGGCGAAGGTCCCTCGCTCATGTTTCCAAGGTCGCGGGTCAGGAGCGCTGCTGGATCACCCGCCCGGTGCGACCGGAAGCGCCGTCGCCTCCGCGTGTTGCGGGACCCCGACCGTCGCCTTCGACCGTACCGGGAGTGGCCGGAATCGCGCCAGGAAGAAGCGCAGGTCGTCGGGTTCGTAGGTGAAGGCCAGGCCGCCGATCTCGTCCGCCTGCTCGTAGACGTTGACCACGGACTCCGCCGTGACCTCCATGTGGGACTGCGTGTACACGCGCCGCGGGATTGTCAGGCGCACCAACTCGAGGCGCGGGTGACGGTTCTCGCCGGTGGCCGGGTCGCGACCGGCCGACACGACGCCGCGCTCCATGCTTCGAACGCCCGAGTCGACGTAGAGCGCGGCTGCGAGCGATTGCGCCGGCAACTCGTCCTGCGGGACGTGCGGCAGGATGGCGCGCGCGTTGAGATACACGCCATGGCCTCCGATCGGCCGCACGATCGGGACGCCCGCGTCGATGAGCAGGTTGCCGAGGAACTCGACCTGACCGATGCGAGCGCGGACGTGATCATCGCCGTCCACCATCTCGTGAATACCGCACGCGAGCGCCTCCATGTCGCGCCCCGACATGCCGCCGTACGTGTGCAGCCCCTCGTAGGCGACCAGCAACCCGCGGGCGCGCCGGGCCAGCTCGGGGTCTCGCAGGGCGAGGAAGCCCCCGATGTTGACCAGGTTGTCCTTCTTTGACGAGACCGTGGCGCCGTCGGATTGCGCGCAGATCTCGAGGAGGATCTCGGCAACGCTTCGATGCGCGTAGCCCTCCTCGCGCTGCTGGATGAACCACGCATTCTCCAGGGCGCGGGTGGCGTCGAGCATCACCAGGATGCCGTGCTCGTGGCACAGCGCGTACGTCGCCTTGAGGTTGGCCATCGACACCGGTTGGCCGCCGGCCATGTTGACGTTGGTTTCGAGGGAGATGTAGGGAATGCGCGCGGCGCCGACCTCGGCGATGACGCGGCGCAGCTTGTCCAGGTCGATGTTGCCCTTGAACGGGTGCAGCGATGCGGGGTCGTGCGCCTCGTCGATGATCACGTCGGCAAATGCACCGCCGGCGTTCTCCTGGTGCCAGCGCGTCGTGGTGAAGTACATGTTGCCGGGGATGACGTCGCCGGTCTTGATGAGGATCTGGCTCAGGATGTGCTCCGCTCCCCGCCCCTGATGCGTCGGCACCAGCTCGGGATAGCCGTACACCTCGCGCACCGCGTCCTCCAGGTGGTAGAAGCTGCGGCTGCCCGCGTATGCCTCGTCGCCCACCATGAGCGCCCCCCACTGCCGGTCGGACATCGCCGACGTCCCCGAATCGGTCAGCAGGTCGATATAGACGTCCTCGGAGCGCAGCAGGAAGGTGTTATATCCGGCCGCGCGGATGGCGGCCTCGCGATGTTCGCGAGTCGTCATCCGGATCGGCTCGACCATCTTGATCCGGTACGGCTCTGCCCAACGCCGGTGTCCGCCGCGGAGCGCATCCATTGACCCGAGTATGCGCAGCGTGCGGGCGCTGACCAGGGCCGTTGGTCACATGTTGGGAGTCCCGATCGGCCAACCCTGCCAGGAAGTGCGCTCTGGGAACCGCCGGTGCGAACTCGGGACCTTCGGCACTGGTGGACAGCCGCCTGGAGCGGTCAGATCAGGGCATCTGGAGCCTTGCGGCCCCGGCCGCGCGCGAGCTTTGCGCTGAAGGCGGGAAGGCCCCGCCTTCAGCGTCGGCGCGGTCCGGTACCGCTGACACCCCCAGGACCAATACCGAGGAGAGCACCCGATGATCAGGACCATTGTCGTTGGAACCGATGGCTCAGCTCACGGGCAGCATGCGGTCACGTGGGCGGCCGAGCTTGCGAGCCAGCTCGGCGCGAAGGTTGTCCTCGTGCACGTCGAGGCGCCGATACAGCCGCCGATAGCGGGCGCGGGAGGCTACGTCATGTACGTCCCCCAGGACGTCATCGACGACACCCGGGCGGCGCTCGAGGAGCGGGTGCGCGACGAGTTCGGCGCACCGCTCACCGCCGCCGGTGTCATGTGGGAATGGCGCTTGCTGGAAGGGTCGCCGCCGGTTGTTCTCGGCGACGTTGCGGCCGAGGTTGACGCCCAGCTCATCGTGGTCGGAACCCGCGCTCTGCACACGCTCGGCGAGTTCTTCCTCGGGAGCACGAGCCACGCGCTGACCCGCCACCGGGGTGTGCCCGTCGTCGTGGTTCCGCTCCCTGCTCCGTCGCACGACCCGTGGTCGGCGATCGCGGGAAAGGGTCTGCACGCTCACTGAGCGGCATCGGGGCGCCGCCGGCTCGACGGCCGCTCTCGTGCACCCGGCGCGACATCCGATCCGCGCGGCCCTAATCCGATCACCACGTCGCAGAACGATGGCGAGCTGAGCCGTCCGGGCAGGTCCCACGTAGCCTGCGTCCAGGGCAGATCAGAGGCGGGACACGGTGCCGCAGGCCGGCACGAGATCGGGGGGTTGCCAGGGGATGGCTCCTGTACATGGCATCAGCT
>DAIQQM010000014.1:0-32760 GCA_036786805.1 Candidatus Dormiibacterota bacterium | reverse complement strand
GTGCTCCCTTCTTCTCGGGGATGTCGGTGATCAGCGCCTCGGTGGTGAGCAGCAGTGCCGCGATCGAAGCCGCGTTCTGCACCGCCGAGCGGGTGACCTTGGTCGGGTCGATGATCCCGGCCTTGACCATGTCGACGTACTCGCCCTTGGCGGCGTCGAAGCCCTGGCCCTTGGGTAGCGACTTCACCTTGTCGACGACCACGGAGCCTTCCATGCCCGCGTTCTGCGCGATCTGGCGGAGGGGCTCCTCGAGCGCGCGGCGGAGGATGTTCACGCCGGTGAGCACATCGCCCTCGGCCTTCACCTTGTCGAGTGCGGGAATCGCGTTCACGAGCACGACACCGCCACCGGGCACGATGCCCTCTTCGACTGCTGCGCGCGTGGCGGACACGGCGTCCTCCATGCGGTGCTTCTTCTCCTTGAGCTCGGTCTCGGTCGGCGCGCCGACCTTGATCACGGCGACGCCACCACTGAGCTTGGCAAGGCGCTCCTGGAGCTTCTCCTTGTCCCAGTCGCTGGTGGACTTCTCGATCTCGGCCTTGATCTGCTCGATGCGGCCCTTGATCGCGTCCTTGCTGCCGTTGCCCTCGACGACCGTGGTGTCGTCCTTGGTGATGGTGACGCTGCGGGCGCGGCCGAGCGAGCTCAGCTGCGCGGAGTCGAGCTTGAGGCCGACCTCCTCGCTGATCACCTGGCCGCCGGTCAGGATCGCGATGTCCTGGAGCATCGCCTTGCGGCGATCACCGAAGCCGGGGGCCTTCACCGCGACGGCGTTGAACGTGCCACGAAGCTTGTTGACGATGAGTGTGGCAAGCGCCTCGCCCTCGACATCCTCGGCGATGACCACGAGCGGCTTGCCGCTCTGGACGACCTTCTCAAGGATCGGGAGCAGGTCCGCGATCGCCGAGATCTTCTTGTCCGTGATGAGGATGTAGGGGTCTTCGAGCACGGCCTCCATGCGCTGGGCATTGGTGACCATGTACGCGGAGATGTAGCCCTTGTCGAACTGCATGCCCTCGACGAGCTCGAGCTCGGTCTCGAGGCCCTTCGACTCCTCAACGGTGATGACGCCGTCCTTGCCGACCTTCTCCATGGCGTCCGCGACGGTCTCGCCGATCGTGGGATCAGCAGCGGAGATCGAGGCGACCTGGGCGATCTTCTCGCGCTCGGAGATCGGGATCGACTGCTCCTTGATGGCCTTGACGATCGCCTCGACGCCGAGCTCGATGCCCTTCTTAAGCTGGATCGGGTTGGCGCCGGCGGCCACGTTCTGCAGGCCGGCCGCAATCAGGGCCTGGGCGAGGACGGTGGCTGTGGTGGTCCCGTCACCAGCGATGTCGTTGGTCTTGCTCGCCACTTCCTTGACCAGCTGGGCGCCCATGTTCTCGAAGGGCTCCTCGAGCTCGATCTCCTTGGCGATCGTGACTCCGTCGTTGGTGATGGTCGGCGAGCCGAACTTCTTGTCCAGCACGACGTTCCGGCCCTTGGGGCCGATGGTGATCTTCACGGCGTCGGCCACCCGATCGACCCCTCGTTTGAGATGGGCCCGGGCCTCGACGTCGAATAGCAATTGCTTGGCCATGGTTCCTCCTGGTTTGATCCTCTAGCCTAGGGTTCCAGGGGCTAGTTTAGCACTCGGGCAGGCTGACTGCTAGCGGGTGGCGGGGGTGAGTGCTAAGGGCGCGGGAGCGGTTCCGGTGGCGCGGCGACGGGCCCGGACCGCGGGTGGCATAGTTCCGCTCGAACCGGGATGCAAGGCGACCTCGACGACGCCGTCCGTGCCGCTGCGTTCGCGTTCCTGGCCGAGCAGGCACGCATTCGAGGCGAGCCCACTCCGCCCGTGCTGCCGCTTTCAGTGCTGCAGCGTGGGTTCGAGTTTGGCGGACATAGGGTGAATCTCCTTTTCGCCAGTAAGGGGATCTTCAAGCCGGCAATCCTCCCTGACATCCCGATCAGCATCACCACCGCCCCTCCGGATGTTCGAAAGGCACCTCCGTATAGCGACGGGCTCGGCGACG
This sequence comes from Candidatus Dormiibacterota bacterium, assembly GCA_036786805.1. GTDB lineage: Bacteria > Chloroflexota > Dormibacteria > Aeolococcales > Aeolococcaceae > Palsa-851. Next base: position 30,742 of record DAIQQM010000014.1, on the reverse strand, counting down.
ACGGACTTGTCAGCTACAAATATCGAGGGGTCGACCGCGCACACCCCGACAACGTCGGCCTTCGCCGAGCCATGGAGGAGCGGAAGCCGCTCGTCTACTTCCTCGGTGTTGCGCCCTCCAAATACATGGCGTTCTGGCCAAGCTTCATCACGGCGGACAACGCGCGCGATCTCTCGTTTCTAGTAGCGCTCGACCTTGGCGGCGCCGTCGACTTCACCGCGCTTGCTGTCGAGGAGAATCCCGGGCGTTCATATGCCTTCCGCATCGTGAAGCAGAGGCTCCATCAGGTTGGTTTCCGTGAGCGCGTGCTCGCGGCGTACCAGCGGACCTGCTCTTTCTGCCGGCTGCGTCACGAGGAGCTCCTCGACGCCGCACACATCATTCCTGACGGGCAGCCACGCGGGGATCCGGTGGTTCCGAACGGTCTCGCGCTGTGCAAATTGCATCACGCCGCCTTCGACAGCAACATCGTCGGCATCCGGCCCGACCTCATCATTGAAATCCGGGGCGATGTCCTTCGGGAGATCGATGGTCCGATGCTCCGTCATGGGTTGCAGGGGTTGCACGGATCGAGCGCCACGGTTCCTCGGCAGACGGCGCTTCGACCGGCCCGCGATCGACTCGAGGAACGCTACGAACAATTCCGAAAGGCGAGTTGACGTTGCGGGGCACGCGCAGATAACGCGCCGCAGCGATTCAGCACCTGAGTCGCTCGAGCCGATCTTCCGGGCGCCAGAGGTCTCGCTCATGAACTACCCGTATCCCGATGCGATCGGGAATGGACGTCGCGGGCCTACGCGACAGGCACGGCGTCCGGCCGACCCGCATCCCGAAACGATCGGGAATGGGCGTCGCGGCCTACGCGACAGGCACGGCATCCGGCGCGCGCGGCCGCGTCCACGACTGGTACGCATGCGAAGGAGGGATCGCGAGCACACGCCGGTCCTCGGCTCTCACGAGACGCCAGCCCCCTTCGTGCACCGACCAGTGATGGCGATGGCAGAGCAGCACCATGTTGTCGAGGTTGGTCGCCCCGCCATGGCTCCAATGGACGACGTGGTGGGCGTTGGTCCACGACGATGGGCGCTCGCAGCCCGGCCAGACACACCCGTGGTCGCGCGCGCGGAGGGCCGCGCGGCCTGCACCTGACGGCACTCGGAGGGCACGGCCCACATCGATCACCGCCGGGTCCGGTCCGAGCAGCACCCGGCGGACGCTCGCATCGCAAGCAGGACGCTGCACGGTCGCCGCCGGAACTGCCCCGACGAACTCGAGATCCCCACCAGGTGCCCCGGGCATCCCCGTCACGGTCTCCACGGAAGCGGTGAGCTGCAGATGTGTGCGCGGCCCGCCACCGTCGGTGGCGAAGCCATGGTCGAGGGCATGCATGGCGAGTTCGACGAGCCCATCAGCGAGACGCCGCTCTCGGGACCGCTCGTCGCCTGCACCGGAGCGGGCGCACAGCGGTCCCAGGGCCACACGGAGCGCAGCCCCACCGACCGGGTCGAGCAGCCCACGCACCACGAGTCTCCCGTCCTCACATTTGCGCAGATCGAGACGCCGGTCGTCGACCGCGGTGGCGTGCTCGTGGAGCACCGCCGCAGCATCGGCGGCATGGCGGGCGTGGGTGCAGTCGAAGGCAAAGCGGCTGACCGAGTGCTCCAGCGCGAGTTCGAGCAGGGGCTGCTCGTCAAACCCGGCGGCGCCCGCACCACTCTGCACGGAGCGTGCGACCCCGGCCAGCAGCGAGACGTGACCAAAGCCGATCCGTCCCGCGTCGAGCGCGGCGACACTCGCCGGCAGCCGGTCGGCCATCTCCCCGGTCGCGATCGAACGGGCCGCCGCGTTGGCAGACATCCCGCACTGATGCCGAACCCAGTCGATCGGCGAGTTCGAGCCCTGGGCGATGGCCTCCTCCGTCGAGGCAAAGGCGGCGGCCTCACGGGCGAAGCGAAGCTCGAGGAGATCGATGCCGTGGCGGAGCCGGATCAGCCGTTCGCCGAGCTCATACGGTGTGCACGCCTCGGCAGGACGGTCGACGAACCCGGAGATGCCCACGAGGAGGTGCTCCAGCCCCGTCGTGTTGCGTGCGCCATCACACATCTTAGTATTATAGAACAACTGTTCGTGGCAGCGCGGCTGGAGACGGTCCCGATCCACACCGAGGGGGCCTGTCGCCCCGTGCGAGACCGATCGCGACCCTATAGGGGTATTCCTCGGCCTTGCGGATCCGGTTCTGGCGGCCACGCCCGAGAACGACCTAAGAAAGGGGACGTTCCTCTAGAGCGGACCTTCATCGGCCTTGGCAATCCAGTCCGTGCGGCAGCAGCGACCGCATCCGCAGGGTCCCTGGCCGCAGTCGGCACGACTTCGCCCGAATCTGGAGGCGAGGCGACGTCGACGACGCCGTCGCCGCGTTCAGCGCAGCGAAGCGCCCTACGAAACCAGCTGCGACAGCGGGCGTCTCATCGGCACGCGTCGGTCAGCTCCTGGTTTCAGTTCGGCCCCTGAATCGTGAGCCTCTGATTCGCGCGAGATGCTGGCAGCCATGCCCGTACGAGTTCCACCTCCTGCCAGGGTGGCGTGGCTCGCGATTCGCCGGCATCGAAAACGGTCGACCTCAGACTGCTCGCCTAGATACCCCGCAAGGTCGGCGTCACGCAAAGAGAGACCCGTGACGGCGATGTGGTCTCCCTCGATGCGAACGTCGCAACCGAGGCTGATGGGTTCAACCTTCCTGAGCATCGCCTTTTCCTCACTTCGCTACCCCGCCACGGATCTCCGGTGTTGAGCGTCGCGTGGGGCGGCGACAGATGCCTGTCGCGGCTCGGGAGGTGCAGGTGACGCGTCACGCCCGCATCCTGCCGCGCAACCGCTCCACCGCCTCGGCCAGATCCCACACCGTTTCCAGCGCCATGTTGAGCTCGCTCGCCGTCGGGGGCAGCTCGTACACCCGGTGGTGACACGCATTCGACAGTGAATGCCAGGTCAGCGCGGTCCGGCCACCGAGCGCCCGGTCGTTGAGCATGTCGCCCGCGCAGAGCAGCTGACAGCGCGTCGACGTGCGCTCGAGCCCCGGCGCCGTCACCTCCCACAGCCGCGCCAGCGCGAGCTCGAGGCCCTGTCGCGCGAGCAGCGCCGCCGCCCGGGGCCACAGGCCGGCGGTCGCGCTGTCGTCGTCACGAATGAGGTCGCGCGCAGCCGAGACGAGCGCATGCGCGTCCACCGTCGCCGTCACGCCGGATTCATCGCTCGAGCATCTTCCTGGTCAAGTGTTCGACGCTGCGGATGAACTCCTTCACATCGCCGTGCCACTTCCCGCTGTGCGTGCCACGGTTGCATTCCCTGACGGCGTCGACGGCCCAGGGATACTGCTTCGCCAGGAACGCCGTGACGTCGCCGGCACGCTCAGGATCGTGGAGCAGGGCGAGTGCCAGCCACATGTTCAACGTCGTGGGTTTGGCGAGCGCGGCCTGCACCTCGGTGCACGGCGTGCCCTGGTGCAGCAGGTGACGCTGGACCGCAAGCGACGACGCCGCCTCGAGCGCGAGCCGGCAGAAGCCCGGGATGACGCGCAGTGCCTCGACCGGAACGTCCTTGCTCATGGCGACTGCGAACGCATCGTCGATGTAACGCTGCACGGGGTCCTGGATGCGGCGCAGCTCCACGACCGACTGCTCGCGCCGCACCACCTCGATGACGGTCGCGGCGATATCGAGCGCCCCCATCGCCTCGGCAAGGCGGGTGTCGTGCGTGAGGACGATGACCTGGCGTTCCCGCGCCGCGCGTGCGAGCACGGTGGCGAGCCCGGCAACCTTGGCCGGGTCCATCGCCTGCACCGGGTCGTCGATGACGACGAACCGAAACGGCGACTCGGGCATCGACGCGCGGGGCAGGAACAGCGACAGCGCAAGGCAGTTGAGCTCGCCCTGGCTCATGACGCCGAGGGCGGATCCATCCTCGCCGTCGACCTTGACGTCGAGCGAGAGCCGGCGCTGCGCCGCCGCACCGCGCAATCGCAGGTCGCCGAGCGAGACGTTGCTGTCCTGGCGCAGCTCCGTCCAGTTCTCCTGGACGGCACCGGCAATCGGACGGAACCGGTCGTCGCGGATCTCATCATGCGCGTCCCTGAGCCAGCGCTCCGCCTCCTTGAGCCGCGCAATCTCGCCCTCGGATTCGCGCGCCCGGAGGCCCGACGGGAGCCACGCGAGAATCGCATCCGCAGCGGGGCGCCACGCGCGCTCGAGGCGTTCGCGTTCAGCGGTCGCTGCGCGTCGGAGCTCGGCCACGCCCGCGATGAGCGCAGGTCCATGGTTCTCGAGGTGGGCGGCCAGCGCGATTGCGTCATCCTCGGCAGAAACACGTGCCCACGCGTCCCAGAGGTCGAGTGCCGGCGCAACATCGACACCGGCACCGGCGCCGTCGCGTATCGCCGGCGGCGTGGCGATGATCAGCTGGCGCGCGCGGCGAACGGTGTCGGCGAGTGCGGACTGGGCAGCGCGCACGGCGTCGGCCTCCGCCAGCAACGCTTTCACGTGCTCGCGCGCCGTCACCCGCCACTCATAGGTGAGCACGCCCTCGGTCCCGCAGACAGGGCATGTCTCGCTCTCGGCGTGCGCGTGCACATCGAGCGCCTTCTGGAGCAGCGATGCAACCTCGTGCGCGCGGCCGGCGTCGGTGCCGCGCAGCTTCTCCGCCGCGGCATGCGCATCGCGGAGATCGCTGATGCACGTGCTCAGCCGCTCGCGGTCGAGCACCGGCAGGCCCGCCAGGTCGTGCAGTTTGCGCAGCACGCTCCGCTCGTCGCTTGCGGCAGTGCCGTCCACGCTGGCCGCCACGACGTCGAGGTCCCATGCCTTGGCGGCGAGCGCCGAGAGCACCACCGCGGCGCGCTCATCCTCGGTTCGTTCGAGCAGCGCTCGCAGCTCCGGGAGCGCATCCCGCGCGGCTTTCGCCGCACGCTCACGTCCGAGCCGCGCGTCGCGCAGCACCTCCTGGGCAGCCGCGAGATCGCCCAGCCCGAGGATGCTCGCGAGCGCGTCGTACAGCTTCGACTGCTCGCGGTCGAGCGCGTGCTCGAGCTCGTTGTGCGAGAGCAGCGGCGGATACCCCGCGAGATGCTGCGCCCAACCCAGTGCTTCCGGAGTTGCCGGTCGTCCGTCGATGTACAGCGTCGAGGCGTCGACGCCGTCGCCGTCCCTCCACACGCGCGCCACCTCGAGTGGCTGGCGGCGACCGTCAACCGTGAAGCGCGCGGCCACCCGCGTGTGCCGGTGGTGGAGGTTCTGCCATCCGTCCCGCCAGACCTTCACCCGCTGCTCCCAGCGCTGGTTGGTGCCCAGCAACGCCATCTCCAGCGCTTCCGAGAACGACGACTTGCCCGACCCGTTGCGGCCCACGATCAGGGTGAGCCCCGGTCCGGGATCGATGCTCAGGGTCGTGGGTGGCCCGATGCCCCGAAAACCCTCGACCTCGATCGCCATGAGAGAGACGGCCGGCGGCGGCCCCGAGGGCCCACCAGGCCGACTGCTCGCCGTCGAAGGCTCCACCTCGCCGCGCAGCGCGCCGTCGACGGCATTCGCGCCGCTGAACGCCGCGAGGATCAGGTCACCGGCTGCGCTGGACGGGGGATGGGCATCGAGGCGGTCGGCCACCAGGCCGAGCAGGGCGGCGTCAGGCACCGGGACCGGTCGGCGTCGAGGTCACGCGTTTGAGCACGATCTCGTCGGGAGTCCGTCCATGGTCGACGAAATACGTCGCGCGCGTCCCGTCCTTCTCGAGGTGGACGAGCGACCCGACCTTGAACGTGTCGGCCGGCATCGTCAGGGGCGGGCTCTTCGCGAGCCGCTGGACTCGCGCCGCCGGTGCCTGGAGGGCGGTCGGCGGAGGCGAGGAGACAGCCGGAGCGCCGCCGGCGCTCCCGGTGCGGTGCACGTGGTGGCGGTGCACGGTCACGCCGACGGCGATAGCCGTGAGAACGAGCACGGGGATGCTGATGTACCAGTAGGCGATCCCGAGCGCGAGGACGACCACGAGGACGATGAAGCCGACGCACCCGGTACCGCCCGTCGCGTGCGCGGCCTGCCGGACGGCCCGGTGCGGTCGCCGCGTATAGGTCGAAACGCCCGCCCAGAATCCTCCCGGGAGACGATGGCCGAGGTAGAAGCGCACGCGACATTCTGGCTCGGGCACGCGCGCCTCTTCCTCACGCCCCCCGGGCGACCCACAATGGCCGCGTGACCGAATCGACGGCCGCCCCGCCGCTGACCGATCGCTTCGCCGCCGCGTTCGCGGTGGCGTGGGAGGTGCACGGTCGCCAGCTTCGGAAGAAGACCGGGATCCCGTACATGTCGCACGTCATGGCGGTGTGCGCCCTTGCGCTCGAACACGGCGCGGACGAGGATGTCGCGATCGCGGCGCTCCTCCACGACGCCGTCGAGGACTCGACGGACGGCGCCGCGACCGAGCGGCGCATCGAGACCGAGTTCGGCGCGCGCGTCGCTCGGACCGTCATGGCATGCAGCGACGCCGTCGCCGTGCCCGGCCGGCCCAAACCGCCGTGGAGGGAACGCAAGGAACGGTATCTCGACCACCTCGAGCACGAGGCCGATGCCGACGCGCTCCTCGTGTCGGCCTGCGACAAGGTGCACAACGCAGGGTCGATCCTCGCCGACCTCCGCACCGACGGCGACCTCGTCTGGCAGCGGTTCACCGTGCAGGACCCGCACGAGCAGCTCTGGTACTACACCAGCGTCACGGCGATCCTCCGGCGCAGGCTCCCGGGCACCCTGACCGACGAGCTTGCCGGCATCGTCGAGGCAATCGGCCCGTACGTCGGGTAGCGGCCCCGCGACGATCAGATCGAGTCGAGGATGCGCTTGCGCTGGGCGGCGTACTCGTCGTCGTTGAGCACGCCCTGCTGCTTGAGCGCTTCGAGCTCCTCGAGGCGGCCGGCCGCATCGCCAGGCTGGCCACCGGGGAGCCCCGTCTGCGCGTCGCGGGCAAGGATGGCCTCGGCGGACATCGGAGCCGGCGCGCCCGCACCCGGGAGAGCGAAACCCGGACCTGCAACGGTGGTCGAGCCGCCGATCTGCACGGCCACCGAGCCCGGTGGCGCGTTGGCCGGGATGGCATAGCCGTGGCTGCGTAACAGGTCGAGGGTCGCTTCCCTGGCCGCTGCGGGATTGGCGCTGTTCTCCTGCCGGACCTTGAGGAGCTGGGCGACCAGGTCGGGTCCGGCTACGGGGACGCCCATCGCGGCCTGTCCGGGAGCGATCGACCCGCTCGACATCGATCCGAGGGTCAACCCCGAGGCACCCGTGCCGGCGTAGGCGTGGCTCATGTTCGCGAACGAGGTGCTGCCATTTGCGAACTGCGAACGCCACTGCTGCACACATGCGTGCCCGCGAGCGAAGCCCATGAGGATGAATCCCCCGATCGACACCCAGATCCCCGCGAAGAGACCGACGAATCCAAGGTCGTCGGCAGGCGGGCACGGAGGCCCGGAGCAGAAGCCGTTCTGGTCGCACCCGCAGCTGCCGTTGCTGATCAGCACGGTGAGCCCGTACACGAACGCGATGATCCCTCCGACACCGAGCACCAGGCCCAGCCAGGTCAGCACGCCCTTCACGCCGGCTTTCCCTCCGAAACACTCGATGCCGCGTTGCGGCGGCTGCCGCGGCGCATATGATGCGCGCCGATGAGCGCCCCACGTCCACTCGACGGCCGCGTCGCGGTGGTCACCGGATCCAGCCGCGGCATCGGACGCGCGATGGCGCTTCGCCTCGCTCTCGAGGGTGCGTCGGTGGTGATCACCGGCAAGTCCGAGAGCGGCACGGACAAGCTTCCCGGGAGCATCCACACGGTCGCGGCCGAGGTCGAGGCGGGGGGAGGATCCGCGCTGGCCGTGCGCGTCGACGTCCGGCACGAGGAGGAGGTCAAGGCGATGGTCGACGCGACCGTCGAACGCTTCGGCCGGCTCGACATCCTCATCAACAACGCGGGTGCCCTCTGGTGGCAGCCCATCCTGGACACGCCACCCAAGCGCTACGACCTCATGTGGGAGATCAACGTCCGCGCCGCCTATCTCTGCGCGTACTACGCGCTGCCCCACATGGTGCGCAACCGCTGGGGCCACGTCATCAACTGCTCGCCGCCGATCAGCACCACGCCGAGCCCCGGCCACGTCGCCTACATGACCACCAAGATGGGGATGACCCGGCTCGCCATCGGCATCGCCGCCGAACACGCGTCGGACGGTATCGCGAGCAATTCGCTGTGGCCGGTGACGATCATCGAGAGCCTGGCAAGCATCAACTGGGGCCTCGGCGATCGGAGCCAGTGGCGATCGCCGGACATCCTCTGCGACGCGATGATGGAGATCGTCGGCACCGAGCCGCCCTCGCTCACCGCGCAGCAGATCCTCGATGAGCCGTTCCTGCGCGAACGCGGCTGGACCCAGGAGCGCCTCGACGCCTACTGGCTGGGGGGCAAGCCTCCCGACCACCCGGTGTACATCGACGGGCGGTCGGGCTCCTCGATGTAGATTGCCGAGCGGGCGGCGGTCCACCCGTATGATCGAACCATGAGCCCCGCAAGTCGAGGAAGCGTGGTCAGGCGAACCCTGGCCCTTGGAGCGGTCGGTGCGGGAGCCGTCCTGTCCGCCCGGGTGCTCCTCCGGCCCCAGGTCGAGACGCCGCGGCGCCTGGTCGACTGGGACGACGTCCGCAGGATCGCCGTCTCGCGCACCGGCGATGCAGGCTCCGCTCGGCGCCTCAACGTCGAGGCGCTCGAGGCGGCCTACACGGAGATGGCCGCGCGCGTCGCGCCGCTGATGACCGAGGTCTGCCAGGTGCCGCTGATCGCATACCCGCGATTCATCGCCCTCGATCGGGGCGGCTTCATCGACGCCAACCTCGGCATGGCGCAGCGCCTGCTGGCACCGGTGCAGCGGATCCGCGCCACCGTCCCCGAGTCGCGGGCGACCGGCATGAGCCGCCGCGTCCTCGATCGGTACGTCGGAGAGCTCTTCGGGCTGATGTCGCGACGCGTGCTCGGCCAGTACGACCCGGTCCTCGCCCTCGAGGATGTGCCCGGAGCGGCACGTCCGGCGAGCGCGCTGTACCTCGTCGAGCCGAACATCGCCGGGATCGAGCGCGACCTCAATCTCACGGACACCGACCTCAGACCCTGGCTGATCCTCCACGAGCTGACCCACGCCTGGCAGTTCGAGGTCCATCCGTGGCTGGCCGAGCATCTCGAGAGCGTCATGCGGGGGTTGATGCTCGACGCGCTCTCCGCCGACGGCCAGACGCTCCTCCCCTCCCGCGAGATGGTCCGAAAGCTGCCGGATACGGTGCGCGGTCAGGTGCACACGATCCGCCACGTCCAGGCGGTGATGAGTGTGCTCGAGGGCTACAGCAACTTCGTCATGCACCGCGCGGGACGCTCCGCGATCCGCGGTTCGGAGCGTCTCGAGGCGGCGATGCAGCAGCGCCGGCGCGACCGCGGCCCGATCGAACGGCTCGTCCTCGCGATCACCGGCCTGGAGATGAAGATGCGCCAGTACGAGATCGGCGAGCAGTTCGCCGTCGGCGTTGTCGATCGGGCCGGACTCAGCGCCCTGAACCGGGTCTGGGAGTCCGCGGCGATGATGCCGACGCTCGACGAGCTCCGTCATCCCGAACGCTGGCTCGAGCGGGCGGCCTGAGCGAATGCCGGCAGCAGCCCCGCCAACCGTCAAGGACCGCCTGGCGGCCCAGGGACACCGTCTGACCCTCCAGCGAATGATCGTCGCCGGTGCGCTCGCTCGCGCCCGGCATACGGTCAGTGCCCAGGAGCTGTATGAATCGCTTCGGGTCGAGCACCCGCTGCTCGGCCGCGCCACCGTGTTCCGCACGCTCGACTTCCTCGTCGAGAACGGTCTCGCGCAGCGATTCGAAGCCGAGGGGCACGTCCACGTCTACACCTCGTGCGCGGACAACCATCACCACCATCTCGTGTGCCGCCTCTGCGGGTCGACCACGGAGATCGACGACACCGCCGTCAACCAGCTCATCGACGCGGTTCGTGGCGGCTACGGGTTCGCGCTCGACCACGACGCCCTGGACTTCTACGGCACCTGCGCCGGCTGCGCCGCCTCGATCACCGGATCCTGAGCGGCATCCCGGACGGCGACAGCCGGGCCTTCGTCAGTAGACGGGGGTCAGCCAGGCCGCGTACTTGGGATCGCGGCCGGTGACGACCTTGTGGTACGTGTCGTTGATGCGATTGGCGAATGGCCCGGGCTCGCCGTCGCCGATGCGCCGGCGGTCGATCTCTATCACCGGCGCGATCTGCGCCCCGGTGCCCACGAGGAACACCTCGTCGGCGACGTAGAGCTCGGAGCGGTCTATCGAGCGCTCGCGCACGTCGAGCCCGAGCTCCTCGCGCACGAGGTGCATCACCGATGCGCGCGTGATGCCCTCGAGGATGTTGTCCGACGGCGGCGGCGTGATGAGCTCGCCCTTGCGTACGATGAAGATGTTCTCGGCGCTTCCCTCGCAGACGTGACCGTCGGCAGAGAGCATGATCGCCTCGTCGTATCCGTTCTGCAGGGCCTCACTCTTCGCCAGTGCGGAGTTCACGTACAACCCGGTGCACTTGGTCCGGACCGGAGCCATCGCATCGTCGATGCGGCGCCACGACGACACCATGCAGCGGATGCCGGTGTTGCCGACGTACAGACCCATCGGCGCGGTCACGATCGCGAAGCTGTCCGGGACGTCGTGCAGCTTGACGCCGATGATCTCGGCCGACTTGAACGAGAGCGGCCGAACGTACGTGTCCTCGCGATACTCGTTGCGGCGCAGGAGATCGACGGTGATCGCGACCAGCTCGTCGACACTCCACGGGATGGTCATCTGCAGCGTGCGCGTGTTCTGGTGCATCCGTTCGAAGTGCTCCGGCAGGCTCACCCCGAAAAGCTGCTCCCGTTCCGGGTTCCAGTACGCACGGATGCCTTCGAAGACACCCGTTCCGTAGTTGAGCCCGTGAGTCAGGAGGCCGACCTTCGCATCCGCGTAATGGACGATCTCGCCGTTGAAGAACACCCACGACCTCTCGCGGAGTGACGTGGCCTCAGCTATCGGAACGGGAGCGATCTGCGTCATCGGTCACAGACTACATCCATAGGCGGCGGAAACCGTTGCCTCGGTCCGCCTCGACAGACCCTTTGCTATGCTCGAGAGGTCCGGAAACCCAACCTGGAATGACGATCGAGGTCGGATCGGGGGATCGTGACCAGGGACATTGGAGGAGTCATGACCGACGTCACCAGGACCCACTCGAGCGCCCTTCCCGCAGCTCGCAGCATCCGCTGGAACCCCTCCCCCGCGGAACTGCGCGAGTTGACATCGCGGATGCCGAACGCCCGGCACACGGCGTTTGACAACTTCAACGTCCAGACCAAGGTCGTCTCGAGAAGCAAGGCGAGCACGTACGTGGTCACCGACCGGCCCGAGGAGCACTCGGATCAGACCATGAGCCGCTCCGACGGAGCGAAGATCGCGGCGCGCCAGGACGCGTACGTCCGTGACCAGGACATGGTGGTGGTGGACGGCTACATCGGCAACGATGCCGAGCATCGCGTTGCGGCCCGCCTGTACATCGAGGCGGCCAACGCCAACATCGCCGGCATGCAGCACTGGCTGTATTTCGAGGCCGAGGACCCGGGTCCGGATTTCGAACCCGTCCTGACGGTCATCTACACGCCCAACCTCGACGCCCCCGGGTATCCGAGCGACCGCGTCATCGCCGTCGATCTCGAGGCGGGCGTCACGCGCGTCCTGAACAGCGACTACTTCGGCGAGTCGAAGAAGGGCGGCCTGCGCATGTGGAACAAGCTCACCTACGACCAGGGCGGACTGTCGCTGCACGCCGGGTGCAAGGTGGTCCCGACCCCTCGGGGCGACCAGGTTCTGTTGATCATCGGCCTGTCGGGGACCGGCAAGACGACCACGACGTTCACTCGCCAGAACGACAGCAAGCCGGTGCAGGACGACTTCGTGGCGCTGTACCCGGGCGGCCGGATCGTCGCCACCGAGAACGGGTGCTTCGCGAAGACGTTCGCGCTGGACCCGCGATTCGAACCGAGCATCTACGGCGCGGTCTGCAAGCCCGAGGCGTACCTCGAGAACGTCTCGCAGAACGAGCAGGGCGTCGTCGACTTCTTCGACACCGGGTATACGCCGAACGGCCGCGCGGTCTTCCGCATGGACGCGCTCGGCTGGCACAAGGATGCGCGCGAGGTGAAGTCGGTCGACCACTTCCTGATCCTCAATCGCAACGACAATCTCATCCCCGGGGTGGCGCGCCTCAATCGAGAGCACGCCGCGCTCTACTTCATGCTCGGTGAGACGCGCGGCACGTCGGCGGGCGGCAAGGAGGAGGCGGGCAAGTTCCTGCGTGTTCCCGGCACCAACCCCTTCTTCCCGCTCCGTCATGAGCAGCAGGGCAACCGCTTCCTCGATCTCATGGACAGCAGCGATTTCCAGGTCTACCTGCTCAACACGGGTCGCGTCGGCGGCACGGACGAGGACGAGCGCGGCAAGAAGGTCTCGATCCCCTACTCGAGCGCCATCGTCAAGGCGATCTCCGAGGGCACCATCGAGTGGGAGCGCGACCCGGACTTCGGCTACGAGGTGGCATCGGCGCTCCCCGGCATCGACGACGAGGAGATCCTGCAACCCACAAAGCTCTACGAGCGCCAGGGCCGCGGCGACGAGTATCGCGCGCTGGTCGAGCAGCTCAAGGCAGAGCGTCGCGCGTACCTCGCGACGTTCCCGGGCCTGCGCGAGGAGATCGTCAACGCCATCTCCTGACCCGGTGGCAACCGACCACGTCACCGCCGACGACGTGGTGGCCACGCGCGACCTGGTCCTGGGCTTCCTGCGTCCGCTCCGCGGGCGCGACTGGAGGGCGCCCGTTCCCGACCTGGAGTGGAATTGCGGGGAGACGCTCCGGCACATGATCAACGCCCAGCTCTGGTACGCGGCCCACCTGGCCAGCCGGGCGACGCGTCGACTTGCGCTCTCGCGGGATGTCGACCCGGGCCTCGACGTCGACGGCCTCCTCGACAACGTCGAGGCGAACGCGTCGATCCTCGCCGCCGTGCTTCGAGATGCGCCGCCGGAGGCGCGTGCCTGGCACAACTCGGGTATGACCGATCGGTCGGGGTTCAGCGCGATGTCATGCGACGAGTTGCTCATCCACACGTGGGACATCGGTCGCGGCCTCGACGTCGCCTTCGCGATGCCCGGCGAGCTCTGCGGACGTGTGGTGGCACGCCTCTTCCCCATGTGGTTGCCGGTCGACGCCGCGCCGGAGGACGCTCTGCTCTGGTGCAACGGGCGGATCGCACTGCCGGGGCGACCGCGTCTCGATCCGGACTGGGGCTGGTGGTCGAGACCCCTCGAGGAGTGGGACGGCACCGACCCGGACGGCTAAGCGGGGCTGCCGGTCGTCATCCGTCGTGGCAGAAGTGCACTCGCGCCGGCGCGAGCGCCTTCAGACTGGCGAGCGAAGCCTGCCAGGCATCGACGTCGGCGGCCTGCCCCTCGGGGAGGTTGGCACTATCGGCGTGGTTCCAGATCGCTCGCGTGTAGGCGGCGTCGCCGATGAACAGCTCTCTCCCCAGCTCCGTGGTCGCGATCACCGACTGATGGCCGGCGGTGTGCCCGGGCGTCGTCTCGAGTCGGAGGTCGGGTGCCAGCTCGACGCTCCCCTCGACGAGCTCGAACCGCATCCCCGAAGCCTCGATCCAGTCGGTCACCTCGTCGCGCTCGCGAAGGATTCGTTCGTGCTCGGTGCGCTGGACCAGGAGGGGGGCGTGCGCGAACGCCGGATTCTGCCCGCAGTGATCGAAGTGCAGGTGGGTGTTGATCACCATGGTCACGTCCACCGGCGCGAGCCCATGGTCCCCAAGGGCGTCGGCGACCCTCCGGTTGACCACCCTGTAGTGGCGGAGGACGTCGTCAGGTCCTCCGCACCCGGTATCGACGAGCACCACGCCGAGCCGGTCATGGAGGATGACGTAGCCGTGCACCGGCCAGGCGCGCGCCGTGACGTAGAGGTGTCCGAGGTCGAGACGCTTGATCTCCATGCGCTGCTCCTTGGCGATGCGTCGTGTCAGACCGGGAGGCGACCCCACAGCAGGATCCGCTTGAACGGGTAGAAGTACGGTCGCTGATCGCCGAGTGCGGCATGCAGGCGCTCGCGATATCGGGCCACGAACGCCTGGTACAACGGTCCCGGCAGACGCGACTCGTAGTCGGTGAGCAGCGTGCCGCGCACCCACTCGACAACCGCGTCCGGTGACTCGAGCACGTGCCCGTACACCTGGAGGCGGACCGACTGCGCGACGAACCCGAGTCCGTGGAGCAGTGACGCGTACTCCTCGGGGGGCAGGACGGAGAACGTCCGAGCGTAGCCGTGCATCGCGGCGGCGAACGGCTCCTCGCGGGCGATCTCCGCGGCGAGCGTGTGGGAGACGTGATCGAAGTTGGCGGGCACCTGGACCGCGAGCTCGCCGCCCGGGGCGAGCATCGCCGTGAGGCGCGCGAACAGGGAGCGATGGTCGGCGACCCACTGCAACGCGGCGTTGGAGAACACCAGGTCGAAGGGCGAGTCCGGTCCCCACGTGGCGATATCGCCGGGTACGAAGGACAGACCCGGTGCTTCGAGTGGGCGGGCTCGGTCGAGCATCGCCGCCGACGAATCGACGCCGAGGGTCGCCGCTGCGCCGAGCTGGTGGTGGAGCATCGCCGTGAGGACGCCGGTACCGCAGCCGAGATCGACGACGCGACCGGCAGGGCGCCGGGTGATGAGCGCGACGAGATCGTGGAAGGGCTGCTCGCGTTCGGTCCGGAAACGCTCGTACTGGGCGGGGTTCCAGGTGTCGCGGACGGTCACGCCCCGACGCGTCCTGCTATCCGAGTGGCGATCCTGAACATCGGCCGACAGGATAGCGTTGGCCCGGTGCGATCCAGAGTGTGGACGCGGCTTGGCATCGGGGCTGCGCTCTGCGCGGTCAGCGCCTGCAGCGCGAGCCCGCCGGCTTCGACCACCGTCCGGCCGACGACGGGGCCGCCCCCGGCAACGCTCGCGGCGCCCGCTCCACCTCCGCTGGCGCTGCCGGCGATGCCCCCGCTCGAGTTCCGCGCGTGCGCCGGCAGCCCGGGACTGCAGTGCGCGACCATGACCGTCCCCCTCGACTACGCGGAGCCCGGCGGCACGACGATCGCGATCGCGGTCGCACGACTGCCCGCATTCACCGCACACCCCGGTGGCTCGATCGTCGTGAACCCCGGCGGGCCCGGGGAGTCCGGCATCGCCTACCTGGAGGAGGCCGCGGGCAGGTTCGCCACCCTTCGCGCCTCATACGACATCGTCTCGTTCGATCCGCGCGGCACAGGTCGCAGTGAGCCCGCGCGGTGCCTGGCGCCGTCCGATCTCGACGCCTATTTCGCGCTCGACCCCATCGACATGTCATCCGCGAATCAGATGACCATCGAAGCACTGTCGCAGCGCTTCGCGGCAGGCTGTCTGGCCCGGAACGGTCGCCGGTTGCTCTTCCTCGGAACCCAGTACGCCGCGCGCGACCTGGAGGAGCTGCGCCGGGCGCTCGGCGAGCCGAAGTTGACCTACCTCGGTTTGAGCTACGGCACCTACCTCGGTGAGGTGTATGCGTCGCTCTATCCGAAGAACGTGCGCGCCATGGTGCTCGACGGCGTGGAGGACCCCAGCCTCTCGCTCATCACCGAGAGCGAGGCGCAGGCCACCTCCTTCGAGCGCGACCTGACCGACTTCGAAGCCGGGTGCGCGCACGGCTGCGGTTTCACCGGAACGCCGGCCTCGGTCATCGCCCAGGTGCTGGCACGGGCTGCCCGGCAGCCGCTGCAGGCGAACGGACGCTCGCTGACCCGCGGAGAGGCGCTCACCGGCATCCTCACGTACCTCTACGAGCCGGCGGAGGATCGTGACCTCGAGCTCGCCCTGGCGAATGCGCTCACCCGGGCCGCGCGCGGCAACGCCGGTCTGCTCCTCGGCTCGGCGGACGACTACCTCGGGCGCGGCAGCAACGGGACCTACTCCCCGGTCGCCGAGGCGAACGTCTCCATCGCCTGCGCCGACGGCGCCGTGCCGACGGCCGTCTCGACCTACGCAACCGAGGCGCAGCGCATGAACGTCATCGACCCCGTCTTCGGCGCCGATGTGGTTTGGGGTCTGCTCGTCTGCGCCGACTGGCCGTTCCATCCGGCCGCACGGGAGTTCCACACGGTCGACACGGTCCCGCTGCTGCTGGTCGGGGCGACCGGCGATCCAGCGACCCCGTACCAGTGGGCGGTCGGTGCGCTGCCCTTCTTCCCGGGTTCGGTGCTGCTGACCCGCGACGGCGACGGGCACGTCTCCTTCGGCAAGAGCCGGTGCGCCGATGCCGACGAGGCGGCGTACCTCACTCGCCTCGTGCTGCCTCCGGCGGGGACGGTATGCCGGACCAACTGACCCCCGGCCCGGGACGGGACGAGGCTGGATCGGCTGCCGGACGTGTTGCGGGCGAGCCGGAACGGCGGCCGATGGCCAGCCGGGCATTCCGCACGCTCGCCGTGGATGCGCGATCCCTTCGCGAGTCGCGGCCGTTTCGCCGTCTCTTCGTGGGGCAGCTTATCTCGCTGATCGGGCGCCAGATCACGCTGGTCGCCGTGCCCTTCCAGGTGTACTCGCTGACGCGCTCGGCTCTCGACGTGGGACTGCTCGGCATCGTGCAGGCCGTGCCGCTGGTGTGCGGTTCGCTGGGTGGGGGTGCGATCGCCGACCGGTTCGACCGCCGGCGCGTGCTCATCGTCACCCAGCTCTGCCTGGCCACGTGCTCGGGGTTGCTCGCGCTCGGCGCGTTCATCGGCCATCCGGCGCTCCTCGAGATCTACGCGGTGGTGGCGCTGGCGGCGCTGGTCGGCGCGGTCGACGCCCCAACTCGCACGGCCATCATCCCGAACCTGGTGGGTATCGACCGGCTGCCGGGCGCGCTCTCGCTCAACATCGTGCTGTTCCAGACGACGCTGGTGGCCGGTCCGGCCATCGGGGGCCTGGTGATCGCGCACCTCGGACTTCCGGCGGCGTACTCGGTCGACGTGCTGACCTTCAGCGCGGCGCTGACGGCGGTGGTGCTCCTGCCCGCGCAGGGGCGCTCCTCCCTCGAGCGCGAGCGTCCCGTGGCCGCGATCCTGCGAGGGCTGAGCTTCGCGCGCCGCCAGCCGGTCATCCTCGGAGGCTTCGCGATGGATCTTGCGGCGATGATCTTCGGATTGCCCCGTGCGGTGTTCCCGGTGCTAGCCGCGACCACGTTCAACGCTGGGGCGCAGGGCCTCGGACTGGTCTACGCGGCTCCGGGATTGGGCGCGGTCATCGCCGCGCTCACCAGCGGAGCGGTGGCTCGGTCGCGACGGCTCGGCCGCATCATCGTGGTCGCGATCTTCGCCTGGGGCCTGGCCATCATCGCCTTCGGCTTCGCGAGGTCCCTGTGGGTGGCGCTGCTCCTGCTCGCGGTCGCCGGCGGCGCGGACAGTTTCAGCGCGGTGTGCCGCACGACGATCATGCAGCGCATCGCGCCCGATGAGCTCCGCGGCCGGCTCACCGCGCTCTACTTCATGGTGGTCACCGGCGGCCCGAACCTCGGCGACGTCGAGACCGGCATCGTGGCCAATGCGTTCGGCGCCGAGGTCGCCATCGTCACCGGCGGCGCGCTCTGCATCGTGGGGCTCGGGGCGGCCGCGGTCGCCTTCCCCTCGGTCTGGCGCTACCGCACCGACGACTAGCTGGTCGGCCCCGCGTCGGTGAAGGTCGCCTGCGTGAACAGTTCCGCGGGCAGGCTGTTGGAGAACGACTGGTAGTCGCCCTGCGGGGCGAAGATGTTCACCCAGATCGCCTCGAGCGGTCCGCTCGACGTCCGTGCGACCGCGTCGATGAAACCGTCCACTGCGGCGAACGCCACGCCGCCGGTGGGCGTGTAGTTCTCGCACACCGAGATCACATCGGCGGTGATCGGGCCACCCGAGCCGATGAGCTGCGTTTTGGTCGGTGCCTTCGTCGAGCAGAAGCGGGCGCTCGGATCGCCGTTCTGCTGATCGGTCGCGAGGAGATCCTGGTCCAGCTGCGCGTTCGTGGTCGGCTCGGACAGCGGCTCACCCTGGAACACCACCGCCTCGTTCCCGTTGCCCTCCGGCGTGAGCTGGATGTAGTCGGCGCCCTGGTCGGTGACCGTGAAGCCGGAGGGGACGAACACCGTCGCGAACGGCGTGGTGGCCATCGATCCGGAGCTCGCCGAGATGGATGTCTGCGGTGTCGACGAGCCACTGGCGACTGGGGGCACGTTCGCGGGAGCCGATGTCGCGGGTGGCGGCGTCGTCGCCCCGGTCCGCAGCGCCGCGAACACGGCTCCGGCGCCCCCGAAGACGATGCTGATCACGCCGACGATCGCGAACACGCTCAAGCTCCCGGTCCGGTGCAGCGGCGCCGCGCCCGGCGCCGGCGCGGGCAGGTACGGGCTCGTCCCCGTGACGTAGCCGGGGGGCAGGAAGGTCGAGGGCGCCGAAGCGGGGCTCACCGGCGAGGTGCCACCGGCAGGAACAGCGATCGGTTCGTCAAGGATGGGAAGCGCGACGCCGGGCATGTCGGCCGGCTGCGAGGCCCGTGACCCGCCGGTCGAAGCGGCATCCGCGGGTGCAGCCGCCAGCGGCATGCCGCACGACTGGCAGATCGTGTTGTCGTCGGGGTTGACGGTGCCGCAATGGGTGCAGGTGACCGCCATCTACGCGGTCCCCGGGGCCGGATCCGTCGCGGCCGGCGCCGGGACGAGGCCCGTCTCCCGGCGAGGCGATGCGTTCAGCGCGGCACCGCAGCTGGGACAGAACCCGGCCGCCATCACGTGATGGTGGCAATGGGGACACACGATCGCCCGGTAGCCGAGGTCGCGGCCCTCCTCCATCAGCGAGTGATGCACGAGGTGGCGGATGTAGATGAGCACGATGACCACCACCGCCGCCTGGTAGAGCAGCACGATCAGCGGCGCGACACCGCCTCCGGCGAGGATCCGGCTCCCCGCGTAGAACCCGATCGCGGCGAGCAGTGCGATCGGGATACCGAACATCGACACCCAGCGCCCGCTGCCCGTGCGCGACGGACGCCACAGGGTTGCGGCGATCGCCCCGGCGGTGCTTCCGTGGAGCAGCGGAACGAGCACGGCGATCGACGCCGTCGGATAGATCCAGGATGCCGACGCCGTTCGCACGCCCAGGCCGGCGATGACGTTCGAGTAGTTGACGAGGCTCTCGGCGATTCCGAAGCCCAGGCCCGCGGTGACGCCGAAGACGAGGCCGTCGATGGTCTCGCCGAACTTCGGCCGGGAGCGGAGCAGCAGCGCCGGAAGCGGCATGACGATGAGCTGGATGACCGGCAGCACGACCGCGTACCCGACGATCGGTCCCCCGCTCGGCCGGACGCTCACGCCGATGACGCGGTCGGCGACGATCGTCACCGCGAGCCCGATCACGATGCCGCCCACGAGTGTCACGGCGAGCACCAGCGCCGGCTCGTCGCGATACACCTGCGCCTCGTACAGATACGCGATGTAGAGAGTCGACGAGGAAGATCGACACCAGCAGGGCGGCGACGATCAGCCCGGTCGCCACCAGCACGACGACAATCGCCAGGCCGAGCAGGAATCCCCAGCGGAACTCGTGGACCTTCTGGTGTCCGAGGTGCGGGAACAGCGTGGTGAAGAGCGACGGTTGCGACACGTGCTCGCCGGGATGCGCGGCGAAATGCTGAAGACGTTCCTGAGCCGCGATTGCGTCGGCGGCAAGACCCTGATGCGCGCCGCAGTTGGTGCAGAACACCGCATCCGGCACCTGCTTGCCGCAGTGATCGCACGTCACCGGCCGGATCCTCCCCTGTCTGGTGTCCGAAGAGCGTCGGTGAGTGTAGCCGACCGTGTGGAAGGGGAAAACGCCACGGACTCACTCGGAGGAGCTGCCCGTGTATCGTCCCAGGCTCTATGGCCACGCAGGATCTGACCGACGTCGGCTCGATGCCGCGCGTCGGCGACGTCCCGGCGCGGATGCACGCGCAGCTGATCCGGCCGGAGCGATACGGGGATCCGCAGACCGCCTTCGCGGTCGAAACCGTGCCGACACCGCAGCCGGGGCCGGGAGAGGTGCTCGTCTACGTGATGGCCGCGGGGGTCAACTACAACAACGTGTGGGCCGCGCTCGGGCGACCCGTTGACGTCGTCGCCGCACGCCGCAAGGCGGGTGAGACCGAGGAGTTCCACATCGGCGGCAGCGACGCGTCGGGGATCGTGTGGGCGGTCGGCGATGGAGTCGACAGCGTTCGCGTCGGCGACCATGTCGTCGCGCATTGCGGCGTCTGGGACGCTGCCGACCCGTGGATCACCGCGGGGGGCGACCCGATCATCGCGCCGAGTGCGCGAATCTGGGGGTACGAGACCAACTGGGGGAGCTTCGCGCAGTACACGCTCGTCCAGGCGCACCAACTGCTCCCCAAATCGCCGGCACTCAGCTGGGCTGCCTCTGCCGCTTGCACGCTGGTCGGCGCCACCGCGTATCGAATGCTCTGCTCGTGGCAGCCTCATACGGTCGCCGAGAACGATGTCGTGCTCATCTGGGGCGGGTCGGGTGGCCTCGGCTCACAGGCGATCCAGATCGCGAGCGCCAAAGGCGCGATACCGATCGCCGTGACGTCCGGCCCGGAGCGGGGGCAGTACTGCATCGACCTCGGCGCCAGGGGCTACATCGACAGGCGCGACTTCTCCCACTGGGGCGTCATCCCCGACTGGCGTGACGACGCAGCGTTCGCGGCCTGGACGGCCGGGGCCCGTGCCTTTGGCAAGGCGCTGTGGGACGTGGTCGGCGAGCGTCGCAACCCGCGCATCGTCTTCGAGCATCCGGGAGAGGACACGATCCCCACATCCATATTCGTGTGCGACAACGGGGGCATGGTGGTGATCTGCGCAGGCACCACCGGGTACCACGCGGCGGTGGATCTCCGCTACCTGTGGATGCGCCAGAAGCGGCTGCAGGGCTCCCATTTCGCAAACGACGGCGAGTGCGCGGCGTACAACGCGATGGTGACCGCCGGCGAGGTCGATCCCTGCCTGTCACGAACGTTCACCTTCGATGAGGTCGGTCTCGCGCATCAACTGATGCGTGAGAACCGGCACCCGATGGGCAACATGTCGATCCTGGTCGGCGCGCGAGACGCCGAGCAGCGCGACTGACCTACTGCTGCGCGGCCAGGTACACGAGCGCGGCCTTGACGCGCCGGTGCACGTCCGGCTCCTCGGAGAGATCGAGCTTCGAGAAGATGGCGTTGATGTGCTTCTCAACGGCCCGCTCGGTGAGGAAGAGCGCAGCCGCGATCCCGGCATTGTTCTTTCCCATCGCAACCTGCTCGAGCACGTCGCGCTCCCGAGGCGTGAGCTGCGCGATCGGCGAATCACGGACGGCACTGCGCGCGGCCACGAGCACCTCGACGACTCGCGGATCGATCACCGACCCGCCGCGCGCCACCTCGCGCACCGCACCGACCAGCTGATCGATGTCCGACACACGCTCCTTGAGCAGGTACGCACGACCGCTCGCGCCTTTCTCGAGCAACGCCAGCGCGTACTCCGGCTCCGCGTACTGGCTGAGGACCACGACACCAACCTCGGGTCGCTCGGCGCGCAGGCGCTCGGCAGCGCGCAGGCCCTCGTCGGTGCCGGTCGGTGGCATCCGGATGTCGGTGATGACGACCGACGGGCTGTGTTCCTCGATGGCGCGCTCCAGCCCGGGGAGGTCGATGCAGCTTTCGAGCAGCTCGATCTCGTCGGAGGCCTCCAGCAGCTGCCGGATGCCCTCGCGCACGAGGTAGTTGTCCTCGGCGAGGACCACACGGATCGGCACGGAGTGAGGATAGGGCGAGCAGGTGACGGGTGCCTGCATCACCGCGTTCGTGGGGCAGATACGCTTGCCAGTCCGTGACGGGCGGGATACCGTTCGAGGTGCCCCATGAGTGTTCGAGTGTTGATCGTCGACGACCAGGCGCCGTTTCGCGATGTCGCGCGAACGGTCGTCGAGCTCACCGACGGCTTCGAGGTCGTGGGCGAGGTCGAGACCGGCGAGGACTCGGTCACATCTGCCCGCGAACTCCATCCCGATCTCGTGCTCATGGACGTGAACCTGCCCGGCATCAGCGGGCTCGACGCCACACGGCAGATTCTCGCCGGCGTCGAGAGCACCAGGCCAGTTGTGGTGCTCGTCCTCTCCACGTACGAGGCGGAAGAGTACGCACCTCGCGCGGCGGAGGCCGGCGCGGCCGGCTTCATCTCCAAGTCCGATTTCGGCCCCGATCGGCTCGCCGAGGCGTGGGCCTCGGCAACCTCGGCCTAGGAACGGTCAGGCGAGGAGACGCTCGCGCACCTGAAGGGTCCCGCGAATCATGGTGCCGCTCCCGGGAATTGACGACACTGCGAGCGAACCACCGAGGGCGTCCAGGCGGTCCGCCATGTTGGTGAGACCGGCGCCGCGCTTGGCCGTTGCCGCGTCGAAGCCGGTGCCGTCGTCGATGACCTCGAACTGCAACGCGCCATCCTGGTCGCGGACACGCACCGTCGCATGGGATGCACTTGCGTATTTCTGGACGTTCTGCAACGCCTCGAGGATGCAGAAGTACACCGTCGCCTCCACGTCCTGCGCGTAACGGTCGACGCCTTCGGACTCGACCTGCACCGACACGGTCGCCTTGCGAGCCTGCGACTCCAGCGCAACCACCAGTCCCTTGTCGGCAAGGAGCGGTGGATAGATTCCTCGCGCCAGGTCGCGCAGCGTTTCGAGCGCCTCGTCGGCATCCGCTTTCAGCTGCGCCACCGTCGCCTTGGCCTGGTCGGGAGACCTGGTCGCAAGCATCTCCGCAATTCCGAGCTTGACCTTGATCGCAACCAGGTATTGCTGCGCGCCGTCGTGCAGGTTGCGCTCCAGCCGACGGCGCTCCTCGTCCTGTGCCTGGACAAGCCGTTGCCGTGAGGCACGCAACTCGTCGAGACGCTCCTGCAGCTCGGCGGCGAGCCCGACGTTCCGCAACACCAACCCCGCCTGGTGCGCGAGGTCGTCGATCAACTTGACCTCGGTCGGCGTCAAGGACTCGCCCCTGCGCTTGACCACGCTCAGCGCACCGAGGAGGTGGCCCTGATGGTCCACGCTCACTGACATCGTCGCTCCGTGCAGGTCGGGAATGACGCCGTCGCTCATCGGCAAGGGCTCGAGCCGCGCATCTGCTTCCGGGAAGGTCGCCGCGGGGCGGATCACTCCCGCCCCGCGAAGCCAGACCGTTGCCGACTCCGCGCCCGCGCCCTCCTGCAGGACACGGGCCATCCGTGGCAGCACCTCGTCGGCGGCATACGTTTCGGCGACCTGTCCGGAGAAGGCACTCAACACCTCGTACGGCGTCGCCCGCTCGCCGTACACAAGCCGGTTGGCGATCTTCTGAAGGCGCTCACGCACCGGCTGAAAGCCCACCGCGACGATCGCGGTGGCGAGAATCGAGAGTGCGAGGTTCGGCTTGCCGCCACTCCCAACCAGCGTCCCAATCCCCACCGCGATGCCCACGTACACGGCGGTGATCAGCACCGCGAGCGTGCCATACACCAGGGCCCGACTGATGATGACGTCGATGTCGTACAGGCCGTACTTCATCACCGCCACCCCGATGGTCAGCGGGACGGCGACACCGATGCCCAGGTCGAACCCCACACCCGCGATGCCTGACCCGATGTCGGCGTTGAGCGGGTCCAACGCGAAGCCCAGCAGCACCAGCGCGATCGTCGCCATCGCGACGTACGAGAACCATCTGAGCTGCACTCGCTCGTAGCCCGCTGCCCGACGTCTGCGCACAACCACCGACGTCACCACCAGCGCGAGCAGTGCGGCGATCAACAACCAAGAAGCGATCCCGGTGCCGCTGGTGAGCCACGCGATGGAATTCGCGCGGAGTGGATTGGGTACATTGGGCAGGCGCGGAGAGAGTTGAACGGGGGTGGCCTCGACCATCGTGGAGGCGATTGAGATCACCGATCCAAGCACGGCGAGGTACGCAATCCATCCCCATCGAGGGCCCGGGAGCCTTCCGTCCGGGAAGACGAAGATCAGGATCATCAGCAGGAAGGCTCCTACTGACCCCGTCCAGTTGAAGACCCAGGCCGGCCACTCGACCCAGCCAGTCGGCCCCACACCGTGCAGCTGTCCGTATATCGCGATGAAATCCGCGGGGAGGTAGACGGCGTTGCCGACCGCGATCGCGAGCAGCAACCAGCCGATCGCATTGGTTGGACGGCGCGTGGCAATGAGCACACCGAGGACGCCCGTGATCAGGCAATTGAGGAACCAGGCGATTTGAGCCGTGAAGACACTGTCAATCGCTTTCGCATCGAGAGCCACGAGTACGAGGCTTCCAACAACGCACGCCAGGCAGAAGGCCCCGACGGCCAGGGCAAGTCGAGGCGCGGTGCGATTGCTCATGTCGAGACCGCAACCCGAGAACGCGTTTGAACCGGGAGGATCCCGCGGATGTGTGTGCCGGCACCTGGGTGAGATCTCACTTCGACACCCCCACCGAGCGCGTCCAGGCGGTCACGCACGTTCAGGAGACCCGCGCCCTGCTTCATCGTCGCTGTGTCGAATCCCGTCCCGTCGTCGATGACTTCGAAGGTCAGTCCGTCGTTGCTCGCAGCGAGACGAATCAGCACCTGAGATGCGCTCGCGTACTTCTGCACGTTCTGAAGCGCCTCGAGGACGCAGAAGTACACCGTCGCCTCGATGTCCTGCGTGTAACGCTCGACTCGATCCGCCTCGATGCGCACCGGTACGACGGCCTTGCGCGCCTGAGACCCCAGCGCCACCTCCAACCCCTTGTCGGCCAGCAGCGGAGGGTAAATACCTCGGGCCAAGTCGCGAAGTGTCTCGAGCGCCTCGTCAGCGTCGCGCTTGAGCTGCTCCAGCGTTGTTAGTGCCTTCGCCGGGTCGCGTCCGAGGAGCATCTCCGCCAAGCCCAGCTTGACTTTCAGCGCCACCAGATGTTGCTGTGCGCCGTCATGGAGGTTGCGCTCCAGGCGGCGCCTCTCCGTGTCCTGGGCCTGCACCAGGCGCTGTCGCGACGCGCGGAGCTCGTTGAGCCGCGCCTGCAGGTCTGCGCTCAAGCCCACGTTCTTGAGCACCAGTCCGGCCTGGTGCGCCAGGTCGTCGACCAGCTTCTGCTCGATTGGGTTGAGTGATTCTCCTCGGCGCTTGTCCACGCTCAGCGCCCCGAGCAACTCGCCCTGGTGGCGGACCTCGACCGCATGGGTTGCGTCCGGCAGTCGCTCGAGCGTGCCATCGATGATCGGCAGCGCGCCGGGAGACTGGGCAGCCAGCGGGAACGTGGCCGCCGGTCGCAGCTCGGCCGCACCTCGCAACCACACCGTCGCCGACTCGGCGCCGGTTCCGTCCCGGAGCACCCGGGCCATGCGCGGCAAGACCTCGTCAGCTGCATAGGTTTCCGCCACCCGCCCCGAGAACTCACTCAGTACCTCGTATGGAGTCGCTCGCTCTCCGTACACGAGACGATTTGCGATCTTCTGCACGCGCTCGCGCACCGGCTGGAACCCGATCGCCACGATTGCGGTTGCCAGGATCGACAACGCCAGATTCGGCTTGCCGCCGCTCCCCACCAGCGTCCCGATCCCAACGGCGATGCCGACGTAGACGGCCGTGATGAACACCGCAAGCGAGCCGTACACCAGCGCGCGGCTGATGAACACGTCGATGTCGTACAGCCCGTAGCCGACTATCGCAACGCCGATTGTGCCGGGCAGCGCGACTAGGAATCCGTAGGTCAGCGCGTCGCTGCTGACCGTCGCAATCCACACGGGCCGAGCATTGCTGAGCAGGAATGAGAGAATGACGGTGACGGCGAGCACGCCCGTGATATAGACGAACCACTTCAGTTGCTCGCGTTCCCGCCCGATGGATCGCCGCAGACGCGTGATGAGTGCGACGGCTGCGGCGCAGATGACCAGCGGCAGGCCGAGCCAGAGCGCATCGAGTGGGGTGCTCCCGGTTCCACCGCCGAAGCCGACGAACGGTGCAAAGGCAAGCGGCGCCGGAATGCTTGGCAAGCCGGGTGCCAGCTGGTTCGTACCCCCGCTGAAGAGGGTCCCGATCAGAACGGCCACCAAGTATGTCACCACGACGCGTCCGACCCACCTCCACCGCCTGCTGGGCAGGCGTCCATCTGGGAAGAGCAGCGCGACGACAATCAGCACGCAGAGGCTCATGAACGCCGTCCAGCCCCCCACGAATGCTGGCCATTCGACCCAACCCGTCGACTGGGCACCGCTCAGCACGGCCCGAATTGCCCCGAAGGTCGTCACGAGGCTGATTGCCTGCACGACCGCCACGACGATCAGGAGCCATCCGATCGCGTGTCGAGGGCGCCGGGAGACGATGAGGACACCGAGCGGCGCTATCACCGCGGCACTAAGAAAGCTGGAAAGCAGCGCGTTGTCAGGCGACTTGATGACCCGCCAGTCGAGTGCGACCAGCACCAGGCTGATCAGCACCGATACACCGCAGAATGCCCCCATAGCCCACGCCAGTCGCACTGCCGCTCGATCGGTGGTCACGGCGCGAGTGTCGTCGGTGCCAGTATCCGCTGGCTGACTCATGTGACCGCTACCCGATGCGGTACGCGCCGACAGGCGTGTGCCGCCCCTTGACCAGAGCCGGTTCGATGCGCTCCGCATCGGGCCGCTCCGGCAGCGCGTCGTAGGTCGGTTCGCTCAGTACCGTCTGCCCGCCCTCGCCCCACTGCTGGAGGCGCTGCGCGAGGTTCACCGCGTCGCCCACCAGCGAGTATTCCAGCCGCTCCTCGGAGCCGAGCAGCGCCGCGGCGACGTCGCCGGTGGACAGGCCGATGCCGAGAAGGAAGGGCGGCAGGCCACGCGCATGCCAGCGCTGATTGACCTCGGACTGCGCCTCGTGCATCGCGAGCGCTGCTGACAGCGCACGCTGTGCATGGTCGGTCTGCGGGAAGGGCGCGCCGAACACCGCCATCACCGCGTCACCGACGAATTGCATCACGGTCCCACCCTGAGCAAGCACGGCATGGTTCATGGCGGCGCGATGCTCGTTGAGCTGGCCCGCGAGCACCGACGGATCCGAGGCTTCGGCGATCGTCGAGTACGCGCGGATGTCGGACATCAACACGGTGACGGTCAGTCGCTCGGTGCGGCCGGGCTCGACTCCATGCTCGCGCATCTGCTGCGCGATGCCTCCTGGAAGCATCCGGCTCAGGCTCTCACCCTGCTCCTCGCGGTCGACGATCACCTTGTGGAGCAGGCGCAACCGCTCGAGCGCGCCCTGCGTGCCGGCACTTGCCTGCTGAGCGAGCTTGAGGAAGAGCTG
Organism: Candidatus Dormiibacterota bacterium; assembly: GCA_036786805.1. GTDB lineage: Bacteria > Chloroflexota > Dormibacteria > Aeolococcales > Aeolococcaceae > Palsa-851. Next base: position 3,212 of record DAIQQM010000014.1, on the reverse strand, counting down.
CTCGATGTCGTCAGCCACGGAGGTGGCAGTAGCGTGCAGCGACGCCGCGATGGCCTTGATGGGCTTCCCCTCCGCAACCATGCGCAGCAGGCGCTCCTCTGTCTCGTTCAGTCCTCCGGCTTCACTCACCGGCCTGGTCAGCGCCTCCACGATGCGAGGATCGAGCATCGATCCCCCCGTGCTCACCTCGCGCACGGCGCGCGCAAGCTGGTCCCCCTCGGCGACCCGATCCTTGAGCAGGTACGCGTATCCGGCCGCGCCCTCGCTGAGCAGGGAGATCGCGTATTCGGGTTCGTCGTACTGGGACAGGATCACCACACCGGTCCCGGGTTGGCGCATGCGAACGATCCGGGCCGCGCGGATGCCCTCGTCGGTGAAGTCGGGTGGCATGCGGATGTCGGTGACCACGACCTGGGGCAGATGCTCGGCTGCCTCAGCGATGAGCTGGTCATAGTCGCCGGCGACGCCGACGACATCGACGTCTCCTGAAATGGAGAGCAGTGCGCGCACTCCCTCCCGGACGATCAGGTTGTCATCCGCGAGCACGACGCGGATCGACTGCTCCGGGGCCATGGCCCAACTCTAGTCAGCCGGAGGCCGGCTGAAATGGGGCTGCCACCACGTTCTTCGGGGGTGACTGCCACCGAAAAATGTGGTCCCGACACCCTCGACGGCGCTTCGGGCGACCCCCGATCATCAGCGCCACGGAGGTATCAAATGCGCATCACATCATCGGTCACATCGATCTCGTGGATTCCATCCGAGGCTGTTCAGGGGGTCACCAAGGTCCCGTTCGAGATGGGCCTCGCCCACTACGACGATCCGCCCCCGGATCATTTCGACTCACTTTCGGCGCTGCGGGAAGCCGACCGCTTCCGGTTCGCCAACCACCTGAGCGCATGGGTCGAGGTCGTTGACGGCCGGATCGTCGACCACGGTCAGGGCGGTGGCGGGCAGATCGGCGCGACGACGCTCCGGCTCGGCGGACGCGGCGTGACCTTCGCCGCCGTCGCGTTCTCCGACAAGCGCAATGCACCCGTCATCGGCGAGGGATGGGTCCGGTTCACGCAGACGGCCGGAGGGCGAACCGGGGTCCCCGCACCGCGCCGGGTGAGCCGCCCCCCGTTCGTGCAGCTCGCCGCGCCGCTCGCCTGGACGAGCCTGACCCTGACGCTGTATGCCGACGGCACATCGATGCACGAGCTCAGCGGCGCGAGCACGTTCCCGCGTCACTGGATCTATGACCGCGACCAGAATCTTGCTCAGAAATCGGGGCTCGTGGACTTCCAGCGCTGGTACCAGCACGCCTTTGGGAAGCACACACCCTGGGGCGATGAGGATTCGCCCGCGCTCGTGACCCAGGTCGAGTCGGCGCTCGAGCGCGAACTCTCACTGCGCATCATGCGGGGCGGGGCGAAACCGTGCATCACGACTGTCGGTGAGGGCGCGACCCTTGTCGAGCAGGGTGACGAGGGCAGCGACATGTATGTGCTGCTCGATGGCGTGCTTGCCGTCGAGGTGGACGGTGCGTCAGTCGCTCAGGTGGGTCCGGGGGCGGTGCTCGGCGAGCGCGCACTCCTCGAGGGTGGCCGGCGAACAGCGACGCTCCGCGCGTTGACGGCCTGCAAGGTCGCGGTGGCCGCTGGTGCCGAGGTGTCCCCTGATGCGCTCAGCGAGCTGGCTGCGGGGCATCGGCGCGAAGAGGCTCGGCCTCTCTGATCGCCGCGCGGACGCGATCCATGACCACCTCCGGGGGGAGGGTGGCAATCTCGACGCGCCTGCCGCTGAGGAGCCAGTCGACCTCAGCGGGTTCCAGCAACCCGCTGAGGTCGCGGGGCAGGCGCGCCGGCGCACCCTCGATGACCTGGTGCGTCGGTCCGTCGACCTCCCGAGGGCGCAGCCCGGCGTCGACGACGCTGACGCCCGAATCCCGGAGATCCTGCACGAGCGCACTGCCGCGCGGGGATGCATCGTGCAGCACGATCACCTGCGTTCCTGAGGCGGGGGTCCAGCCGTCGCCGGCCACCACGACGCCGATTCCTGCGAGCGCCGCGCGCGCCGCGTTCTCCGTGATCAACGCCGCGGTGTCGCGGGTGTCGCTGACGATCGTGATGGTGGTATCAGCGCTCGCCGCCCCGGCGATATCGCCGTCCTGAGGGATCAGGCCATCCAGTTGCAGCGACCCGAAGCGACTGCGGAACTCGTCGAATGACAGTGCGAGCAGCCGGCCGGTCAACCGTGGACGGCGGAGCCGCCCGAGAACACCCGCGAGGATGAGCGCGACCCCGAGCGTCACGAACAGCGCGAAGAGCACCTTGATCCCGATGAGGATCAATCCGACGAGGATCATGAGCACGCCGAGGCCGATCTCGCCGTTGGATGCGGCGTCCGACGGCTTGGTCTCGGCGCGGGCGCAGGTGGCGTAGTACAGCTGCCGTAGCGTGTACCGCCAGCCACCGGACGCGAGCCCGGCCGCCGAGTCCTCGACGAGCAGCGTGTTCACGGGGAGGGCCATCGCCCGAGTGTCGCACAGGTTCCGAGCGCGGTTCGACGAGTTCGCGCACTCGTGACACAGCGATATGCTGCGGCGATGGTCACCGAACCGGATGCTTCGTCGTCCGTCACGGTGGAGGAAGGCGAACCCGACTTCATCGAGGCACTCCTCGAGTGGCAGGACACGATTCTGGAGCCGGCCCGGGCGCGCGGTGAGCGAAAGGATCCCTTCGAGACGGGGAGCGGCATCCCGGTGGCCCCGCTGTACTCGCAGGCCGACCTGATCGCTCACGACCCGCTTCGCCACGAGGGGTTTCCCGGGGTCCCGCCCTTCACCCGCGGCATCCAGCCGACCATGTACCGCGGGCGCCTCTGGAGCATCCGCCAGTACGCGGGGTACGGGACGGCGAGTGATGCCAACGCCCGATTCCGGTATCTGCTCGCGCAGGGCCAGCCGGGGCTATCGGTCGCGTTCGATCTGCCGACGCAGATGGGGCTCGACAGCGACGACCCTCGCAGTGTCGGCGAGGTCGGCCAGGTCGGCGTGGCCATCGACTCCGTCCGCGATATGGAGGATCTCTTCGAGGGCATTCCGCTCAGCGCCGTGAGCACGTCGATGACCATCAACGCGCCGGCTCCGGTGCTGGTCGCGATGTACGTGGTCGCCGCGGAGCGGCAGGGCCTCGACGCCGCATCGATCATGGGCACCGTGCAGAACG
>DAIQQM010000013.1:0-32774 GCA_036786805.1 Candidatus Dormiibacterota bacterium | reverse complement strand
CCCTCCATGGAGAGCGCGAGCAGACGGTTGAGCTCGACCGCGTACTCCATCGGCAGCTCCTTGACGAAGGGCTCGAAGAATCCGTTGACGATCAGCGCCGTCGCGTCCTGCTCGGGGATCCCGCGCGAGGTGAGATAGAAGATCTGGTCCTCGCCGACCTTGCTGACACTCGCCTCGTGGCCGATCGTGACGTCCGGGTTGTCGATGTCCATGTATGGGTAGGTGTCACTGCGCGACTCCTCGTCGAGGAGGAGCGCGTCACAGCGAACGCTCACCTTGACGTTGTGCGCCTTGGGGAGCACCTTGATGTGCCCGCGGTACGAGGTGCGACCGCTTCCCTTGCTGATCGAACGCGACACGATGTTGCTGCTGGTGTTCGGCGCAACGTGAATCGCCTTGCTGCCCGCATCCTGGTGCTGGCCGTTGCCGGCGAACGCGGCGCTCATGACCTCGGCGTGAGCGCCCTCGCCCATCAGGTACACCGACGGGTACTTCATGGTCACCTTGGAGCCGAGATTGCCGTCGATCCACTCGACGGTAGCGTTCTCGTTGGCGATGGCGCGCTTGGTGACCAGGTTGTAGACGTTGTCCGACCAGTTCTGGATCGTCGTGTAGCGGATCTTCGCGCCCTTGTGGGCGATCAACTCGACGACCGCGCTGTGCAGTGAGTCGCTCGAGTAGTTCGGCGCGGTGCAGCCCTCGATGTAGTGAACCGAGGAGCCCTCGTCGGCGATGATGAGGGTCCGCTCGAACTGGCCCATGTTGTCGCTGTTGATCCGGAAATAGGCTTGGAGCGGGATGTCCACCTTGACGCCCTTGGGGACGTAGACGAACGAACCGCCCGACCAGACCGCGCTGTTGAGCGCCGCGAACTTGTTGTCGTTCGGCGGGATGACGGTGCCGAAATACTTGCGGAAGAGCTCTTCGTGCTCGCGGAGCCCGGTGTCACAGTCGCTGAAGAGGACGCCCTGCTTCTCGAGGTCCTCGCGGATGCTGTGGTAGACGACCTCGGAGTCGTACTGCGCACTGACGCCGGCGAGGAACTTGCGCTCCGCCTGGGGGATGCCGAGGCGGTCGAAGGTCTGCTTGATCGAGTCGGGGACGTCATCCCACGACCGGCTCATCTCCTCCACCGGCTTGACGTAGTAGTAGATGTTCTCGAAGTCGAGGCCTGAGAGATCGGCGCCCCAGGTCGGCATCGGCCGCTTGCGGAAATGGTCGAGCGCCTTGAGACGGAACTTGAGCATCCACTCGGGCTCGTCCTTGTGCTGCGAGATCGACGCGACGACCTCGGGCGACAACCCCTTCGCGGTGCGAAACACCGAGACGTCGATGTCCGAGAAACCGTACTGGTAGTCCTTGGTCAGTTCCTTGGCTTGAATCGCCATCGCGGACTCCTACGCGGTGGCGGCCGCGGCCGTCCCGAGAATTGGTTCGTAGCCCTCGCGCTCGATCTGTCGCGCCAGGTCCGCCCCGCCGGAGGTGACCACGCGCCCGTCGTGAAGGACGTGCACGCGATCCGGGTGAAGATGCTCGAGGATGCGCGGGTAGTGGGTGATCACGAGCACACCCATGTCGGGCCCGCAGAGACGCATCACGCCGTCCGCGACCGTGCGCAGGGCGTCAACGTCGAGGCCCGAGTCGGTCTCGTCGAGGATGGCGAGCTTGGGGCGCAGCATGGCGAGCTGGAGGATCTCCGAGCGCTTCTTCTCACCGCCGGAGAAGCCGTCGTTGATGTAGCGCGCACGGAAGCTCTCGTCGATGTTGAGATCCTTCATCGCGGCGCTGAGCCGGTTGAGGAACTCGCGGGCCGGCATCTCCTTGCCCTGAGAGCGGAGCGCGGCGCGCAGGAAGTTCACGGTGCTCACGCCGGGAATCGCGGTCGGATACTGGAAGCAGAGGAACAGTCCGAGCCGCGCGCGAGCGTCTGCCGTCAGGGGCAGCAGGTCCTCACCCCCGAAGGTCACGGAACCACCCGTGACGACGTACTTGGGATGGCCCATGAGCGTGTACGCGAGGGTGCTCTTGCCGGAGCCGTTCGGACCCATGAGCGCATGGATCTCTCCCTGCGCGACCTCGAGGTCGACGCCCTTGAGGATCTCCTTGCCCTCGACGGTGGCGTGCAGCCCGGAGATCGAGAGGACCGCCGGGCTCACCTGCCGGTCTCCGCCGCGGCCGGCGCCATGGAGTCGATCAGCGACTGGTCGGCGACAAGCTCGGCGAGCGTGGTCTGGCTGAGGACCGCGTCGATGCTCTGCTTGAGGCGCATCCAGAGACCGCGCGACGCGCACTCGCCTTCGCGCTGGCAGGTGCCGGACACGTAGCCGTGGGAGACGCACTCGACCGGCGACACCTCGCCCTCGATCACGGTGACGACGTCGAGGACGCTGATCTGCTCCGCCGGGCGGGTGAGCGCGTACCCGCCATGCACGCCACGCGTGCTCTCCACGAGGCCCCCACGGCGCAGCTGCGAGGCAAGCTGCTCCAGGTAGGCGAGCGGCAGATGCTCGACCCGGGCCACCTCGGCGATGCTCAACGGACCCGCCCCGTAGGCCTTGGCGAACTCGGTCATCATGCGCAGGCCGTAATGAGCTTTGGAGCTCACCCGCATCGAGAACGACGCGGCGGGCGGTGCGCTGGGATCGGAGGTGTGCCGGTGCGAGGCCCCCCGCGCCGAACTCGAGAGAATCCCGACTGTCATGGTCAGAATTATACCTGACGCGTCCGCCGTTCAAGAGGGAACCGGCCGCTGCTGAGATATTCTCGCCGGGCCCCGATGCGATTCCCCCACGCTCGCCTCATCAGTCTCATGGCGGCCACGGCCGCCCTGCTGGCGGCGTGCGGCGGATCGTCCACGTCGACCTCGGCCACCCCGACGCCCCTCACGACCGCGCAGGTCCAGGCGCGCTACTCAGCGGCGGCCGGCCGGTACAACCAGGGCGAGGCGCAGATCGCTTTGACCGAGAACGCCTCGTGCGACGCCACCAGCGCGACGGTCTCGCTCACGGCCTGCCAGACAGCGCTCAGCAGCCAGCGCCAGCTGACCATCGCCTACGACAACGCGCTCCGGGCGATCCCCTTGAGCGGGACCGCGGCCACGGAGGTGACCCATCTCCTCGGCGATGACGCCGCCATCGAGAAGCTGCTCGAGCAGGCGGCGACCGCGCCGGCGATCGCGGTGATCGTCACCCTCCAGGGGCAGGTCATCCCGCTCCTCGCCACCGCGGCGACCGATGCCGCCGCGCTGCGCGCCGCGATCGGCCTGCCCGCGCCGGGCTGACCCGAGCGATCAGCGGCTCGGCGCCGAGACGGGGTCGCCTGCCCGACCGCGAATCCTCGCCACGGCGCCGGCGATGACGGCCGCGGCGGCGTCGATCTCTGCGGCCGTCGTCGAGCGGCCGGTGGTGCAGCGCAGCGCAGCCGCGGCGAGGTCGTCCGGGTAGCCCATGGCCCGGAGCACGTGCGAGGGCAGCGGCGCACCACTCGCGCAGGCGGATCCGGCCGATGCCTCGACCCCATCCATGTCCAGGGTGGCGAGCAGGACGTCGCTCCGCACCCTCGGAAACGCGAAGGTCGCAAACCCGGCAGCCTTGACCGCGCCGGCGGCGGTCTCGATCGCGTCCGGGACCTGTCCGAGCACCGCATCGACCAGGCGTCTGCAGAGCGACGCCTGCCGAGCTGCCTCCTCGACGCGAATCCGGCCGCCGAGGTCCGCGGCGGCGGCGAAGCCCACGATCCCGGCGACGTTCTCGGTCGCGCTGCGCCGGTTGCGCTCCTGGCCGCCACCCGTGGCCTGCGCGGCAAGCGCGATCCCGTGGCGGACCCAGAGCGCACCGACTCCCTTGGGGCCGTAGATCTTGTGCGCGGAGAGGGAGAGCAGGTCGACGCCGAGCGCCTCCGGATCGACGGGGATCCTGCCCAGCGCCTGCACCGCGTCGGTATGGACCAGCGTGCGCGGATTGCGCCGGTGGACCGCCTCGGCGACGGCCGCGACCTCCTGGACGGCGCCCGTCTCGTTGTTGACGAACATGACTGAAACCAGCACGGTCTCAGGGGTGACCGCCGCCGCCACCAGCTCGGGCGAGACGCGGCATTCACGATCACAGCCGGCGATGGTCAGCGCCGCAGCGCCGGAATCCGCAAGGTGTCGAGCGGTCTCGAGGACGGCGTCGTGCTCGACCGCGCTCACCACCAGGTGCCGTCCCCGCCCGGCGCCCCAGCGTTCGAGGACACCGCGCAGCGCCAGGTTGTCGGACTCGGTGCCCGAGCCCGTGAAGACGATCTCGCGCTGGGCGCATCCCAGCACGGCGGCAAGCCGGTCACGAGCGGCGTCGACCGCCGAGCGGGCCGCGCGCCCGGACCCGTGCACCGACGAGGGGTTGCCCTGGGTTGTCGTCAAGTACGGCAACATCTCGTCGAGGACCTGGGCAGCCAGCGGGGTCGTGGCCGCGTGGTCGAGGTGGATTCGGGTCACGCCGGGGAGCGACGCGCCGCCGTGATGGCGGTTCGGACCCGCTCGATCACCGAGTCGGTGAAGCCGGTCGTGGAGGCCTGGCCGCCCAGGTCCGAGGTCGAGATGCCGGAGCGCAGCGTCTCGAACACGGAGTCGCGGATGACGGTCGAAGCCAGACGGCACTGCTCCTCCGGCGCGAACCCGAGCAGTGCGGCAGCCGCCAGGATCATCGCCATCGGGTTGGCGACGTTCTTGCCCTCGAGGCTCGGGGCGGTGCCGTGGGGTGCCTCGGCCATCACAACCGAGGGGACGAGCGGGTCGTGGCCGAATCCCAGCAGCAGCGACTCGGCGCCGGCGATGCTGCCGAAGAGGGGCAGCACGAGGTCGCTCAGGCAGTCGCCGTCGCGGTTCAGCGCTGGAATCACGAGCGGATCACCGGCCCGGCTGAAGAGCAGCGCGTAGGTGGCGTCGATCAACTGCGGCTCGTAGTCGACATCGGGATGACGCCTGGCCGCGGCGTCCAACTCCTCCTTGAACATGCCCTCGTAGACCCTCGACACCGTGAACTTCGGGCCGCCGAAGACGCGGGCATGGGTTCGCGCCGCATGGACGAAGGCGAACTCGGCGACCGCCCGGCAGGTGGCCCGCGAGATGTGCTCGGTGCGGTAGGCGATCTCGTCGCCGTCGCTCTCCTCGCGCCACTCGTGGGCGTTGTAGGCGTCGTCGATCGCCATGCGAACGATGCTGATCGGAGCGCTCACCCCGGCGATCCCGGCGACCCCCGGGATGCGCTGCCCGATGCGGAGGATCACGCGACCGCCGACACGCTCGCGGAGCAACGCGTTCGGACTGCCGACGTCGGTGCGGTCGGTCGGGGTGACGGTCGCCGCCTTGAGCCCGAAGCCGGCGGCTCGCATCGCGTCGGCTGCCTCGGCGACCACCGCGTTCCCGGTCTCGCGCCGGTGGCCGAGCGAGAGGTCGAAGGTCTGCAGCTCGAGCTCCGCATCGATCACGTCCGGGTGTATGACGCGGAGCGCCTCGTCGAGCAGCTCCTGGCCGGTCTGATCTCCGCGCAGGACGACGATCGTGGTCACCGCCACAGCCTACGTCGGCGCCCCGATGCGGCGACCGTTCGGTCCGATGGCATCATCGCCGCGTGCCGAACTCGATCACCTCGCGCGAGGACGAGCAGGAACGCCGCCCGGGCGCGGTCCTGTTCGTCTACACATGGGACCTCGTCCTGGCGATCCTCGCCCTGATCGGGACGCTCGCGCCGTTCGCAGGCGGCCTCGCCACCAGCGCCGGGGGCACCGCAACCCTCCCGCTGGCGGCGCAGGTGATCGCGGCGGTCTCGTCCGCTTCGTACGCGGCGACCCTGATCATCGTCGCGTCGCTTCTGACCCGGAAACGCGCCTGGGTGCGACAGACGCAGATCGGCACGCTCGGGATGGCGATCTCGCTCGCCGCCGTCTCGGTGGTGGTCGGCGCGATCGTCGGGAACGGCGTCGATGCACCGGCGCTCATCGTCACGTTGATCTTCGTGCTCCTCGACGCCCTCGCGATCGTGATCATGACCGAGCGCCGGGTGGTGAGCTTCTACAACCAGAGCGCGAGCGTCCCGGTCTACGTGTGGGCGACGCTGGCGCTCTGGGTCGGCGGCAGCGTGATGATCATCATCCTGGCCGCGGTGGCGCGCTGACCTCGCCAAGCCTCAGACGTAGGTGAGCAGGTCCTCGACGATCTCCACGAGCTCGTCGTTGCGCACCGGTTTCATCATCACGGCCGCGGCACCGAGCTGTTGCGCGCGCTCACGGACGCCCACGTCACCCGGTGCGGTCAGGATGACCACCCCCGCACGCGGATGCTCGGGCGCAAAGCGGATGGCCTGGAAGAGCTCCAGCCCGTCGGTGTCCAGAGTCGTGTCGAGGATGAGCACGTCCGGCTCGAAAACCTTGAGCTCGGCACGCACCTCCCGCACCGCGCGCACCCAGCGGACGTCGTGGCCCAGCAAGGTGAATCGATTGATGACCTGCTGCGCGACGGCGGCCTCATCCTCGGCGATCAGGATGCGGGCGCGGGCTTGCGGCATCACCGCGCATCCTAGGGAAACGACCCGTCGGTGTGCCCGCCTTCACCGCCCCGATCGAGCCGCGTACACTGGCCCCGGCGATGCCGCTGCCACCCCACGTCCTGCTCGGCACAGAACGTCCGCGGCGCGGACGTTTCGACGGAAGCCGTTTCGCTCGCTGGCTGCACCGTCCGGATCGCCACCCCGCCGCGCTGGTGCTCCCGCCCGCAGCAGAGCCGCCGGCCCCTAAGGTCACCCAGGTGGACTCCGCAACACGGGCATTCTGGGCGGGCAGCGAGACAGCCAAGGTCACGTCGCGGCGTGCCGCGGCGCTGGTCGACGCCCATGAGCGCGGGCACGCCCCGCTCGGCGCCCGGCCTCCCGGCAACCCCGCATTCAGCGAGGCCCTCTTCGTGGAGCTGATGCGCGCGAACCAGTACCGCCGCGCCTTCGCGCTGCTGAGCGAGGACTGCCAGTTGAGCTGGGGATCACCCGAGGCCTTCGCCGAGGCTCAGGGCGCCTCGTCGATGCGCCGCCTGCGCGGGGTGAGCGTCAAGGAGGTGCGGTATCTGCCGGAGTGGACGGAAACTTCCCGTGGCAGGACGTACCGCGATGTCGCCGAGCTCGACGTCGAGTACGAGGTCGGCGACCCGGAGCCGGTAGCCAGGATCCGTCGGGTGGTGCACCTGGTCCCCGGCGGGGGCCGCTGGCGATCGATCTGCTACCCCGTGTAACAGGCGTAAACCGAACTTCGCAGTCTCCGCCGGGCGTGGGACAATCCGCTGATGCACGCTGCCGCCTCGCGCTCCCAGCCCGGTCCGATGGAGCGGACCTGCCTGGAAATCGCCCGTGTGGAGCGTGAAGCCGCCTTCCGTCGCGAGCGCATCTCGCGCACCCGGCTCCGGGTCCGAGAGGCCGACGTGCTCATCGACCTGATCGAGGAATGCCGCCTCCGTTCCTTCCGCCTCATCCCGGCGTCGCTCTGGAGCGCGGTCGTGCGCGCGGTCGGCGCGGTGGATCCCGGGCTGCGCGACCGGCTCGGCATCGACCGTGACCCGGACCACGTGGCCGACGTCCTCTTCGAGGCACAGGAGGTGCTCTTGATGCGTGCGCTCGAGTCGCGGCGTCCGAGGCTCGCCCCGATCATTCCGCTCTTCGGCGAGCGGAATCGCACCGCGGCCGCGGGCTGACAACTCTCCCGCCGTGACCTGGGAGGTCGCCGTCGCGGGGACGTTCCACAGCGACGACCTGACGACCCCCGCGGGCAGGCGCGACGTGCTCGGCGGATCGGCCGTCTACTTCTCACTCGCGGCTTCCCGCTACGCCCCCGTCCACGTCAACGGGATCGTCGGATCGGACACCGTTCGTGAGTACCGGCGGATTCTGGCCCACCCGAACATCGACCTCGAGGGCCTGGTCGAGAGCGCGTTGCCGACCTTCCGGTGGCATGCGGTCCACGACTTCGAGCGATGGGTCACGTCCCATGAGTCCTCCGAGCCCGGGTGCGACCCCGAGTGGGAGCCGCAGCTGCCGCGCGCCTCGTCGCATGCGGAGGTCCTTTTCGTCGCGAGCATGAATCCGAGGCTGCAGCGAGCGGTTCTCGATCAGTCCACCGCGCGCCTCATCGGCATCGACTCGATGACCGAGTTCATCGCAAGCGAGCCCGACGCGGTGCGCAGGCTGGTCACACGCGCCGACGTGCTGTTCCTCACGGGCGACGAGCTCGCAGCCCTCACCAGGACGAACGACTGGCGTCGGTCGGCAGCCGCGCTGTGCGGCGCCGGGCGACTCAGAGCGGTGGTCGTCAAGCGTGGGCCCGAGGGCGCGGCCTGCGTTACCGCAGACAGCATCACGGAGATGAGCGCCGTCGTCCCGGTGATCTCGGTCGTCGATCCCACGGGGGCCGGGGACGCCCTTGCCGGTGGGTTCCTCGGTCGAGCAGCTGTGGACGAGCGAGCTGATACGGCGAACTTCGAGCAAGCCCTTGCCGAGGGAGTTGTGTGCGCCGCCGACGCGATCGTGGCATTCGGCACCGCAGGGCTGGCGGCGACCCGCACCGTATGATCCCGGGCTAATGGCGACTCGGCCGCGCGACCTGGGGACACCGATCGATCGCAACCTTGCGCTCGAGCTGGTCCGGGTCACCGAGGGGGCGGCAATGGCCGCCGCACGGCACATGGGCCGGAATCAGAAGGAGATGGCCGACCAGGCCGCGGTCGACTCGATGCGGCGGAGCCTCGGGTTCGTCGACATGGACGGGGTGGTCGTCATCGGCGAGGGTGAGAAGGACGAGGCCCCGATGCTCTACATCGGTGAGTCAGTCGGCAACGGCAACCCTCCGGCGGTCGACGTCGCCGTCGACCCGATCGACGGCACCCGTCTGGTGGCGCGCGGCATTCCCGGTGGCATCGCCACCGTCGCACTGGCCGAACGAGGCTCGATGTTCCACACCCACCTCCACTACATGGAGAAGTTGATCGTCGGGCCGGCCGCCGCCAAGGTGATCGACATCACGGCCCCCGTGGCACAGAACCTCAAGCGGATTGCCCGGGCGGAGGATCGCCGCGTCGAGGACCTGACCGTCGTGGTGCTCGACCGCGACCGTCACGAGACGTTGCTCGAGGAGATCCGGTCGGCGGGTGCAAGGGTGAAGCTGATCATGGACGGCGACGTCGCGGCGGGGCTGATGGCTGCGATGGAGCACCGCACGGGCATCGACGTGCTCATGGGCATCGGCGGCGCTCCCGAGGCCGTGCTCGCCGCGTGCGGGATCAAGTGTCTCGGCGGCGGCATGCAGGCGCGGATCTGGGTCGGCGAGGCCGAGCAGAGCGTCGGGGAGAGCGAGGGCAAGCACGCCGGCGACGTGCTCGAGCTCGACGACCTCGTGTCTGGCGACAACGTGTTCTTCGCCGCCACCGGGATCACCAGCGGCGAGCTGCTCGAGGGCGTCCGGTTCCTCGGTGAGGATCGCTGCCACACCCAGAGCCTGGTCATGCGGTCGTACTCGGGCACCTCCCGCTACATCGACGCCGAGCACAACCTCGCCAAGTTGCGCCGGCGCCGCGACCCGGTCGAGCTGGCGTCGAAGGGCGAGGCGCGGCCGCCCTCGGGAGCCTGACCTCCGGGCGGATTGCTGGCACGCTGGAGCCGAAGTGCCAGAATCGGGGCGCGGTATGAAGGTACGAATCCGCCCGAGCGCGAACCTGATGCGCTGGTTCACGCCGGGGCTCCACGTCAAGCGCTGGTTGCTCCTCCTGTTCCTGGCGATCGTGATGATCAGCCTCGCGGCGGGATACATCCTGCGAGACCTCTACAGCGCGTCCATCACCTTCCCCTCGTGGGTCGGCGATCTCACGCTGCAGTTCCTACCCCGCCTCGTCCGCGCCCTGCTCTTCGCGCTTGTGGGCGTCGGCCTCATCGTCTTGAGCTTCTACAAGCTCGGCCAGTCGATCCTCGGGCCGTTCCTGCCCGGGCGCGGCAGCACCGAGCGCGGGCTCGCGGAGCAGCTGTTCAAGTTCCGCTCGCTGGCCAAGGGCCCTCGCCTGGTTGCGATCGGCGGCGGCACCGGTCTCTCCGCGCTGCTGCGCGGCGTCAAGAAATACACGGGGAACATCGTCGCGATCGTCACGGTCGCTGATGACGGCGGCTCGAGCGGCCGGCTCCGCGAGGAGTACCGGGTGCTCCCGCCCGGGGACATCCGCCAGTGCCTGACCGCGCTCGCCGAGACCGAGCCGCTCATGACCGAGCTCTTCCAGTATCGGTTCGGCGGCGAGGGGGCACTCGCCGGACATTCCTTCGGCAACCTCTTCATCACCGCGATGGCGGAGATCACCGGCGACTTCGAGCACGCCATCCGCGAGTCGGGCCGCGTCCTCGCGGTGCGCGGTCAGATCGTCCCGTCGACACTGCGCGACGTCGTCCTCTGCGCCACGGCGGGCAGTGAGGTCAGGGTCGGTGAATCGAAGGTCCCCTACGGCGTCGACCACATCGACCGGGTGTTCCTCGAGCCCGCGGATGCCGAGATCAACCCCGAGGCGGAGAACGCGATCCTTGCGGCCGAGCTCATCATCGTCGGGCCGGGATCGCTGTACACGTCGATCCTCCCCAACCTGCTCATCGAGGGAATGGTCGAGGCGCTGCGCGCGAGCCCGGCGGTGAAGGTCTACGTGTGCAACATCGCCGGCCAGCCGGGCGAGACCATGGGCTTCTCGGTGAGCGAGCATCTGAAGACCATCGAGGACCACGTGGGCGTGACCCTCTTCGATTACGTGATCGTCAACAGCAACGTCGGGCTGCCCCTGCCGCCGTCGGCCGTGGAGGCGGGCGTGACCAGGGTCGGATTCGACCGTGACCAGGCCACGCTCCAGCCGGTGAACTACATCCTCGCCGACGTGGCGTCGTCGCAGATCTCCACGCACCATGACCCGGAGAAGCTGTCCAAGGTGATCATGAAGCGGATCTGGCGCTGATCTAGAAGACCGCTGAGCGAAGCCGGTTGAGGCTGGGGCTCGGCTGAGGCACACGGACGCGGGAAGGCATAAGACGCCCGGCCTTCTAGAGCCAGCTGCTCGGCGCGACCCGCGCTCGCGGGTCGCGTCCCGTAAACGCCACGAAGCGCTCCCAGTCGCTGGCGCCGGGAGGTGGCGGTACCTCGGCGCCGAAGGGGGCACCGGGACCCACCATGTCCCGGAACTCCTGCTTGATGAAGGCGTGCGCCCCACGCAGTGCCGGCGCGGCGATGGTGGAGGCGAGTCGATCCACCTGTCCAGTGGCCCGGGCCAGGTCCCACGCGTGGGCGGCCAACTCGAGGAGATACATGTCGATGAGGGCCGCCCCCGTGTACTGCTCGCCCCAGGGCATGGTTGCCGTTGCCACCAGGCGGGTATCGTCCGCCCACGCCGCCGCCGCCTCCTGGGCGGCGCTCCGCAGCCGGTCGGGCGCCTCAGTCAGCTCCACGTGCGGGGATGCGTCCCCTGATGGGGGCGCTTGCCCGCGGCCGAGGGCGGCAGCTCGGTGCCCGGCTTCGACGACGTGGTCGATCAGCCCCGCCACGTCGTAACCATGGCAGGGTGTGGAGTTGGGCAATTGGTCAGGGCTTATCCCAGAGACGATCACCGCCGCGTTCTCGTAGGCATCGATGAGGATGCTGCGGCGGTCCGGCGTGGCCATGGTGTTCGTCCTCGCTCGTTTCATCGGGCGGCCCATTGTCGTCCAGAGCCCGACGCAACGCCCAGCTCCAGCTCTAATGGGAGTCGAGCAGGTCCGCTCGAAAGGAGCGCGGCGGCGTTGCCGTCGCGTCAATACAGGAGATCGTGCCGGACGCGGTACGCCCACTGATGGGCGGCACGCTCGGCCACCGCGTTCCAGGCGGCGTAGCGGCGGCGTCCGATGGGCAGGTCCCACGTCCCGACGTACTCGGTGATGTGCTCGCTGAAACCCGATTTGAATCGATAGAGGCCGAAGAGCGCGTGCCCCGGGTGCAGCTCCGCGGCGGGTGGCACCGCGACGAGGTCGTATGCCTCAACCCCGCGCGCCCTGAGCCAGCGCATCACCTCCCACTGGAGCAGGTGCGGCGCCATCACATCGCTGTGCTCCTTCGTGGAGCCGCCGTCCTTGTACCAGGCCTTCCTGCCCAGGTAGGTCGCGAAGACACCGGCGAGCACCTCACCGCCGAGTGACGCGAAGAAGAGCTGGCCCTGACCCGCGGCGGCGTGGAGATGCCAGTACTGCGAGAAGTATTCCCGGCTGCGCAACGTGAAGCCGGCGCGATCCCGGGTCGACGCCATGAGCGCATACATGGTGTCGATGTGCTCATCGTCGAGTGGCACCGGCGCAACCGTCACCCCGCGGCGCTGCGCCAGGCGGATGTTGTATCGGCACTTCGGCTTGAACGAGGCGAGCATCGCGTCCTCGCCGGGTTTGAGGTCCACGATGATCGTGGCCCGGCTGATCTGGACGTCGTGGCGGGACTTCTCGAGCCCCATGTCGCGCAGGGCGGCGGTGGCGGCTTCGCCCTCCTCGATCTCGGGTTCCACCTTGATCGCGAACTCCGATCCGGCCGTGGCGCGGAGCCCTTCGACAAGCGCCGGTAGCTGCGCGACACCGGACACGCCGGGCCCCTTGGGCACGTAGCCGAGCACGCCGAGCCCGGGAATGGCGTGGCGCAGCACCAGGATGGCGACGGACGGGTCCGTCTCCGAGAGCAGGTATCTCGGCTGCCACCGATGCGCGCGCTTGAACTCGCCCCACGCGCGCGTCTGCAGGATCTGGCCGCCGTCCGGGTTCCCGGCGACGAGCTCGTCCCAGGCTCCAAGCTCGCGCGGTCCGGCCGGTCTCACCGATGAATCCGAGCCGCAGCCCGATACAGGCTGTGCCGCAGGGAGCGCACGCCGAGGTCCCAGGTGCCGGCGCGTTCGACGGCCTCCCCGCCGAAGGATCGCTTGAACTGCGAGAACCCATCCCAGGGGTGATGAGGCGCGCCGTCAGCCGCGGGCACCGGTGGAGCGACGCCCCAGAAGTCGAATCTGCGTGCTCCCGCCTCGCGGGCATCGAGGATCATCCGCCAGACGAGCGGCGCCGCCGCCTGGAGCTTCCGACCGGACTCCGGATCCGAGACGGCGTGGGCGTAGTACCGGGTGCCGGCGAAGTCGAAGCACAGCGCCGCTGCCACGGGATCGCCGGCGGCTTCCGCGATGTACAGCGCCGCGGCCCGTTCCGGCATCAGCGTTTCGGCGACCGCGCGATGGTACGACCGCGCCTGGCCGCGGTATCGTCCTGCCGCGGCGGTGCGCTCCTGGAGGCGCAGGAAGATCTCGATGTCGTCGGGATCAACGCTGGCGCGGAAGCTCAGCCCGCGGCGGGCGGCCGCGTTGACGGCGCCGCGGTGCCCGGCGCTCAGTCCCCGGCGCAACGTCGCTTCGTCCGGGGTGAGATCGAGCACCCACGTCCAGCGAGGCTGGATCGACCTGCTCGGATGGGCGCCCGCCGCCGTCAGCGCCGGCAGCGCGGACGCCCCGGCAGGTTCGGCCCGGACGAAATCGAGGGAGCGTGCACGGGCGGCCGCCACGGCACTCGCGAGGGCCTCGTTCATCGCGTCGATCGAGACGGCGCTGGGACCGTGTGGGAGGTAGACGTAGCGCGGGAAGTGGCCCGCGCGAATCGCGCCCGCCCACATCCACCGCTCATCGCGGGCCCAGACCACATCGTGGCCAAGGGCTGTCTGGACACGCTGCCACAGGGTGCTCTGCAGGAAGTGACCGCCGATGCGTTGCAGTGCGAAGTCCCACTCCGCATCCGCGACGCCGGCGTGCGCCGATGACACGGGGTGCGACGCTAGCACGGCGGCGGACACGATCGATGTTGAGAAAGGACGGCCGTTTTCCTTACAATCGCGGCCGTTTCCCCGTCAGAGTCCTGGAGAGAACGCATGGCCACAGTCGTGACACGCGATGTGCTCGCAAAGCAACTCGCAGATCGTGCAGAAATCACCGTCACCGCCGCACGCGATGAGGTGCGCTGGTTCTTCGACACCATCGCGCAGTCGCTTGAAAAAGGTGATGAGGTGCGCATCCACGGTTTCGGCAACTTCAAGACCGCACAGCGCGCGGCGCGGCTCGGTCGCAACCCGCGCACCGGCGAGGCCGTCAAGGTCCCAGCCCGCCGCGTGGTGCGTTTCTCCGCCAGCACGTCGCTCTCGAGCGCGGTGAAGGGCGCACGGGTTTCGCGCCGGGCCAAGGCCTGATCCATCCGGCGGCGTGAGCTGACGCCGCCACCCGCTCGATGTCGTCGTGAGTAGGCACGCACGCATGCTACGGGCCGGCGCGCGTATACAAGCCTGATGGCATGTCCGCGTCGCACCTCGTGGGTGTGGATCGTGTTCGCCGCCGTGGTCGGCGCGATGTTGATCACGGCGGCCACCTTCGTGGCCGTGCGGCTCGCAGCGGCCCCACCGCGTCCCACCATCGCCATCAGCGTTCCGGACACCCTGGTCGTCGGCCCGAGTGGGGCTCCGACGATCCCCGTTCCAACGCGCGGGAGCTTCGCGCTTGCGACCAGCGTGGACGGAACCGTGGCAACCCGCGATCCCAGCGGGGTCCATCCGATCGGATCGGTCGCCAAAGCGATGACGGCGCTCGTCGTCCTGGCCGCGCATCCCATCACAGCGGGTGCGTCCGGGCCGAGCGTGACGATGAGCAGCGCGGACGTTCTCCTGTACCGGCAGGCGGTCGCGGAGGGTGGCTCCAACATCCGCGTGCGTGCCGGCGAGGTCCTGACCGAACGCGACCTGCTGCTCGCGCTGCTGCTCCCGTCCGCGGACAACATCGCCGAGACACTTGCCGTATGGGTTTCGGGTAACCGGTCGACGTTCATCACCCGCCTGAACGCCACCGCCGCAACGATGGGTATGGAGCAAACCCATTTCGCCGACCCGAGCGGCCTCAGCGCCGGAACCGTTTCAACCGCGGCGGATCTTCTGCTCCTCGCACGCGCGGTCATCGCCAACGCTGCGCTCGCCGGGCTGGTCGAGACGCGGCAGGCCACGCTACCCGGCGGAACGCTCCTCCGCAACCTCGACATCCTCATCGGCGCCCAGCCCGGCTGGCTGGGGATCAAAACCGGGTGGACCGGTGCGGCGGGCGGCTGCCTCGTCTTCGCCGCGGACATGAGCTACGGGGCCGGACGCGTCGTCACCGTCTGGGGGGCCGTCCTCGGTCAGCCACCGTTGACCTCGGGCGACCCGGCGCATCCCGAGCTCGGCGAGGCATTCGCGTCGGCACTTGGGGCAGCCGTCGCCGCACTCCACCAGTACGCGGCGGTCGACGTCGCCGGAAACTCACCGGATATATCGGGATCAATCTCGACGCGGTGGGGGGCCAGCGCGTTGCTGGTCGTGGCGAACCACGGCCCCGACGTCGTGGTGGTCCGCGCCGGTTCGGTGATGCAGCTTCGGGTCAGCGTGGTGGCCTCGCGTGCGCCGATCGCATCGGGAGAGGTCGTCGCCCGGGTCATCGGTGTCCTGAACGTCGGCACGTCGGTGACCTGGAACGTGGTCAGCGGCGACGCGATCGCCGCACCCTCGCCGTGGTGGAAGCTGTTCTCAGCCTGAGCGGCGCTGCGTCACCAGGCGGAGTCGGTGCGCTCCGCGGCATCGAGCAGCGCGGCCAGGACCTCAGCGTCGTGGCCGGCGAGGTCGGCCGCGATACGCAGGCTCTCGACCCGTTCCTTGGCGGTGACCATCTCCAGCTCATGGAGGCCCAGGTTCGCCTTGGTGGAAAGATGCCCCTTGTAGGCGGCGAGTGGCGCGCGCCACTTCTGGCGCAGCGCGTGCGGTGACAGCTCCCCGGCTTTGACCGTGAACCCCGCGCCCGTGCGCGAGGGGAAGAGCCGGAAACGGAAGGCGTTGCGCCCCGCTTTGGCGCACTGCTCACAGCGGCCGTAGCGCTCGTCCGGGATCTCGGGTCGCTTCATGCAGACACGACACATGCGGCGAGGATACCGTGCGCCGCCCGTTTGACACGGCCGGGCACACCACCTACCATGACCGCTCGTTCGTTCGATCGCGCAGAGGAGCGCCCTTTTTATGACAACGCAATGCATCGGGGTCGGGCTCACACCCATCGAGG
Organism: Candidatus Dormiibacterota bacterium; assembly: GCA_036786805.1. Classification (GTDB taxonomy): domain Bacteria; phylum Chloroflexota; class Dormibacteria; order Aeolococcales; family Aeolococcaceae; genus Palsa-851. The sequence continues at coordinate 16,630 of DAIQQM010000013.1, read as the reverse complement.
GAAGAGTCCGCACGTCGGGGGTCGCTCCTTGAGTCTTTGAGCATCGGCGAGCTCTTGCTCACAGGATCGTGCGGCCCGGCCGGCACGGTCCTTTTGTTTGTCCAGAAGAGAACAGCGAAGTGAGCAGGAGAAATCGGTGTCCAGGGTAGGTGATGGCGGTATCGCCGTCGAAGTGACAAAGCTGGTGAAGTCGTTCCGGCGGGAACGGCGTGGACGGCCATGGAAGCGCCGTCAATCCGCACAGCAGTTCAAGCGCGCCGTCGACTCGGTGGACATGCGCGTGCGCGACGGCGAGATGGTCGCGATCGTCGGGTTGAACGGCAGCGGCAAATCGACATTGCTTCGGGTCCTCGCCACGCTGACCATCCCCGACGAAGGGACGGCTCGTGTGTTCGGTCACGACGTGGTCGAGGACGGCCATGAGGTGCGCCGCCACGTGAATCGAGTCTCGGTCGAGGCGAGCTTCTTCAAGGAGATGAGCCCGTGGGAGAACCTGTCGTACGCGACGCGCCTCTACGGACAGGGCGGCAAGGGGACGCGCGACGCGGCGGTCGCCGCGCTGACGCGCCTCGGTCTCCCGCGAGACACCGTCGACAAGCCGATGAAGCAGCTGTCGCGCGGGCAGCAGCAGAAGGTGGCGATCGCACGCAGCCTCCTGACGAGCCCGTCGCTCCTGCTGATGGACGAGCCCACGACGGGCCTCGACCCTCGTTCGAAACGCGAGGTGCAGGGGTTCGTTCGTGACATCAGGGCGCAGTCGGGCGTGACCGTGCTGCTCAGCACCCACGACCTCGAGGAGGCGGAGCGGCTCTGCGACCGCGTGATCATCCTCGACCGCGGGCGGATCCTCGCCGAGGGCACACCCGCGGAGCTGCGCGCGCAGCACAGCCAGAACGGCGACGGCGCCTCGCTGGAGGACGTGTTCCTGCGACTCACCGGGAAGACCTTTGACGACGACAGCGAAGCCGAACAGGAGGACGGGTGATGAGCACGCGGACGCGCGACGTCGATATGCCCTCTCCCGGTCTGCGGTTCGAGGCGAACGCGTTCCTCGGGTTCTTCGAGCGCCAGCGCAACCTCTACAAGCGCTACTGGATCTGGGAGGTCGTCTGGCTCGTCTACAGCATCGTCAGCACGCTCAGCATCGGCTACCTGGCCTCCGGGCTCGGGTCGTTCAGCGGTCCGAACGCGCACGTGGACGTCGCGCGCGCACAGCTGTACCTGCTGATCGGCTCGTTGCTCTGGAGCTACCTATCGCTGATGTTCTTCGACGTGTCCTTCGCCATCGCGTGGGAGCGTTGGGAGGGCACGATCGAGTACACGTTCATGGCGCCGGTGCGGCGGATCACACATCTGCTCGGCATCTGCTGCTTCGCGATCGTGTACGCCCTCCTGCGCAGCGTGATCATCATGGTCGCGATCGCCCTCGCCTTCCATCTCGACCTGTCCCATGCCGATGTGGGCTCGGCGCTGGTGGTGCTCGCGGCGGCGACGTTCCCGGTGCTCGGCCTGGGCATCTTCACCTCGATCCTGCCGCTGCTCTCGCCGGAGAAGGGGGAGCAGATGGCCGTGGCGGTGCAGGGCGTGTTGCTCCTCGTCTCGGGCGTGTACTACCCGATCACGGTGCTTCCCACGGTGCTCCGCGTCATGGGCCAGGCTTCGCCGCTCACGTACACGCTCAGCGGCATTCGCTCCGCGCTGCTCGACCACGCCGGCATCGGCTCCCTGCTCGGAACCGTCCTGGTGCTCCTTGTCATGGGGGCGGTGCTCATTCCCAGCGGCGTCCTGGTGTTCGCCAGAGCGGAACGGCGCGCGAAGCGGCTCGGGCTCCTCAAGCGCAACGGTTAGCTGTCGAGGTGGTGGCTGTATGCGGGGAACACGGCCACGCTCCCGCCGGTCATCCGTCCCTCGAGCGCTCCGGAGTCCCGTTGCGTTGACGAACACACTCACAGGTGGGTATATTTGTCCGTGTGAATGTCGAGGTGAGGGCCGTCGGCCTGCGGGCGATGCGTGACAAGCATCACCTGACCCAGCGTGAGCTGGCGCGCCGTCTCGGGGTCACGCAGAACTACATCCCGGCGCTCGAGGCCGGAACCCGCAACCCGGGTCCGAAGCTGCGCCAGTCGCTGATGCAGCTGTTCGCCTGTGACTTCGAGGACCTCTTCCAGGTCGTGATGGTCAACCCCGTCGACCACCATGAGCAGGTGTTGCGACCCGAGGGCGGCGTTCGCGGAGTCTGAGACGCCGCCTCCGGCGGCGCATCCGGGCGGGTCGCTCGCCGTCGTGAACAGCCTCCGTACAATCGCGCCGTGCCTGGCTCGCCGGATCTGCTCGTTCTCGAAGGGATGACCTTCTACGGCCACCACGGTGAAACCGAGGCGGAACGAACACTCGGCACTCGCTTCCACGTCGACCTCGAGATCCGCATGGATCTCTCCATTGCGGGCCGCACCGATGCCATCGGGGATACGCTCGACTACTCGCGTGCCTTCGCCCTGGTGCGCGCGGTGGTCGAGGACGAGCAGTTCAGCCTGATCGAGGCGATTGCGGCGCGGATCGCGGACATCGTCCTCGCCGAGCCGCGTGTCGGCAGCGTCAGGGTCCGGGTGGGCAAGCAGCCTCCGATCGCCGGGGCGATCGACCGCTGCTCGGTGATCATCGAGCGATTCGCGACCACGGCAGGAGTTCAAGAATGAGCGCAACCATCGTCGACGGCAAGGCGATCGCTGCGGAGCTTCGGGAGGAGCTTGCTGCGGAGATCGTGGCCATGACTGAGGACGGAAGCCGCCCGCCGTCGCTCGCCGTCGTCCTCTGCGGCGACGACCCGGCTTCGGCACTGTATGTGCGCAACAAGGGCCGCGCCGCCGAGCGCGTCGGTATTCACTTCATGCTCCACAGGCCCCCCGGCACCAGCACGACGGCCGAACTCGTCGACCTCGTTCGGGAGCTCGATGCCGACGATGAGGTCGACGGCATCCTCGTGCAGGTGCCGCTGCCCTCCCACATCGACGAACAGGCCGTGACCCGTTGGGTTTCGCGCGAGAAGGACGCCGACGGGTTCCACCCCTACAACCTTGGTCTTCTCGCGGCGGGGCACGAGGGTGCCGTCGCCCCGTGCACGCCACTCGGGTGCCTGGAACTGCTGCGCAGAAGTGGTGTCTCGGTTCGCGGCAAGCGCGCCGTGGTGATCGGACGCAGCCCGAACGTCGGCCGTCCGCTTGCGTTTCTCCTCACCAACGCCGACGCGACCGTGACCGTCTGCCATTCGCGCACCGGGGATCTTGCGAGCGTGTGCCGGGAGGCGGACATCCTCGTCGCCGCCACCGGGCGACCCCAGATGGTGGACGCGACGTACGTCAAGCCTGGAGCGTTCGTCATCGATGTCGGGACGACGCCGCAGGAGGGCGCCTTGATCGGCGACGTCGACCGAGCCGGCGTCGAGCCGATAGCCGGATGGCTCACCCCCGTTCCCGGTGGCGTCGGCCCGATGACCGTGGCGATGGTGCTCCGCAACACGCTGGCGCTCGCCCGGGCGCGGCGCTCGCTCGCGCGGGTCTGACGTCGATGCCGTCGATGCGGGTTCGCTGGAGTGAGCAGGAGGCGCGCAAACCGTACGCGCGCCCCTTCATGGTGACCTTCACCGGCGACGACGGCACCGATGTCGGCAGCGTGGCGCTCAACGGCGCAGACCTCCTCTACTACACGCAGTTCCAGGCAGCCGTGCTCTCGCTGGCGGGCGAGCTCTTCGTCGACACGGCCATCGAGGCGTCCCCCGACCCGCAGCGCGCCTGGCTGGATCGGATCGCCGGGCTCATGCCCTCGATCGGTGTGATCACGATCACGCCGCGTTCGACCTTCGACGACAACGCGGGCAGGGTGTTCCGCATGGTGATCACCGCCGAGGGTGGCCGGGCCGCGATCGTCGATGCGCCGGGGCTCCTCGAATACCAGGAGCTGCAGGCGGTGCTCGCCCATCAGACCGGCGGTCTCTTCCGGGATCTCGCAATCGAGGGGGTCGAGGACGCCGGAGACCGGCGGCGAGCCTGGATGGGGGCGCTGCGCCTGCTGGTGACCCGGCCGGACCCCGGCGAGGCGATGAACGAGGCCTGGCACTGGGCGTGACCGCGACCACCTACGCCAGCGCCGTGGCGACCCTCGACTCGGTCGCGTGGCGCGGCATCATGCCAGGGCTCGAACGCACTCGAGCCCTGCTTGCGGCGCTCGGCAACCCTCACGTCGGGCTCCGCGGCGCGCTGGTCGCGGGCACGAACGGCAAGGGCTCGGTGTGCGCCACCGTCGATTCCGTCTGCCGCGCCGCCGGCCATCGCTCCGTGCTGCTGACCAGCCCGCACCTGGTCTCGTACTGCGAACGGATCGTTCGCGACGGTGCACCCCTCACCGAGTCCGAGTTCGGGGCCCTGGTCGCTCGCGTCTGGGAGGCCGCCGAGCCCCTGCCCGACGAGTTGCAGCCGACCGGGTTCGAGGTGCTCACCGCCGCGGGCATCCTCGCCGCGCGCGAGGCGGATGCCGAGGTCCTCGTCTGCGAGGTCGGCCTCGGCGGCCGCCTCGACAGCACCAACGTGCTCGATCTCGGCGTCGCAGCGGTGACCAACGTCGCGCTCGACCACCAGGATCTCCTCGGCGAGACGATCCCGGAGATCGCGCGCGAGAAGGCGGCGATCATCAAGCCGGGCAATCAGGCGGTGACCGGGGCCATCGAGCCCGGGCTCACCGCGATCCGGGCGCGCGCGGCGGAGGTCGGCGCGGCGCTCACCGTGGTCGGCGCCGACGTCCGCTTCACCGGGCATTCGGAGGGTCTGCTGGGCGTCGCGGTCGAGACCGTGTTCGACGAACGGCCGATCTCCGTGCGCGCGCCTCTGCGGGGGACGTTCCAGGTGGCCAACATCGCGACAGCGGTGGCGATCTGCGACACGCTCAGAGCCGGAGGTATCCCCATCCCCGCCACCGCCGTCGTGGCGGGGTGCGAGACGGTGCGCTGGCGGGGCCGCATGGACTGGATCGAAGGGGAGCCGCCGATCCTCATCGACGGCGCCCACAATCCGGCGGGAATGGCCGCGATGGTCGCCGCCGCCCGCGAACTGATCGGAGGACGGCGCCGCGTCGCGGTCTTCGCCGCGATGCGCAACAAGGATGTCGAATCGATGGCGGCCGGGCTTGGCGAGCTGACCCGGGAGGTCGTGGTCACGGCTCCCGCGGTCGAGCGGGCGACGCCGCCCGCCGACCTGTCCCGACTGTTCGATCCACCTGCGGAGATCGCGGCGGACGTGAGCACCGCCCTGCGTCGCGCTCGCCGGGTCGCCGGCCACGAGGGCGTGGTGGTGGTGTGCGGCTCCCTCTACCTCGCCGGCGAGGTGATCGACCTACTGCGCTTCTGAGCGGTTCAGGCGGCGAGAACGGCGAGCAGCTTCGCCTCGAGCGACTGCTTGGGCTGGTAGCCGACGATCCGCTCCTCGGCCTTGCCGCCGCGGAAGATCATCAGCGTCGGGATGCTCATGATCCCGAACATCCCGGGCGTGATCGGATTCGCATCGACATCAACCTTGGCAACCTTGACCTGACCGTCGTACTGGGTTGCGAACTCCTCGACGATCGGGGCGATCATCTTGCACGGGGTGCACCACGAGGCCCAGAAGTCCACCAGAACGGGCAGCTCCGAGTCCAGCACCTCTTCCTTGAAGGTGGTGTCGGTGACGGTGACGGGGTGGGACATGTGGGTCTCCTGGTGGTGGGGCAGCCGCGGGTCCATCGTACTCAACCGGCGGTGTCGGTCGAAGCGGGTTTCTTGACGGGGGTCGACGTGGTCTCGGAGCCGGAGGGCTTCGTCTCGGACGTGGCGCTGTCGGACTTTCCACCCTCGCTTTTGGCGCCGTTCGCGGCGCCCTTGGATTCGCCGCGATCGGAGGTGATCGACGACGAGGAGGCGCCGCGGCTGTCGGTCTTGTAGAAGCCGGAGCCTTTGAAGACGATGCCGGCGGGAAAGAACTGCCGCGCTGCCGCGCCGCCGCACGCCGGACAGGGCGCACCAGGATCGTCATGCATGGACTGCCAGACCTCGAACTCAGTCGAGCACTTCGGGCAGCGGTATCCGTACGTTGGCAATCAATGGTTCCCTGTTCGCGGTTGAACGCTCCAACTCTACCCGCTGGCGGCCTCGTGCCAAACACGCGGAGGTTACGGCGCCTCGCTCACACCTCGAAGAGCACCAGCCCCGTGGGCACCTTCGGATAGAAGTACGTCGACTTCTGGGGCATGGTCTCGCCGGCGTCGGCCACGGCGATCACCTCATCTGCGCTCACCGCCGAGACGCCGAACGCGAGGATCGCATCGCCGCTGCGGACAGCGGAGTCGAGCCCGTCCGGATCACGCGTGTAGGCAAGCGCACCGCCGCTGATCATGGCGCGCGACACTCCGGCGGGCCCGAGCACCTCGGTTTCGAGGACGGCGACGTCGAGCCGGTCGCGCGGTGACCCGTCGGCGTGCCGCGGGCGTCGGAGTACCGCGGCTCCGTCGCCGGCCACGACCGCGAACGCGTGATGGGTTGCGCGCATCGAAGCCGCAGCCGCGATCGCGGCGCGGCCGTCAGCAACCGGCAGCGTCTCGTAAACGTCGTCGAGTCGCGCCCACAGATCGTCGAGGCTGAATGCGATGCCGGGCCCGGGTCGCACCAGGCGATGGGTCGGCAGGATGGTGATCCCGGCGTCGTCCGCCGCGGCGAGGTAGACGAGGCAACGATCGAACGACGCATCCGGTGGGGCATCGGGTTCGGCGGCGCGGCGCTCCGTGGCGTACGCGACGGCCGTCTCGTAGCGGTGATGCCCGTCGGCCACGTAGAGCGCGGCGCCGCGCAGCGCGTCGGTGATCGCCGCCACTCGCACCGGGTCCGCCACCCGCCAGAGCAGCAGTTTCTCCGACGCGATCTCCCCGTCGACGCGGCCGCCCAGCAGCGCGTCGCCGGTGGCGAGAGCATCGAGTGTCTCCGTGATCCGGTCGGCGCCCGTCCACACCGCGAAGACCGGGCTCGTCTGGGCGCGCGTGGCGCGCATGAGCGCGAGGCGGTCGGCCTTGGGCCCGGTGAGCGTGCGTTCGTGGGGACGCAGGTCCGAGGATGCCCACGGCACGGCGGCGACGGTGGCGAGCATCCCGCGTCGACGCCGTTCGGTGCCGTCGGAGTCCCGGAAGAAATGATCGACGACGTAGAAGCCGGCCGGGTCATCGCGCACCATGACCCCGAGGTCGAGCCACGAGGCTAGAAACGACGCGGCGCGCGTGTACCGGTCGTCGACACCCTCGACATCGTCCGGGTATGCGATGCCGTAGTCGACGCGCACGATGTTGCGCATGTCACGTCCATACAGCTCGTCGCGCTTCGCGTCGCTGATGACGTCGTACGGCGGCGCGAGCACGCCGCCCAGCTTCACGTATTCAGGGTTGTACCGGGTGCCCGCAAAGGGCTGAACGGTGGCCATGGATCTGCTTCCGTCGAGGACGGAGCGTCAGGCCTTCAGAGCCGCACCTGGCGGAGCTGGTCGAGCATCGCGGTTTCGCGCACCTCCTCGAGGAGCTCCGAGCCGACCGGATCGTCGATCTCCATGAGCATCACGGCGTGGCCGCGCGGCCGGTCCCGTCCCAGCTCGATGCCGGCGATGTTGACGTCGTTTCGCGCGAGCAGCGTGGAGATGGCCGCGATGACTCCGGGGCGGTCCTGGTGGGTCACCACGAGGAACGTCCCCGCAGGTTGCATGTCGACGCGGAAGTCGTTGATGCGCGTGATTCGTGGACCGTCATCGAACTGCGTGCCCGCGATGCGCAGGATCTGCTCGCCGGCCACCTCGACGAGCAGCGATCCTTCGGGATCGACGCTTCGGGTGGTGTGGCGCTCGTCGACGTCCACGCCCATCGAGGTGGCCACCACCTTGGCGTTGACGGGATTGACGCGCGTCTCGGTGAAGTGCGCGAAGAGCCCGCGCAGGACGTGCGCGGTGACGATCGACGTGTCGATGCCGGCAAGCTCGCCCGAGTAGCTGCACACCACGTGGCGCAGCTTGCGACCATCGAGCTGTGCCGCAAGTGAGCCGATCCTCTCGGCGAGCACCAGGTAGGGCTGAAGCCTGGCGAGCTCCTCGGGCAGCACCGTGGGCGCGTTGACCGCGTAGCGCGGCGTGCCACCGGCCAGGTATTCGACGATCTGGTCGGCCACGTCGAAAGCGACGTTCACCTGGGCCTCGCGCGTGCTCGCACCGAGATGGGGCGTGACCACCACCTTGTCGAGCTGGAGGAGTGGGTTCGCCGGGTCGGGCGGCTCCTTGGTGAAGACGTCGATGGCCGCGCCGGCGATGTGCCCGTCGCGGATCGCATCTGCGAGCGCCTGCTCGTCGATGATGCCGCCGCGGGCGACGTTGATCAGGCGCGCACCCTTGCGCATCCGCCGCAGCTCGGCCGCGCCGATCACGCCGCGCGTCGCATCCGTGAGCGGGACGTGGACGGTGAGGAAGTCGGTTTCGGTCAGCAACGTCTCGAAGTCGCAGAGTTCCACGCCCGCCTGGAGCGCGCGTTCGGCGGTGACCAGCGGGTCGTGGGCCAGCACTCGCATGTGCAGCCCTTCGCGGGCGATGCGGGCCACCTCGGATCCGATCTTTCCGAGGCCGAGGACGCCGAGCGTCTTCTCACGCAGCTCGATCCCCATGAACTTGGAGCGCTCCCAGAGTCCGGCATGCAGCGAGCGGTCCGCGGCCGGGAGGTTGCGCGCCAGCGCCAGCATCATTGCGATGACATGCTCGGTGGCGGCGATGGTGTTGCCGGTGGGTGCGTTGAGCACGAGGACGCCGTGCCGGGTCGCCGCCTCGATGTCGATGTTGTCGACACCAACGCCGGCGCGTCCCACCACGCGCAGGCGGGGTGCCGCTGCGAACACCTCGGCCGTGACCTTGGTCTCGCTGCGGACGACGAGGGCGTCGTAATCGCCGATGCGCTCACGGAGCGCGCTCGGCTCGAGCCCGGTCATCACATCCACCTCGCCGGCTGCGCGCAGCCGCGTCACGCCGTCTTCGGCAATCGGGTCCGCGACCAGGATGCGCGTCACCGTCCCGGCCGCCGTGCGTGGCTCCGCGGTGATGCTCACCCGACGCTGACGGGTTCTGCCTGCGCGACCGTCCCGCGTGCCTCGGTCTGCGCGGCGGCGACCGCGAGGCCGCCCCGCGTGCGCAGCCCGGTGTCGATGAGGCCGGCCTCGAGCAGGGCGAGGATGGTGTAGGCGTCGGCGTCGTCGATGAAGCCGAGATGGCCGATGCGGAAGATCTTGCCCTGGAGCGACTCCTGGCCGCCCGCGAGCACCAGGCCATGGGCCGTCCGCAACGTCGTGAGCAGGTTCTTGAGCGCTTCGGGCGTGTCCGCCGGACTGTGCACCGCAGTGACCGTGTCGCTGCGATGACCCTCAGCCGCAAGCAGCTTCATGCCCATCGCCTCGATGCCGGCGCGGATCATCCTGCCGACGCGAGCGTGACGCGCCCAGACGTTGTCGAGCCCCTCCTCGCGCAGCATGGCCAGACCTTCCTGAAGCGCGAAGATAACCGAGACCGCCGGGGTGGTGGCCGTCTGGTTCTTGTCCTGGGACTTCTTCTCACGCCCGAAATCGAGGTAAAAGCGAGGGTTCGTGGCGGTCTCGGCGCGTTCGAACGCCGCCGCGCTGACCGCGATCATCGCGACGCCGGGAGGGGCCATCCAACCCTTCTGCGAGCCGGTCACGAGCACGTCGACACCCAGCGCATCCGTCTCCAGCGGAAGGCAGCCGGCGCCGCTGACGCTGTCCACGGCGAGCATCTTGCCGCGGCTCTTGACGACGCCCGCGATGGCCGCGAGGTCGTTGGTCACACCCGTCGAGGTCTCGTTGTGCGTCACGAAGACGGTGGTGATATCGGGATGCTCGGCGAGCGTGCGTTCGACATCCTCGGGATCGATCGGCTCGCCCTGCGGAACGGTCAGGCGAACGACCTCGGCGCCGTAGACGTCGCCGATCTTCGCCCAGCGCTCACCGAAGGAGCCCATCGCGCAGAACAACGCCTGCTCACCGGGGCTGAGCATGTTGGCGACTGCAGCCTCGAGGCCGCCGGTGCCACTGCAGGGGTACAGAAGGACATCGTTGTCGGTGCGCAGCGCCCAGCGCATGCCGCCGACAACGTCATCGAGCACCGCGGCGAACTCCGGGCCGCGGTGGTTGATCATGGGACGGCTCGCGGAGCGGACCACGCGAGCGGGGAGCGGGGTCGGACCGGGAACGCGGAGTTGAGGTTCACCCATGAGCCGAAGTCTAGCGAAGGCCGGGTGCGAGACCGCCCGAGATCGGCGCCACCGTGGTGCCTGCCCCTTAACACGCGTGGTGCTAGCGCCATTGTCCTGCGCCCGTCGCTCAATACAGTAAGCGCGTGGGGAAAAAAGCGACGACGCCGAAGGAGCGCACCCGCGGGCGTGCACCGGAGCAGCCGAGGCGAGCCGGTGCCACGGCGCTGGCGGTCGGCTCGGCCGTCCTTGCCATGACCATCGGAGTTCTCACGATCGTCATGGCGGTCGCCAACAGGAGTCACATCCACGGGCTCCCGGGCACCGACATCGAGGACATCGTGGTCCCGTTCAGCCTCGGCTTCGTCGGCGCTCTCGTCGCGTCGAGGCAGCCGCGAAACCCCACGGGCTGGCTGTTTCTCTTCGTTGCAGTTGTAGCTGGTCTGCAGGGCTTGACCGACCAGTACGCTCGCTACGCGCTGGTGACTCACCCCGGTGCTCCAGGCGGCTTATGGGCACTGTGGCTGGACAGCTGGGTCATTGATCTGGTCTTCCCGACCGGCGCGCTCGTGCTTCTTCTTCTGCTCTTCCCAGACGGCCATCTGCCGTCACGTCGGTGGCGGCCGCTCGCCGTGTTCGCCGTGGTCATCACCTTGGTGCTTGCCATCCCAGGTGGAGCATTCAGTCCGGGGCACTTGACCACGGAGACGAACTTCGTGACTGCGCTCAACCCGATCGGCGTACCGTCGCGCAGCGTCGTCGGGTCCATCTTCGGCGCCCTTGGTGTTCTTTGGTTGCCGGGTCTGCTCGTCGTTGCCGCCGCCGCCGCGGCGCCGTTCGTCCGCATGCGCCGATCCAATGGAGATGAGCGCCAGCAGTTGAAGTGGATCGCCTACGCGGTGGTCGTCAGCGCTGCGGGCGCGGTGGTGTTCTCGATCGCTGATGCGCTGCTGCCGGGATTCCCGCAGGTGTCCGATCTTGCCATCGCATTGGGATTCGGCTGTGCACTGCCGGTGGCGGCGGGCATCGCCATCTTCAAGCACCGCCTCTACGACATCGACCTGGTCATCAGCCGCACCCTGGTCTACGGCTCGCTTGCGGTCTGCATCACGGCGGTGTACGTCGGCATCGCGGTCGGAATCGGAGCGTTGATCGGTGGCGGCGGCAAGCCGAATCTCGCACTGTCGATCGTGGCGACGGCGATCGTCGCGGTCGGGTTCCAGCCGGTGCGCGAGCGGGTGCAGCGCGTCGCCAACCGTCTCGTCTACGGAACCCGCGCCACGCCGTACGAGGTGCTGTCTCAGTTCTCCGAACGCGTGGCTGAGTCGTACGCGGTCGACGACGTGGTGCCGCGCATGGCCCGTGTTCTCGCCGAGGGGACGGGAGCGCAGCGCGCCGACGTCTGGTTGCGCAACGGCCGGGTCTGGCGCCAGGCGGCCGTCTGGCCCGCCGACGCCGCTCGCGCAGCCTCGTTGCCGGCAGTCGACGGAACCCTTCCGAGCGTCGAGGGCGCGAGCCGTCTCGTCGAGGTACGCCATCAGGGAACCCTGCTCGGCGCACTCGCCGTCACCAAGCGAAGCGGCGAGGCGCTGACCCCGGTCGAGGAGAACCTGCTCGTCCACCTGGCGGGACAGGCCGGACTGGTGCTCCGAAACGTCGGGCTCACAGCCGATCTGCAAGCGCGGCTCGAGGATCTGCGTGCCTCGCGTCAACGCCTTGTCACCGCTCAGGACCACGAGCGCCGGCGTCTCGAGCGCAACCTGCACGACGGGGCGCAGCAGCATCTCGTCGCCATCAAGGTGAAGCTGGGGCTCGCTGAGATGCTGCTCGTACGTGACCCGGCCCGGGCGCAGCTGACCCTGGAGCAACTCAAGTCCGATGCCGACGATGCACTCGAGACCCTGCGAGACCTGGCCCGCGGAATCTACCCGCCCCTGCTCGCCGACAAGGGCTTGCGGGTTGCGCTGGAGTCGCAGGCGCGCAAGGCATCGGTGCCGGTGTCAGTCGAGGCGAACGGCATCGGCCGCTACCCGCAGGATGTTGAGGCGGCCGTGTACTTCTGCGTCCTCGAGGCGTTGCAGAACGTGCAGAAGTACGCCATCGCATCGCACGTGGTTGTTCGCCTCCGTGAGCAGGTCGGCAGAGTGACTTTCGATGTCATCGACGACGGCCACGGTTTCGACGCAGCTTCGGTGAAGCGCGGCGCCGGGTTGACCAACATGGCGGATCGCCTCGACGCGCTCGGCGGCGAGTTGAGGATCAGCTCATCCCCCGGGCACGGGACGACGATCACCGGGGCGCTCGAGCCGGTCAGCGCGGCTGTGAGCTAGACGCGCCCGGGGAACACTCGGATCTCGACCAGCCGGGCATCGCGGACGCTGAGATCCGCCTCAAAGTGGGATGTCGTCGTACACCGAACCGCTTCGCCGGTAGGGCGGCTCAGGGCGTGCGCGGGTTCTGGCACGACCGCGTCTGCGACGCCCCCGAATCGCGGCTCGCCGCAGCCACATGACACCGCGAAACACGCCGCTGATGAGGCGCACGACGACTGCCCCGAGCACCACGAGGATGCGCGCCACCGCATCACGGAACAGCAGGATCAGGCCGGCGGCGCTCACAGCGAGCAGCGACGCGATGACCGGGCCGAACTGGAACCCCTGGCTTCCGGGCAGCGCGGCCGAAGCAGGGGCGAGCGAGCCCGGTGAGACAGTCGCGTGATGGCCGCTCCGCCATGCGCGGATCGCGTCGCGCCGGGCGATGATCGCCGGCATGTACGCCTCGACGCCGTTGCGAATCCCGATGGCGACGTCTTGACGGAATGACCTGGTGGCCATGAGCGCGGCGTCGGTTCGATTGCTGAGATATCCCGTCTCGACGGTGGCTGTGGGAACTCGAGAGCGAGTCCAGGCGGCGTCGCCGAGTTGCACACCACCGTCGGGGACGCCGTCGGCGGTGATCTGAGCGGTGAGCGCGTCGCTCAGCGTCTGGGCGAAGCCGGCACTCGCCGTGGTCGGATAGAGCACCAGCGTCGCGGCAGTCCTCGGGTTGGTCGAGGTCGCGGCGTGAATGCTCACCACCAGGGCCGCGTGGTGCGCAGCGGAGATCTGCAGGCGCCGCGCCGGTGACACGTAGACGTCGGCCGACCGGGTCATCACAACGTCCACGAGATCGGCGCGCAGCAGAGCCGCCAGCCGTGCGCCCACGTCGAGCACCACGTCCTTCTCGAGGAGCCCGTTGGTGCCGATGGGGCCTGGGTCGAACGGGATGCCGGGATGCGCCGGGCTGGGCACGCCGCCGTCGCCTGGATCGACCGTGATGACGATCGGGCTCGGTGCCTTCGATGCCGCCGCCAGGGCGTGGGGCGTCGGGCCGAGGACACCCGCGAAGATCGCGGCGACCGGGGCTAGGGCAAGGATGTGGAGAGGACGAGCCCGGTGATGGCGCATGCGCCTGCAGCCCAGTATAGGTGCGGCGTGTCAGCAAAACCGCCGTCGGACGCGTTGGGATGGGTGTGATTGCCTCGGCGAACGTGGCTGCGGCGGGCGGGAGCGTGCCGGACCAGACCTTCGAGGCCATCGCGATCCCGGACGCCAGGCGGCTCTACTCGCTCGCGCTCTCGATCCTTCGAGACGAGGGCGAGGCTGAGGATGCGGTTCAGGAAACGCTGCTCAAGGCCTGGCGGTCCTGGGACTCGGTGTCACGCATGGATCGGCCCGCCGCGTGGCTGACCCGCGTCTGTGTCAACCACTGCATCAGCCGCCGCCGGCATCTCCGCGCGCGAGGCTGGCCACCGCTGGCGCTCATCGCCGAAGCCACCTCGCCCAATGCCGTTCAGGCCGGCGATCTCATCGATGTCGACCGGGCGTATCGGCGCCTCTCACTCCGGCAGCGGGCCGCCATCACGCTCAACTACCGGCACGGGTACTCGGTCGATGAGTGCGCCGCCTTCATGGGCTGCCGGCCCGGAACCGTGCGAGCGCACCTCGCACGAGGTCTCGCGACGTTGCGAAAGGAGCTCGGCGATGCTTGACATCGATCCCGGACTTGACTCGAAGCTTCGAGCGTTCTTCGAGCACATCGAGGCATCCGGTCCACCCTCCGGCCTCACCGACATCGACATCGGGGCTCCCCATCGCGCGAGCAGGCCGTTCAACCTCTTTGCCGGGCTAGCTGCCGCCGCAGTCGTCGCCGCGAGCGTGGTCGTTTTCGCGGTGGAGCTGAGAGGTCACCACACCCCTGCCCCAGGTCCCGCGGTCACCTCCTCGCCGCCGCCCTCGGCGTCGTCGCTCAAGAAGATGCCGTTGCTGGGCAGTGGGGGCGTTCCCACCGCCGCGCACGTCGTGATTCCGGTCACGCACGGTCAGGGATCCGTGCAGCTGCAGACGTTCGTCCCGCAGGGGACCCTCTACATTCAATTCGACTGTGCGGGACCGGGTCCGTTTACGATCGCCTCCACCAACCGCGTCTTCGGCAACGACCTCGCGCAGTGCTCGAGTTCCCTCGGTGTCAGCACGTTCGTCGTTGAGAGCCCGAAGCTGTACGACGACAAGCCTCTGACCTTCGAGATCACCGCTGATCGTTCGATGACGTGGGAGGTCTTCGTCGCCCAGAGCAGGCCGTTGCTCCGGCCGTTCAGCGTGCTCGCCGACGAGCGGGTGCTGGTCCCGGTGACCTACGGCACGGGCTCAGCGATCCTTCCAACCTTCGCGGTTGGACCAGATGAATGGTTGAACATTCGGGAGGCGTGCAATTCAGGCGGCGTCGCCAACACGCTCACGATGGTGGGGAATATGTATTTCGGGAGCGACGAGCTGGACCAATGCTCATTCCCCGATGGCGCGACCGGCGGATCAGGCTCCGGGCCGCCGGGTGGGAGCGGCAGCGGCCCGGTCAGCGTCCATGTCACCGCCGATCCGTCCATCAGCTGGGAGATTCTCATCACCGAGGGCCCCACCGACCTCGGTGAACCGTCTCCAGCTGACGTCGGCGTGGCTCCTGCCGCGTATGGGATGGGCCCCGGATCACTTCCGGCGTTCACCCCAACACAGACCTACTCCGTTGCCTTCGTCTGCTCTGGAGTTGGCTCGCTCACGATCGTGTCATCCACCTTCACGCACACGGCGACACCGACCTGTGGTGGGAATTCCGACTACTTCACCCCGCCCGGTCAGGTTGCCGGGCAGCCGGTGTCGCTGTCGGTCGAGGCTCCGGCCGGAGTGGGATGGGAGATCTTCATCTACCAGGTTGGGGCGTCAGGCAGCCCTGGCGCTTGCGGCCCGGTGCGGGAGGCCGGAGCTGCGACACCCGTGGCCTGCGTCAGCTCGGGCGCTTAGCGGATCTCCGCAAACGGCAACAGCGCGATGTGTCGCGCCCGCTTCAGCGCAACCGTCAGCGAGCGCTGATGACGAGCACACGTCCCGGTCATCCGGCGCGGCAGGATCTTGCCCCGCTCCGAAAGGTAGCGGCGCAGGCGCGTGACCTCTTTGTAATCGATGAAGTCGATGTGCTCCAGGCAGAAGCTGCAGACCTTGCGGCGGCGACGATCGAAATCAGGCATGGCTCTCCAACCTAGAAGGGAATGTCATCGGGGTCGACGTCACCGCCCGCCGGAACCGTCACCGGGACCGGCGCCGCGTTGCCGCCGTCGCCGGACGGCGCGCCTTCCTGACGTCCGGTGCTGTCCAGGAACTGGACGTCGTTCGCGTTGACCTCGGTCTTGTAGCGCTTCTGACCGCTCTGGGCGTCGTCCCAGGAGCGTGTCTGCAGGCGTCCTTCGACGTAGATGAGCCGTCCCTTCTGCAGGTACTGCGCGGTCGTCTCGGCGAGCTTGCGCGTGCCCTGGTTCCAGACGACCACGTCGTGATAGTCGGTGAACTCCTTGCGCTCGCCGGTGGTCGGATCGCTTCCGTAGCGATTGGTCGCGAGCGCGAGGTTGCAGACGGCGGTGCCGCTCGGTGTGTAGCGGAGTTCGGGGTCGCGGGTCAGCCTGCCGATGAGCATCACGCGATTGAGGGATCCCGCCATCACAAATCTCCTTCGTCGTCATCGATTGCCGAGGGAATGTCATCTGCTTCCAGATCTTCGTCCCCGTCCACGGACCCTGCAGCGACAGTATCCGCGTCTCCGCCGTCAATTTCAGGCTCGGGCTCGATCGGTCCCTGCACCTCCTCAATCTCGGCCTCGGGCTCCGGCATCGGACCCTCATGGACCACGATGAGGTGGCGGAAGACCGTGTCGTGGATGCGCAGCGCCCGCTCGATCTCGGCCACCTTGCCGCCGTCCTGGTGGAACACCACCAGGACGTAGTGCCCCTCTCGGAGCCGCTTGACCTCGTACG
>DAIQQM010000012.1:0-32801 GCA_036786805.1 Candidatus Dormiibacterota bacterium | reverse complement strand
CCCATGTTCTGGGGTCCGACGGCACGCATGATGATGGTCATGCCGATCGGCATCAGCATGCCGCCACCGAGTCCCTGGAGGACCCGGAAGATCACCAGCTCGGGAAGGTTCTGCGCGACGCCGCAGGCCATGGACGCGAGCGTGAAGAGCGCGATGGTGATGAGGTACAGGCGCTTGGTGCCGAAGCGATCGCTCGCCCAGCCGGCCATCGGGATGACCGCGCCCTGGGCCAGCATGTAACCGGTGACGACCCAGGAGATGTCGGCGTATGACCCGGCCTTGAGATCGACCTGCAGGGTCGGTATCGCGATGTTGACGATGGTCGCGTCGAGGATCGTCATGATCGTGCCGAGCAGGACAACGCCGAGCGCGATCCACTTGTAGTCGAAGCGGCCGGGCCGAGTGTTCACGATGCCGGCCTCGGTCTCGAGAGGCGCCAGCGCGACGGTGTCGGCGCGGTCGAGAACGTCAGTCACGCGCGGTCTCCTTGACGTGTCCCGGCTCCGGCCAGTCGACGATCTTGCCCATCAGGAGCACGAGCCGCTCGAGGTCCGCATCGCTCAACGGAGCCAGTGCCTCGAGCGCGACGGCCTTCCGTGCCTCATCGAATCGGTCGAGCATCTCCAGGCCGAGCTGCGTCGGCACGATGTGGATGATCCGGCGGTCCTCGGGGTCGCTGCGTCGCTCGGCGAACCCGAGGCGGATCACACGGTCGACCAGCGCGCTCGCGGAGCTGAGCGCGCACTGCTGCATGCGCGCGATCTCGTTCATGGTCGCGCCTCCCCCGGTCCGGGTGGCGGCGCGAAGCTGCTCGAGCGCGCCCACCTGATGCCAGGTGACGGCGCCGAACTCGCCCTTGAGCTCGTCGGGCACGCTGGCCATGAGCTGGCGCTTGAGACCGCCGATATACCCGAAGAGCAGATCGGCAAGCTCATCACGGCGACCGCTGGTGGCGGGCCCGGTACGCTCGGCGGCGGGTGCCTCGCTCAAGCGTTTACCCTCGCAGTGTTCGATGGACGAATAGTTCTAGTCTAGAACTATTCGTCAGTCGACGTCAACTCGAGGTGGCGTCCCGAGCCCGGCGGCGCAGCCGTGAGCGTCCGGTCAACTCGTGGGAGGACTTGGCCGTCTCGAGCTCCTGAGAAGCCACCTCCAAAAGGCCGGCCACGTCCTGGGAATCGCTCGGATACACGGCGATCCCGGCCGAGGCCGTGGCTCCCGATCGCCCCGCGGACTGCTCGTCAGCGGTATCCACCGCGAACCGCTGCTGGATGCGGGCGGCGACCGCGCGAGCCTGCTCGCGATCGGCGCTCGGGAGCACGCAGACGAACTCGTCGGCGCCGTACCGGGCGGCGCTGTCCTCGCGGCGAAGGATGGAGCGAAGCACGTCCGCGAACGCCACGAGCACCCGGTTGCCCGCGTCGTGACCCCACCGGTCATTGATGTCGGTGAAGCCGTCGATGTCGGCCATGATCAGTGCGAGTGTCCCCTCGCGCCTCGACGCGCGCGCGAGCTCCTTGTCGATGACCGCGAGCAGCTGCGGCCGCGTCGCCATCCCGGTGATCGCGTCGAGCTGGGCGCGCCCCATCTCCTCCTCGTGGCGCCGGGCGCGCTCGATGGCACGCGCGGCCTCGTCGGCGAGGGCTTCGATGATGGGCGCGTCGGATTCGCCCCACGCGTTCTCCTGCCGCTCGGAGGTGAGCAGGATGGCTCCCATAGTCGTGCCGTCGACGCGAAGCGGCGCGCCGATCGCGGACCGGATGAATCCGAGCTTTGAACGCCGGAGACGGACCCGGTTGGCCTCGCGGAGGCTCGCCTGGGCCATCGAGGCGGAGAGCGTCGTCGGCCAGACCTCCGCTCGCTCGGCGACGAACACGGCGCCGCCCAGCCCCTCGCCGGGGGCGAGCTCGTAGGCGGGTCCACCCGAGCCAACGCCGTTTGCGGAGAGGAAGGCCCCCGGCGATTTCAGCAGGCCGTCCGCGGGATCGTTGATGAGCACCATGCCGGTCGACGTCTCGGGGAAGATCTCCCGGCAGGCCTCGAGCACCGCCGACGCAACCGAGGTCACGTCGCGAGCCACACCGAGCCGGCGAGCGAGGGTCGCGTACACGCGACCGCGGGACGTCTCGGCGTCCAGGCGAGCGAGGGTGCGATCGGCGCCGCCGAGCGCGAGCAGCTTGATGCCCACCAGGCCCGCCACGGCGACGATCAGCGCGGCGATGCCCGACGAAGCGGGCGCGGTGGTGATCCACAGCGCGACGAAGATCGCGATCACCACGATCACGCCCGCCAGGGCGAAGGGCCAAGGCGCCCGGGTCAGCGACGCGAGTGTCGTGCGGGAGCCCGCCCGGCGTGGATCGGCGTCGAGCGCCACCAGGATCGCGGCGAATGCGACGGTGGCGACGACGGTGAAATCAGACAGCTGGGGAGCGACGGCGCGCAGTCCGACTGCGGCGGCCACCGCGATGGCCACGGTCCCGGCGACAGATGCGGCCTGACGGTATCGATCCCACGCGGACGGCAGCCAGAGCAGCGCAGCGCCGATGCCCGCCACCACAGCGACCATGAGTATGTCGACGGCACGGACTCCGGATGTCACGGGACGGGTGAGGACAACGATCGCCACGGCGGCGCCGACGATTCCCGCCCCTGCCTGGCTGCCACGCCGCGACAAATGCAATCGACTGTCCACCTGATCCCCCCACCCGCTGATCCGACATCGGCCCGGGCACAGGCCGGGGCAAACCCTCGTCGGTTCCCCCCAATTGTGCCAGAAGTTCGGGCTCTGAACCTGTGGTAGGCTGTGCGAACTGACGTTCGCCCTCAGGTCGCCGTTCTCGTTCCCAGCACCATGACGACACGTCTCCTCCATCTCGCCGACCTCCACCTCGACCGGGTGTTCGCCGCCATGGGCTGCCAGGGGGAGCTTGCGCGGCGGCGCCGTCAGGGGCTCCGCGACGCGCTCACGAGTGCCGGACGGCTGGCCATGGAGCTGGGCTGCTCCGCGGTGACCATCGGGGGCGATCTCTACGAGCACGAACGGGCCGGCGTCGACACCGGCCGGTTCCTCGCCGAGACCTTCGCGTCATGGCAGCCGATGCGGGTGCTCATCGCGCCGGGAAACCACGACGCCCTGCTCCCGGGGTCGCTGTATCGACGAGTCGAGTGGCCGTCCAACGTCACCGTCTTCGGGAGCACCGAGCTGGAGCCCGTCGAGCTCACCGACGGGGTCACCGTCTGGGGGCTCGCCCATCGCGAGCCCGCCTGGCAGGGCGATCCCCTGGGCGGCTCGCCCGCCACGTCGGCCTCCGGCGTCCATCTCGCCCTCTTCCACGGCGCCGAGCTCGGCTCGAGGCCCGAGGGAAAGTCGATCCACGGTCCGTTTCACGCGGAGCGGATCCGAGCGGCGGGCTTCGCCGCCGCCCTGTGCGGCCACTATCACCGGCGTCGCCTCGACGCGACATCGGGACTCCTCTACCCCGGAACCCCGGAACCGCTCAGCTTCGATGACGAGGGCGGACGGGGACCCGTGGTCGTCGAGATCACGGATCGGGGCGACGTCCGGTTCGTCGCGCACGACACCAACCGGTGGTCGGTCTTCACCGTCGAGTGCGACGCCGACGCGTGCGGTTCGGTGGCCGCCGTCATCGACGAGGTCACCATGCACTGCGCCTCGACCGGACTGAGCGACCCCGAGCGCACCATGATCCGGGTCGACCTCAACGGCGCCGTCGACTCCTCGCTGTCGCTGGACACCTTCACGGTGGAGCTGGCCGTGCGCGAGCGACTCAACCTCGCCGCCGTCAAGGTGCGCGATCGCACGGCCCCGTTCATCGACCTCGAAGCCGCGCTCCTGGAGGAGAGCACGCGGGGTTCGTTCGTTCGCGCCGCAACCGCGGCCGCCGCCGACGCGGACCCCGAAGCGGCCGAGGTGCTCGAGGATGCGCTCCGCTACGGGCTGATGGCGCTCTCGGGCGTGGAGGTCGGCCTGCGATGATCCTCGAGCGCATCGAGATCACCGGCTTCGGGTGCCTCCACGACGTGACCACCGACCTGCACCCCCGCGTCACGGTCATCACGGGACGGAACGAGTCCGGCAAATCGACGCTGCTGCGAGCGGTGCGCGGCGCGCTCTTCGGCATCGATGCGGGCGGTCAGGGTCGTGCCGTCGACCGCAGCGACTGGGCGCGCTACGAGCCCTGGACGCGAGGGGCCTACGGCCTCGCGCTCACCTACAAGCTCGACGACGGGCGTCGCATCCGCGTCGCCCGGCGCCTCGAGACGCGCGAGCAGTCCGTGCAGGTCCTGGAACTGGGCGGTTCGGAGCTCACCGACGAGCTGCGCAGCGGTCGCGCCGTGACTCCGGGCCGCTTTCATCTCGGGATCGACGAGGCGGTCTTCTGCGCGACGGCGTGGCTCGGCGACGAGGGCCTGCGCATCGACGCGCCGGAGAGTGCACGTCAGCGAGCCGGCCAGCTGCAGGAGGCAATCGAACGGCTCGCGGACACGCGTCGAGGCGTCACCGCGGCGCAGGCGCTGACCCGCATCCGCGAGGCGATGGAGCGGGTCGGATCGGAGCGGCGCAGCACGAGCCCGCTCGGTGTCGCCACCGCGCGGCTTCGAGCCCTGGAGCGACTCCTCGCCGATGCCCGCACCCGGCTCGCCGCGGTGGCGGTGGACCAGGAGCGCCTCGCGACGCTCGACGCCACTCTCGCCGACGAGACGCACCGATGGATCACGGCTGAGCGCGCTCGGGTGGCCGGACGGCTCTCCGACGTCGCCGACCGCCGGGTCCATCTCGAGGAGATGGTGCGCGAGGCCAAGCTCCTGGCTGCTGAGATCGAGGCCACCGCCTCGTACGCGAGATTCCCCCTCGACATCGAGACCGAGGTGACGGCCCTCGGCGGTGAGCTGGCGCAGGCGAGATCGAACGCTGAGGGAGCCGAGGCTCGCTGGCAGGCGGCCGCGGAGCGGCTGCGTCCCATCCGCGCGCGGCGCCAGCACGTCGCCACGGGCATCGCCGCGCTCGGAGCCGGCGGCGAGATCGGTGGCGATATCGGCGAACGATCGCAGCGCCTTCGCGGCGAGCTGATCGCGGCCGCGGGAGCTGCGCGACGCTCCGGCGGGGACGACGCGCGTGAGGCGGCGCTTCGCCGCGAGATCGCCGCCACCGGGCTGCGCAGCCTGCCCGCCAAGGTCATCGACGAGCTGCTCCCCGAGCTGGAGGCGGCCGGCCGCGGCGGCCTCCGGTCCGGCGTCGCGGCGGTGCTCCTCGCGGTCGCGGGCGCCGGGGCGGCTGCCGGATTCGCGCACGCCCACCTCATGATTGCGGCGCTCCTGGCAGGGGCGTTCGGAGGGCTCGCCGCCGCCGCGTTCACCTGGCGCGCCTGGCGGCGAGCGTCGTCGGCGTCGCAGGCCCGGGCCGCGGCGCGTGCACTCGCCCTCGACGCCGGAGTCGATCCGTCCGAGCTGGCCCGCCTCCAGGACCGGCTGCCCGTGCTGCGCACCCTCCATGAGGCGCTCGACGATGCCGAGCTGCGGACGTCGCGGCGCCGAGCCGATGCGGAGGCGCTCCAGATCGCGCTCGCTTCGCTGCTGGAACGCTGCCGTGCGCTCGCCGGCGAAGCGGGCGTCGTCGCGCCGCGGCGTGGCGCCGATGCGACACCGGAAGCGGTGATCGCCAGCGCCCAGCATGTCCTCGACCAGGTCGACTCGATCGTGCTGAAGGCGCGCCGTCGCGACGAGTTGACCGCGGAGGACGCCGTGCTCGCGGCCGAGGAATCAGCGTGTGCCCAGTCGAGCGACGAAGTCGATCGATCGGCTCGCGCCGTCGCGAACCTCGAGCTCCGTCTGCGGACGATCCTGAAGGCTGCCGGCATCGGCATGCACCAGGGTGACCCAGCCGCGGCGGTGGCGGGATTCCGCCATGCCTGCGACGCGCGGCGGCGCCACGACGCGGCGCGCCGCAGGCTCGACGATCTCCAGCGATCGGCGCACGCGCTCGGCGGTGACGCGGCGACACTGGAGAGCCTCGAGACCGCGCTCGCAGAGCAGTTGATGCAAGCCGGCGGCGATCCCGAGGAGGCGCTTGCGGCCTCGCCGCCCGACGCCGCCACGCTCCAGGAGCTCGACGTTGAGGCAGAACGAGCGCGACGCGCGGCGACCTCGGCGGGCGACCAGGCCCGCGAGCTGCGCGCGCGCCTCGGCGGCGTGCTCGACACCCTCCCCGCGATCGCCGACCTCGAGGATGAGCGCGACGCCTGCGAGACCGCTCGTGACCGCGGTCTGCGCCAGCTCAAGGCACTTCGCCTTGCCGCCGACATGATCGATGCCGCGTCGCGCGTGACCCACCGCGAGCTCGCTCCTCGCCTCGCGGACTCGCTGGGGAGCCGTCTGAGCCTGCTGACCGACGCGCGCTACATCGAGGTCAACGTCGACACCGATCATTTCGCCCTCGGCCTGCTCGGACGCGAGCGGCCCGACATGGTGCCCCTCGACGCGGTGTCGCACGGCACCCGCGACCAGGTGGCGCTGCTCCTCCGGCTCGCGCTCTGCGAAGTGCTCGGCGGTGGAGGGGAGCGCACGCCACTGCTGCTCGACGAGCCCCTGCTCACCTCCGACCCCCGCCGCCGTGACCTGTTCATCGAGTTCTTGCAGGACCTGTCTGCAACGCACCAGGTGCTGCTGAGCACAGCCGACCCCGCCATGGTCGAGGCCGTCTCACGAGTGACCGCCGGCGACTGCTCGGTGGTGCGCCTCGAGGATCCACCGGTGCTCGACGTGATCGGTGATGCGCACTCGCTCGGCCGCCACGGCGCACGGATGCGCCTGCTGGCCGGTCAGGGCTGACCGCCGCTGCCGCTCGTGGCGCCGCGCTGGGCCCGGGTCAGAGTGCTTTCGCGATGCGCACCAGCCCTTCGAGCTCGGACACCTCCTCGCTGAAGAGCGGCATGCGCACGATCGGCACCTCGCCGAGCCGGCTCAGCTTCGAGAGCTGACGAGCCTCGCGCTGCGCGAGGGTGTTGCGCGTGAGAAATGTCCTGCCGACGAACCGCGCGGTGTCGGCGGAGACCTTCATCTGGAGCTCACCCGAGAGCCAGGCGGCGACCTTCGGATCCTCGACCAACGTTGTCGCGGCGGCGACGCCGCCGGGGTCGCGGAACAGGTCCGGGAGCACGCGGTTGACGACCATCGCGCGGAGCGGCATCTTGAACTCGCTCAGCTTGGCGCAGAAGAACTCAGCCTCGGTGAACGGGCCGTGCTCGAGCGTTGTCACGACGACAAACCCCGTCTGCGGGCTGCGCAGCAGCCGGTAGACGGACCGGGCGCGCCCCTGGATTCCCTCGTACAGCATCTGGAGCTGCTGGACGAACTCCGAGACCTCGGCGAGCACCTCGGCGCCGAGCAGCCGGTCGGCCAGGCGGAGGAACGGCGCAGCCGCGTAGTTCATCGCCCGGAAGCCGAATCGCGATGGGCCTCCCGAGAGGAGCGAGAGCAGGCGCGAGCCCACGTAGTCGGTGAGTCGCGTGGGCGCCTCGAGAAAGTCGAGCGCATCGCGAGAAGGTGGCGTGTCGACGACGATGCAGTCGTACTCCCTCGCGTCGTGGAGCTCGTAGAGCGCCTCGATGGCCGCGTATTCGTGCGATCCGACGAAGGAATCGGTGATGCGCTGGTAGAGCGGGTTGCGCAGGATCCGTTGCGCCGTGGCGCGATCCGGGGAGTAGCGCTCGATCATCCGGTCCCACGCCTGCTTCATGTCGAGCATCGCCGCCTCGAGCTCGCCGTTGATGGTGATCCCGGCTCGGCGGAGCCGAGCTTTGGGAATCCGCACGGGGTCGGCGCCGATGCCCTTGATGCCGAGCGCCGTCGCCAGGCGCCGGGCCGGGTCGACGGTGAGCACGAGGACGCGCTTGTCCTCCGCGGCCGCGATCGCCATGCCGAGTGCGGCGCTCACCGTTGTCTTGCCGACACCACCGCTGCCGCAGCAGATGACCACGTCGAGCGGCCCCAGGAGACGGCCGAGCCCCACGGTCTCGCTGCGCACGCTCCGGCGCCGTTCGGGGACGAACGTGCTCTCGATGGCGCTCATGCGAGCCTGCTGCTGAGTGCGTCGGCGACCGCTCGTGTCGTGGTCAGCCCGGTCCGATCGACCACGAACGGCACCGGCACGACGGGCATCGGAAGCCTGCCGCGGAGCTGACGCAGGTAGCGGGCTGTGGTGTCGTAGAGATGGGCCTGGAGGTCGATCCCCGCCTCGAGCGGCGCCGGCGATCCGCCCAGGTGCTCGGCGACGACATCCGCGTGCTCGGGACCGATAAGCGCGGCCACGAGACGGCGGTGGGCGGCGGTGACCGGCTCGTCCACGGCCCGGTTGAGCACGCACAGATCGACGCCGACACCGGATCCGTTGCGCAGGCGATCGTGCAGCTCGATCGCCTCGATCACCGGCATCTCCTCGGGAAGCGCGCAGAGCATCACGCTGGTCCGCCGCGGATCTCGGATGAGGGCGTCGATCCACTCGACCTGAGCGCGGATGATCCCGCCCCGGACCAGGGTCAGCATCGCCTTCGGCGCGGCGAGATGCGATTCCATCTGGCCACCCGCCGCGCAGTCGACGACGATGAGATCCCAGACGGGCGTGCCCGAATCCGGCTCCTTGCGACGTTCCTCGTAGGCGATCTTGCCGACGACGAGCATGTCGCGCGGCCCGGGAACCCCGGTGGCGATGAAGTCGAAGATGCGGGCCAGGGGGGTCAGGCGGGTGACCCTCGGGACCTTGAAATAGATGTTCAGGTACTCCTGAAACGACTCATCGGTGCGCAGCTCCAGGACCGAGAGGTCGTGCTGGACGACACGGGGAGCGAACCCGGCGGGCGGTGACCCGAGCGCCGCGGCGAGGTCGCCCTTGGCGTCGACGTCGATTGCCAGGACGCGCTTGCCGGCGCGGGCGCCGAGGAGCGCGAGGGCGGCGGTCAGCGTGCTGCGGCCGGTGCCACCCTTTCCCGCGACGAAGATGACCCGCCGCTCGAGCAGCGTCGCAAGGTCGATCCGCTCTCCGGCGACGGCCCGCCTAACCGCCGTTGACGGTCTCCAGAACCTCAGCGGCGTGACCGGCGGGCTTGACGTCCCGCCATTCACGCTCGATGGTCCCATCCGGTCCGATCAGCAAGGTCGTGCGCGCCACCCCCATGTACTGGCGCCCCATGAACTTCTTCTCGACCCAGAGGCCCTGCGACTCGATGAGGCGCCGCTCCGGATCGCTGATCAGGGGAATGCCGAGCGAGCACTTGGTGATGAATCGCTGATGGCGTCTCACCGTGTCCGGCGACACACCGTACACGGCGACTCCCGCCGCCGCGAAGGCCTCGCTGAGCTGCGTGAACTCCTGGCCCTCCAGGGTGCAGCCGGGCGTGTCGTCCTTGGGATAGAAGTACAGGACGGTGCGGCGGCCCTCGAGGTCGGCATTGCTGACGCGACCACCACCACTGGTCTCGAGTTCGAAGTCAGGCAGTCTTGCCCCGACGGTCAAAGGTCCCGGATCCTCCGTGCGCACCGGCCGTGGCCGCCAAGTGTAGGCGAGCGCCCGATGCCGAGCGCGTGCGCCGGACGCGTGCCCCGCCGTCCCTATACTCGGCCCGTGCCCTCGAACTCCCGTCCCGGCGTGGCGGCGAAGAACAAGGCTGCCGCGGCGCGGCGGCCGGCACCGGATCCCGCACAGCCACGTCCGGTCCCGATGCTGCTCCGCTACATCTCGTGCGGGCTGCTGTCCCTCGCGGGGGGCGCCGCCTGGCGGTTCACGCTCTCGCCCAACGCCGTGGGGATCGTCACCGCATTCGCCGGGATCTTCTTCCTGCTCGTGGGATTCCTGGTCGGCGGGATCTACTGGTACGCGCACGACCTCCGAGTGCGCAAACGCGCACCCGAGCTGATGCCCGATGAGCGGCTCGTCTTCTCGTTCGTCGTGTTCGTGATGGTGCCGTTCGCCGTGCTCGCGCTCATCGGCGTCATCTGGTTGCTCTCGCTGCTCATCGGCGTGCACTGAGCCGGCGCGGCGGGCGGGCAGCCGCGGTCAGTTGAGGAAGGCGCGAAGCCTGCCGGCCACCTCGGTCATCGCGGCGCGATCCGGGCACGTGTCCGAAGCCTCATCGAGGTATGCGTTGATGTCGCTGAGCGCAGCCACGACCCTGCCCATGCGCCAGAGGAGCAGGCCGCGGTCGCGGCGTTCGGCGGGTGACGGCACCAGGTCGACGCAGCGGTCGGCGGCGCGCAGCGCCTGGTCCCAGCACTCGAGGCTCGTGTAGCAGCGGCGCAGGTTGCGCGACATGCGAGCGAGCATGTCGCGCGCGCTCGCTCGCGCCACCTGGGCGGGCTCGAGCTGTTCGATCTCCTTGCCCGTGGAGCTCGTGACCAGCCGCTTGAGATCCTCCTCGTCAAGCGGCTCGCCGCTTGCCACGGTGTCGAACAGGTGCCCGTCGACCCGAACCACGAAGTGTCCGGGAAGGTTCACCCCTTCGACGGGGATCTCCGCCCGGGCGCCGACCGCGATCCAGATCGCGGAGCACGCGATCGGCACGCCCGCGCCGCGGTCGAGCACGGTGTGGAGGTAGTGGGCTCGCGGATCCCCGCCGCCCGCGCCACGGAGGCGCAGCCGGTCGCGCAACAGCGCCCCGACGAGGGGGGCATCGGCAGGCCCGCAACCGTGGAGACCGCAGCGCGAGCGCAACTCTCCGGCCAGCTCATCGAGGCGCTCGAGCCAGCGCTCGGGCTCCACTCCGGGGCAGTCGTCAGCGGCAAGCCAGAGCGCGCCCTCGGCGATATCGCCGTCCCGCGCGGCACATTCGAGCACGGCC
The DNA here is from genome assembly GCA_036786805.1 of Candidatus Dormiibacterota bacterium. Lineage (GTDB taxonomy): Bacteria > Chloroflexota > Dormibacteria > Aeolococcales > Aeolococcaceae > Palsa-851. The sequence goes on along the minus strand of DAIQQM010000012.1, from coordinate 21,951 downwards.
TCGCGCGGCTCAAGTCGCTGCATGGCCGGTAATCATGCTCCGCGACCCACGTGTGTGCGCTTCCGCCAAGGAGCCCAACCGGGTCGCCTCCACTAGACTGACCCTGTGCTGCTCGAGGAGATCGCCAGCCCGGACGACCTGCGTGGGCTCGGCCCGGAGGACCTGACACGCCTCTGCGCGGAGATTCGCGAAGAGCTGATCACCGCCGTCTCACGCACCGGGGGCCACCTCGGGCCCAATCTCGGCGTTGTCGAGCTGACGGTCGCCATGCATCGGGTGTTCGACAGCCCGCGCGACGCCATCATCTTCGACACCGGGCATCAGGCCTACGTCCACAAGATGTTGACCGGCCGGCTCGGCCAGTTCGGCACCCTGCGCCAGCAGGGGGGCCTCAGCGGGTACCCGTCCCGGCGGGAGTCCGAGCACGACCTGATCGAGAACTCCCACGCGTCCACCGGGCTCAGCTACGCGCTGGGATTCGCCACCGCCCGCGATCTGCGCGGTGAGAGTGGCAAGGTCGTGTGTGTCGTCGGCGACGGCGCTCTGACCGGGGGCATGGCCTACGAGGCGCTCAACAACATCGGACAGCTGAAGCCCGAGATGGTGATCATCCTCAACGACAACGGCCGGAGCTACGCGCCCACGGTGGGTGGGATCGCCGAGAACCTCGGTCATCTCCGGCTGTCGCCCCGCTACGAGGCCGCCAAGGATGCGGCCGGAACGGCGCTGCGCTCACTTCCCGCGGTCGGGCACTCCGCCTACGAGACGGCGCGGCGCATGAAGAACTCGCTCAAGCAGCTGGTCGCGCCGATCTCGCTCTTCGAGACGCTGGGACTCAAGTACGGCGGACCGATCGACGGACACGACCTCCAGGCGGTCGAGAAGGCGCTGCGTGACGCCGCCCGAATCCGCGGGCCCGTGGTCGTGCACGTGGTCACCAACAAGGGTCAGGGATACGGGCCCGCAGTTGCAGACAAGGTTGACAAATTCCACGGGGTCTCCACGTTCGACCCGGACAGTGGCACGGCGCTCAAGAAGGGACTCGACTGGACCGACATCTTCGGCAAGGCGCTGTGCGAGGCGGCCGAGGCGGATGAGCGTATCGTCGCCATCACCGCGGCGATGGCGTCGTCGACCGGCCTGCTCGACTTCGCGCAACGCTTCCCCGATCGTTTCTTCGATGTCGGCATCGCCGAACAGCACGCGGTGACCTTCGCCGCCGGGCTCGCGATGCGCGGGTTGCGTCCGGTGGTCTGCATCTATTCGACCTTCCTGCAGCGCGCCTTCGACCAGATCACATGCGACGTCGCCCTGCACCATCTCCCCGTCACCTTCGTGATCGACCGCGCCGGCATCACCGGCGCCGACGGGCCCTCGCACCACGGGTTCCTGGATCTCGCGTACCTTCGCTGCATCCCCGGCATGACCATCTCGGCGCCGAGCTCACCGGACGAGTTGCGCACGCTGTTCGCGACCGCGCTCGCCCATGACGGGCCATTCTCGTTGCGCTTTCCGCGCGGCCCCGCGCCGTCCGCAGGCCGTGAGCCCCTGGAGCCCGTCGCGATCCCGAGCATCGTCACACGCCACCGCGGCCGTGACCTCGCGATCTTCGCAGTCGGCAAGATGGTTGCCGTCGCGATGCAGGCGCAGGAGCGTCTCGCCGCGGACGGCATCTCGACGACGGTCATCGATGCGCGCTTCGTCAAACCGATCGCTCCCGAGCTGAGCGCGATCGCCGCGCGCCATCGTGCGGTCATCACCGTCGAGGACGGCATCGCCAACGGCGGCTTCGGCTCGGCGGTCACGGAGTTGCTCACCGCCGAAGGCGTCATGGTGCCGATCGTGCGACTGGGCCTCCCCGACCAGTTCATCGAGCATGGTGCGCAGGCGGAGCTCCTTGCGCAGCTCGGACTCGACGCCGACGGCGTCGCGGCCGCCGCACTGACACTGCTGCCCGCGACCGAGGTGCTCGCCGGCTGACCGGTGACACCGGGCAGCGCGACACCATGAATCAGCATCTCACCGGCTGACCGCCACAATGCAGACGTACCCTGACGACGGCGCGCCCGCGTCCGACGATCCCATCCTGAAGATCACGCTGCTGGAGCACGAGCTCGACGCGGCGCGGCAGGAGAACGTGCGGCTGCGCCAGTCGCTCCTGGAACCGCCGTATTCCCAGCTGCGCTCGGTGATCCGGCAGTACCCCCAGGTCTCCCGGACGGCGATCAAGGCGCTCAACGTCGTGACCGGGACCGGACGGATCAACGTCCACCGCAGAGCGCTCGCCCGGCTGCAGATCCCGCGCGACCTCCGCGAGATCGAGTCCTCGGACCTGTTCGACGCTGCGTGGTACCAGGCGAACTACCCGGAGGTTGCCCGGTCCGGAATGGATCCACTCCGGCACTACGTTCTCATCGGCGCCGCACTGGGATGGGACCCGGGCCCGCGCTTCTCCACCGGGTTCTACCTGGAGCGCAACGCCGACTTGTCACCCGGGACCAACGCGCTGCTCCACTATCTGCGCCACGGCCGGGCGCGCGGGAGCAAGATCGCGCCGTCGACGGTGGAGCGTCAGTGGCTGGCCCTCACGCTCGACGAGCGTTTCCCGAATCTGCGTCCGCTCCAGGTGTACTCGAGCGTGTCGGCGCCGAAGCGCATCACGATGGTCACCGACAGCATCAACAGCGGCAGCCTCTTCGGTGGTGTGGGCACCGCGCTCATCTTCGCCACGCTGCTGGCACGGCGCATGGACCGGCCACTGCGGATCATCACGCGCTCGGAGCCGCCGACGCCGGCAAACTGCAGGACGGTGCTCGAAGCCAACGGGATTCCCTGGAAGGGCGACGTGGAGTTCGTCTTCTCGTCACGCGACACGTCGAGCGGACGTCTGGTCGATGTCGCCGCCGGCGATCTCTTCGTCACCACGTCGTGGTGGACGACATGGGCGACGCGCGCGTCCGTCGACCCGAGCACGATCATCTATCTCGTCCAGGAGGATGAGCGGCGCTTCTACCCCGAGGGTGATGATTCGATTCGGTACGCGGAGGTCCTCGAAGACCCGCGCATCACCTGCATCGTCAACTCCAAACCGCTCTTCGACTCGCTCTTCGAGGGCCCGGACAACCACGCGCGAACGCCGTCGTGGTTCGAGCCCGCCTTCCCGGCATTTCTGACGCCGCGCGGCGAGCCGGCGCAGGGCAAGCGCAACTTTCTCTTCTACGCACGACCCAAGAATCTCCGCAACCTGTACTACCGCGGGCTCGAGGCGATCGCCGGCGCCGTGGACTGCGGCCACCTCGACCCCGCGACGTGGGACTTCTTCTTCATCGGGAGGGATCTCGAGCCGGTCGCGCTGCCCGGCGGCGTGCGCCCGACTCTCATCGAGAACCTCGGCTGGCACGACTACCAGCAGCTGCTCCGGCGCATGGATCTCGGGCTGTCGTTGATGGCGTCGCCGCATTCGAGCTATCCGCCGCTCGACCTCGCTGCCGCCGGCGCCGCCGTGGTGACCAACACGTTCGGACCCCACAAACAATCGCTCGCACAGTATTCGGCGAACATCATCTGCTGCGATCCGGCGCTTCCGAGCATGATCGCCGGCATCGGTCAGGGCGTGGCGCTCGCCGAGGACGTCGACCGCCGCCGCGCCCAGCACCGCGCCAGCACCTTCCTGACCGACTGGAGCGCGGTCTTCGCACCGATCTGCGATCAGCTCGCGGTCGCGATCGCCGCAACCGAAGGATAGGAGTGCGCACCAAGGGGAAGGCGACACCCCCGGAGTTTCCGGAGCCGTGGGCGCCCAGCATCGAGGAGCGAGTCCGAAGGGTCTCGGTGAGTGGCGCCCACCACGTCGCCTATCTCTACGAGGTGCCGGACACGAGCACCTTTCGCTACCGCGTGTTCAACATGGTCGAGGCACTCGCGCAGGAGGTCGACGACCGCAGCATCTCGGCGACCTGGTTCACGCGAGCGGAGCTGCCGATTCTCGAGCGGCTGATCGGCGCCATCAACACGCTGGTGATCTGCCGGACCCGCTACACGCCGAGGCTCGACGGCCTGGTCACCCGCGCTCGAGCAGCAGGCTGCCGCGTGCTCTTCGACGTCGACGATCTGATCTTCGACACCCGCTACGTCGGCCTCGTCCTCGAGACCCTGGACCGGCATCCCGACGATGCGATGCTCGATGAATGGTTCGCGTCAATGTCGCGGATCGGGGCGCTGCTCCGTCTCTGCGACGGAGCGATCTCGACGAACGACTTCCTTTCGGCGCGCATCGAGGAGTTCGCGCAGCTGCCAACCTGGGTCGTTCCCAACTTCCTCAATCATCTGCAGCTGGAACGAGCGGACGACATACGCCGCACCCGCCATGCCGCCGCGGCGCCGAACGGGGTGGCCAGCATCGGCTACTTCAGCGGCACTCCGACCCACAATCGCGACTTCGAGCTCGTGTCGACGGCGCTCGCACGCGTGATGACCCGGCACACCGATGTCCGCCTGCGCATCGTCGGGTTTCTCGACATCGGCCCCGCGCTGCGCGGCCTCGGTGATCGCATCGACATCCTGCCGCTGGCTGATTTCCTGACCCTCGAGACGCTCATCGGGTCGACCGGCCTCAACGTGGTGCCGCTGCAGAGCAATGTTTTCAGCAACTCGAAATCGGAGCTGAAGTACTTCGAGGCCGCTATCGTCGAGACCCCGACGCTGGCGACTCCCACATACAGCTTCCGGCTGGCGATCGAGGAAGGTGTCAACGGGTTCCTCGTCGACGCGTATGACTGGGAGGACCGGATCGAGCAGGCGGTGTGCGGCGACCTCGACCTCGCCGGTGTCGCCCAGCGCGGCCTCGAGCACACCCTCCGCTGGTACACGCCGGCCGCGCAGGTGCGAGCGATTCGCCACGCGGTACTCGGCACGAGGGGCCGAGGCTAGACTTGGGGACATGTCGCTTCGCTGGCAGAACGTCGTCATCGACTGCTCCGACCCGCTCCTGGTCGGATCGTTCTGGAGCGAGGCCCTCGGCCTCGAGCTGCATGGACCGGAGGATGGCGAGTTGTGGATCGAGCCGGGGGGCGAGAGCCCGGACATCCTGTTCCTCCACGTCCCCGAGGGAAAGTCGGTCAAGGACCGCATCCATCTCGACCTGCGCCCGGACGATCAGGCCGCCGAGGTGGAGCGCCTCCTCGCGCTCGGCGCTCGCCGGATCGACATCGGGCAGGGCGAGGTGAGCTGGGTGGTGATGGCCGATCCCGAGGCGAACGAGTTCTGCGTGTTGAGTGCCCGGCCGCCGGCCACGCCCTGATCACCGGGCGCCCGGTCGTGACCATCCCACGCCACTGACCAGCTGACGGCCGAACCTGGCACCCAACTGGCCTCCGGCGGCGGGACGCGGACCCCCAGACCAGCAAGTCCTAAAGACCTAAATGACAGGTCGTAAAGACTTAAAGAAAGGAGGGGCCGGGTCGAGGTAACCCGGCCCCCCTGTCCAGGAAGGAGTGTGCTGGTGAAGTCCTGAGCCGGTGCTCAGGCGTCGTAGTACAGGGCGAACTCGTAGGGATGCGGCCGCAGCGCCACCGGGTCCACTTCGTTCTCGCGCTTGTACGAGATGTACATGTCGATCAGGTCCTGGGTGAACACGCCACCCTCGGTGAGGAAGTCGTTGTCGACCTCGAGTGCGTTGAGCACCTCGGTCAGCGACCCGGGAAGGTCCTTGACGCGCGCCTTCTCCTCGCCCTCCAGCTCGTAGAGGTCAGCCTCGACGGGCGTCGGGGGCTCGATCCGGTGCTTGACCCCATCGAGCCCGGCCATGAGGCAGGCCGCGAACGAAAGGTAGGGGTTGCACATCGGATCCGGCGAACGGAACTCGAGACGCCGTGCCGCCGGGGCCGGGCTGTACGTGGGGATGCGCACGCAGGCACTGCGGTTGCGGGCGCTGTACGCCAGCTTGATCGGGGCCTCGTAGCCGGGTACCAGCCGCCGGTAGCTGTTGGTGGTCGGCGCGGCGAAGGCGAGGACAGCCGGCGCGTGCTTGAGCAGGCCGCCGATGTACCAGCGCGCCGTGTCGCTGAGCAGCGCGTATCCATCCTTGTCGTAGAAGAGCGGCACGCCGTCCTTCCAGAGCGACTGATGGGTGTGCATGCCACTGCCGTTGTCACCGAAGAGCGGCTTGGGCATGAAGGTTGCGGTGTAGCCGTTCTGGTAGCACACGTTCTTCACGATGTGCTTGTAGATCAGCACCTTGTCGGCCATGCTCACGAGCGAGTCGAAGCGCATGTCGATCTCGGTCTGTCCGGCGGTGCCGACCTCGTGGTGATGGACCTCGATCGCGACACCCGCGTCGATGAGCGCGAGCACGATCTTGCTGCGCAGGTCCTGCAGCTTGTCGATCGGCGGCGTCGGGAAGTAGCCCTGCTTCAACTTCGGGCGGAAACCCAGGTTGGCCGTACCGTTCTTGCCGGTGTTCCAGATGCCCTCGTCGGAATCGATGTGGTAGTAGCCCTCATGCGTGTTCTGGTCGAACCGCACCGAGTTGAAGATGTAGAACTCGAGCTCCGGCCCCCAGTACGACGTGTCGGCGATACCGGTGCTGAGGAGGTACTCCTCGGCCTTGCGCGCGACGTAGCGCGGGTCCCGGCTGTAGTCCGCGAGCGTCAGCGGATCCTTGATGTCACAGACGATGGCCATGGTGGGAATCTCGAGCGTGCCGTCGACGAAGGTGCGCCCGGGATCCGGGAACAGGAGCATGTCGCTCTCGTAGATCTTCTGGAATCCACGGATACTCGAACCGTCGAATCCGATGCCCTCGGCGAACAGCGACTCGGTCAGCTCACCGACCGGGATGCTGAAGTGCTGCCAGCTCCCGAGGAGATCCGCGAAGCGGAGGTCGATGATCTTGATGCCGAGCTCTCGCGCGTTGCGGATGACGTCGGCGGGTTTCGCCTTGGTGGTCTTGGTCGGAGACATCGCGGTTGTCACCTCGTCTGCAACTCTCACGGCTAGGGACTCGTCGATTGCCATAGGACTCCTTCCGCGGACGCTTGCTGACTCCGCGGCTGCCGATTGGACCCCCGGCCGCCGCAGCACACTACGAGATGCAGACTAGGGTTCTCGCGACCCGTTCACTATGGACTCTCAGACCCATGGTTTCCGGGGTTGGCTTGTGCGCAATGCACAAACCAAGGGTGCCCTGATCTCGCTCAGCCGGCGTCGGGCGGTTTGATCTCAGCGACCCGCGCCCGGGCGAGCGCCTTGTCCTTGAAGTAGATCTTGTTGATGTCGACGAACCTCGCCTGCGCCTCGGGCACGTCCTCCTCGGCATAGATGGCGTCGACCGGGCACGGATCGACGCACGCGCCGCAGTCGATGCACTCATCGGGGTCGATGTAGACCATCCGGTCCTCGGTGGCCTCGTGGATGCAGTCCACCGGGCACACCTCGATGCAGGACTTGTCCTTCAGGTCGACGCAGGTCTCGGTGACGATGTAGGTCATGACCGCCGGTGAGTCTAGCAAGGCGAACTCGCGCCACTTGACGTAACCCACCCGCGTACTGCTTACCTGGCGCTGCCAAAGGCGGTCCGGGGAAGACTGTCCGGCGTCCTGAGGAGATTCGCAGTGAAGGGAAACCACATCCTGAGCCGCCTCGCCCTGGTCGCACTCCCGGCCGCGGGCATCGCGCTCGGTCCGCTCGCAGCCTCGGCGTCGGGTCCCTTCATCGGCAACCTCACGCACGTGTCGACGCTCGGCTCGACCGTGCCCCACAACGGTGACGTGAACCCGTACGGCATGGCGGTCGTCACCGAGAACTGGGGCCGTCTGGTCGCCGGCAACGTGCTGGTCAGCAACTTCAACGCATCGTCGAATGAGCAGGGAACCGGCACCACGATCGTCCAGATGACGCCGCAGGGCCGGCGCTCGGTGTTCGCGCACATCACCTCGAGTGACGTCCGCAGCATCTGCACCGGTGGGGTCGGGCTGACCACGGCGCTCGCGATCCTGCAGCACCGCTGGGTGGTCGTCGGATCGCTTCCCACCACGAACGGCATGTCACCGACAGCCAAGGCGGGGTGCCTCATCATCCTCGACAGCAACGGCAACCTCGTCGAGATGCTCAACCACGCATACGGCATCAACGGGCCCTGGGATCTCGCGGCCGTCGATCGCGGCGCCGACTCGGATCTCTTCGTGACCAACGTGCTCAACGGGACGGTCGCCGCCGGCGGCGCCGTGGTCGACCGGGGTACCGTCGTCCGGATCGTCCTGCACACCGCGGGCAGCGCCGCGCCGTGGGTGGTGTCGAGCACGGTCATCGGTTCGGGGTTCGCGGAGCGGACCGATCCCGCGGCCCTGGTGGTCGGACCCACCGGAGACGCGGTGAGCCCCTCGGGCACGCTGTACGTCGCCGACACCGCCGACAACCGCATCGCGGCCATCCCGGACGCCTTCACGAGGATGGGCAGCGCGTTGACAGGCACCGACGTCACCAGCAACGGCTGGCTCAACTCGCCACTCGGTCTGACCCTGGCGCCGAACGGCGACATCCTCACCGTCAACGCCGGTGACGGTCGCATCGTCGAGACGACTCCCGCGGGCGCGCAGGTTGCGTTCCAGTGGCTCGACACGAGCGGCTCACCGCCCGGCAGCGGCGCCCTCTTCGGGCTCGTCGTAACTCCCCACCGCAACGGTGTGTACTTCGTGGACGACGCGACCAACACGTTCGAGTTGCTCCACTAGAAGTCTGCGCCGCCGACCAAGGGCGCTCAGCTACCCGGGACTCCCTCCGGCTCTGGCTGAGCGCCCCGAGCGGCACCTGCCGAGAGCACGTCGCGGATGCGCAGGCAGAGATGCAGGTTGAGCCGGGTGGCGGGGTCGTCGAGTCGGAGCCGGCCGACCTCCTCAATCCGGCGAAGCCGGTACAGCACGGTGTTGCGATGCAGCTTTAGGCGCTGCGCTGTCTCGGTGGGTGACCCGTTCGCCTCGAAGTAGGCGTCGAGGGTCGCCATCAGCTCGGCGCTGGATCGCTCGTCGTATGCGACCAGGTCACCGACCGTGCTCCGGTAGTAGTCACTGAGCTCGGGATGCTGGGCCATGGCGAAGAGCAATCGATGGAGGCCGAGGTCGGCGAAGCTCGCCTGACGCCCGGGGCCGAGCAGGCGGCGGCTCATCTCGAGGGCGTGCTCGGCCTCGCGGAACGACTGGCGCACGCCCGAAGCACCCTCATGCGTTCGGCCGAGGCCCAGTGAGGTGGCCGTGTCCCCGGTCGCGCGGGCGCACTCGCTGCGCACCAGCTCGGCGAACCGGTAGAGGGCGTCGACGGCGCCGTCGGGCTCCGGCATCACCACAACGCACACGGCGTCCTCGTGCGCGGCGACCAGGGCCCGAACCTCGCGACGCGAGACCACGTTCTGCGCGGCGCGGAGGGCTCTGAGCTCCCACGATGGCGAGGACACCGCCCCGCGAAGGGCGATCACCGCGACCTGATGCGACAGGTCGGCGCCGAGCCGGCGCGCGCGCTCGAGCGCGACCCGCTCGGACGAATACGACCCGGTGAGCAGCGAGGCGATGAACTCACCCTCGAGCTTGTCCCTCGTCTCGGTCACGGCGCGTTCTCGGTCGAACTCGATGGCACAGGCGGATGCGGCTCTCGCGACCGCAAGACGCGCGATCTGATCGAGGCGGTGCTCCTCGCCGATGACGCAGACGAAGCCCCCGACGCCGGTGCGCATCGGGACAGGGCTCACCAGCGATGCGAGGCCGTTGCGACCCACGCTGAACTCGCGGACCGGCGGATCAGCGCCGACCGCGGCGATGGTGTCTCCCCAGCGTCGCAGCGCATCGGCGCCCGCTTCGACCTCGGCGAGGAGGGACACATCGGTGACGGTGAGATGGCGCACGTCGCCTCCCTCGTCGAGCCATGCGGCCGGAAGCCCGGTCACCTCGGCGAGCCGCTCGATGATCTTGTCGGGTCCCGCTCCCCCGAGGGCAAGATCCATCAGGGAGAGCTGCAGCTCCTGGGCACGCTCGTGGAGGAGCGCGCGCTGGTCGAGGATGAACCGGACGCAGGTGTGGTGCGCATCGGTCGCATGGATGCCGTCGGGGAGCCGGAGCAGCGGCATCATCAGGCGGTCGGCGGCCGCGATGCTCTCGACCGACACGTCCCCGACGACCGCTACCGCCACTCCGCCTTTCTCGGCGAAGCTGACCATGACCTGGGGCAGGTCGAGGCGCTCGTCGAGGAGGCGGATGCTCTTGACCGGCACGAAGGCGATCTCACCGCCCTTGACCGCCTCGAAGGCGGGGGGACGGGTGCGCAGCGCGCAGGCCCATTCAACTCTTCGTTCGAGGCCGCCGCCGCCGCCGAGCAGGTCTGTGCCCGGCGGGAGGACGCCCCGCCACACGTCCTTGACGGTGATCGTCGGCGAGCTCACGTGGCGAGCATCCGGTCAGCAGCGCTCGAGGTACTGATCGAGCTCCCAGGGCGTCACCTGTCCGCGGTACGCCTGCCATTCGAGCCGCTTCGCCGCGATGAAACGCTCCGCGAGATGGTCGCCGAGCGCGTCGATGACGACCTCGTCCGCCTCGAGTGCGTCGATGGCGTCCTTCAGGTTGTCCGGGAGCACGCCGACGTTGCGCCGTTCCAACTCGGTCTCGTCGAACCCGTAGAGCGACTCCTCGACCGGCGGCGGGAGCGGCAGCCGTCGCTCGATGCCGTCGAGCCCGCAGCGAAGCATCACCGCGAACGCCAGGTAGGGGTTGCAGGAAGGATCCGGGCTGCGCAACTCCACCCGCGTCGCCTCGGCACGGCCGACATGCGGGACGCGGATGAGAGCGCCCCGGTTGGTTCGCGCCCACGAGATGAAGATGGGAGCCTCGAAGCCCCGGACCAGGCGCTTGTAGGAGTTCACCAGTGGGGCGAGCACGGCGCTGATGCCCGCCGCATGGTGGAGCTGCCCGGCGATGAAGTGCTGGGCCACGTCGCTGAGCCCGTAGGCGTCATCGCCGGCGAAGGCGTTTGCCGAGTCGCGCAGTCGGACCAGGCTCTGGTGGACGTGCATGCCGCTCCCCGGCTTGCCGTCGAATGGCTTGGGCATGAACGTCGCGATCACGCCCGACTGCTCCGCGATCGCCTTGAGCGCGTAGCGGAAGGTGATCAGGTCATCGGCCGCCTTGAGCGCGTGGGCGGCGTCGATGTCGATCTCGTGCTGGCCGCCGGCGATCTCGTGGTGCGAGGTGTTGACGGCAATGCCCAGGCTCATCAGCGCACTGACCATCCGCTGACGGAGATCGCGGTTGCCGTCGTTCGAGAAATCGAAATACGAGCTCCGGTCATTGCGCGTGGGGACGAGCGAGCCGTCGGCGCCGCGCTCGAGCAGGAAGAACTCCACCTCCGGTCCGACGCGATACTCGAAACCGAGGCGTTCGGCCTCCTGCACCGCGCGCCGGAGCACGCCGCGCGGGTCGCCCTGGTACGGCTCGCCGTCCGGGGTGGTGGCCCAGCAGATGAGCCGCGCCGTGCGCTCGTCGCCCCAGGGAAGCAGCTGAAACGTCGACGGGTCGGGCACGAGGTACATGTCGGACTCCGCGGTGCGCGCGAACGAGTCCACCGATGAGCCGTCGAACCAGGTTCCGTGCTCGATCGCCTGGCCAAGCTGGGAGGCGGGGATCGTGACCGTCTTCACACCGCCGATCACGTCGGTGAACTGGAGGTCGACGTGGCGCACCTGCGCTTCCTCCACCCTGGCCAGGAGGTCAGGGGGCGCTTCCCGTCGGGTGGACGATGGCAATTGACAGCCTCCATCTAGGGCGGAACGCACAAGCACGAGTGGCTCAGTGAAGTCTAGCGCACCTCCTGGTTTCCTCCGGCGTACCAACATGCGCCGATCGTCGTGCGCCGCGCACAGCGTGTCAGTGTGCCGAGGAGACCGCGACCCCCATACCGCCGAACGTGGTCATCGCGGCGGCGAACGCCTCGGTCGTCATGGTCCGCTCCACGCCGTAGAGCACGTCGACGAACGTGATCGTGTCCTGGGCGGGGTCGTATCCGATCACCGGCACCGCGTGCTCACCCACCGCCCACGGGACCCGTGTGCCGTCCCAGGCGGTCCAGTAGCGCGGGACGTGCGCCTTGAAATCGGAGGTCAGCCAGATGACCACGGAGTTCCCGAGACGGAGCTGGGCGACGATCTCCGCGATCGTCCACCCGGTGTGACCGTCCGCCAGGGCGCCGTACCGTTCGGCGGCGGTGGCGATCGGCGGGTAGTACACGCCGTACCCGGTGAAGTCGGGCTCGTAGCCGTTGACGTCGCCGACGAATGCCGTGTAGGGATCGCCCCAGCGGACCGGGTACCCGTCGGAGCCGAGCACCACGGCCCGTGAGTCCTGCGGCAGGCTGGCGAAGATCCGATCCTGAGGCACGTCGATGTGCTGCACCGCGAGCGCCACCTCCAGCGCCGCTGACTCGCAGTCGAGGGCGAGGTCCTGCTTGAGGATCGGTCCTGCGAGTGACACGGCACCGGCGTCCGTGTTCACCGCGGTCGCGGTGGCCGCGGAAACCGTCGGCGTCGCCGTGGCGATCGCGACGCCTGCGCTCTGCGCGGGCGGATGCGACGTGCCCCCGTCCGCAAGGGTCCACAGTGGCAGGGCCACCGCCGCCGCCAGCGTGAGCACGCCCACCGCGGCGATCGCCGGCCGACGCAGACGGATCATCGGGACGGCCTGCTTTCCACGGTCATACCACTCTAACCAGCGCCCCGCCGGCTGGTTACTCCATGTGACACGACGCTCGGAGAGCCGCCGACCCGCAGGCGGAGCGCTCCCTGCGCCGGCATTACCCGGATCAGGTTCGACGGTCGGCCGCCCGCAGCGACCCTCTCAGCCCGGTCTCGCCGAGCTCCCGCGCCGACGATGGTACGCCCACTGTGACAAACTGGCGACCTCTGGTTGCAGAGATGTCTATCGAGAGATATAATTCGATACATGGAGTTCGAAGCGAATCTCTCAACTGTCTCGGGGATTGATGCCCGAGCCGCCGCCGCGCCCATCCCGGAGCCACGAAAGCTCACCGATGCGCGCGCGATGCGTGCCGTCGCGCACCCTGTGCGCATCGCCCTGCTCGAGGTCCTGGGAACGGAGGGACCGCTCACCGCCACGCAGGCGGGCGAGCACATCGGCGAAAGCCCCACGACCTGCTCGTTCCATCTCCGTCAGCTCGCCAAGTACGGGTTCATCGAGGAGGTCGAGGGAGTCGCCGGGCGGCGTCGGCCGTGGCGTCTGATCCACACGGGCCTGAGCTTCTCAGACGTGAGCGACGATCCCGAAACCCGCCTTGCGGCGACCGCGCTGTCTCGCGTGCTCCACGCGTTTTACCTCGACCGTCTGAAGGAGGGCCTCGCGCTGCGGCGCGACACCCCGACGGAGTGGCAGAAGGCGACCGGCGCCAACGAATTCCTGCTCTACGTCACCGTCGACGAGCTGCGGGCGTTGAACGAGCAGATGGTCGCCCTCATCAAGCCGTTCGCCGAGCGCATCGGCAATCCGAAGAAGCGTCCACATGGAGCCGTTCCGATCGAGGTGCTGTTCTTCGCGTATCCACGCCCGCCCCATCGCACTCACTGACACCACCAATAGGAGACAAACATGACTGGTCTCGTCACCATCGAGATGACACGGGCCGTTGAACTGGCTCGCTCCGTCGAGCGCCAGCGCAGCTTCTACGACGAGTCTGAATGCTCGAAGCGCACCGCACTGCAACGTTTTTCGGCCGTGGTCAATCCATGGTCGGCTCGTAACGATTGCATCTGATGTCGCCGGTACGCCGCTGGGCACGCGCGAGCCCGCGGCGTCGTCGCATCAAGGTCTGATCCGGCGTTGCTCCCCTCGCCTGCGGAGAGCCCAACGCCGCTGATCCTCCCTGGCGCTGAGGCCGGGGAGACCGCCACGGCGCCGATCGTCTAGCCGATTCCCTCCCCCACCATGCGAGTCATGCAGATGTCCGCAAAGATCGCGGCGCTCGGTTTCGGAACTCGTTTCAGCGTCTCGCGATCGACACTGATCAGCCCGAAGCGCTGGGTGTAACCCTCGGTCCACTCGAAGTTGTCCCAGGCCGTCCAGTGCAGGTACCCGCGAACGTCGATGCCCGAGTCGACAGCGTCGGCGACAGCGTTGAGGTGATCGCGAAGGTAGCCGGGTCGCAACGCATCGTCGTCGTCGGCGACGCCGTTCTCAGTGATCAGAATCGGGAGGCCGAACTCTCGCCAGAGGTCGACGAGAGCGCGGCGAAGCGCTCGGGCGTCGATCGCCCAGCCGGTACTCGAGGTCGGCAGACCGGGCACGGCCTCATGCCGTGCGAAGAGCATCCCGGGAGCACGGAGGTCGAAAGACACGGCCTCGCTCGTGTAATGGTTCAGCCCGAGGTACGTCAGCGAGGCGGCCAGACCGGGCACCACCTCCCCGTGGCCGACCGGGCTCAGGACCCGGCCCGCGACACAGCTGCGCAGAAACCATCGATTGAAGAGAAAGTCGGGCAGCCTCGAGCTCGCCCGATCCATCGGTGACGCCGGATCGCGCGGTACCAGCCGGCGCTCGTGATGTGCGATCGAGATCTGTGCGCGACGCTCGTGGTATGCCGAGACGCTCGTGATCGCCTGACTTGCGGCGGCATGCATGCGCAGCAGCCCGCGCAGGGCAGCCATCGTGGCGCGGAGAGATCGGTCCCCCGGAGGCCACAACCCTTCGAGCTGCCCGAGCACGGCCACGACCGTGGGTTCGTTGACCGTGACCCACCAGGTGACCATGTCGCCAAACGCCTCGACGCATGCGGCGGCGTACCGCGCGAAACGGATCGACGTCTCTCGTGCGGCGAAGCCGCCCGCTTCGGCAATCCACACCGGCAGCGTGAAATGCTGCAGGGTGACCACCGGCTCCATCCCGTTGCGCCGGCACGTGCGCACGACGTCCGCGTAGTGCGCGAGCGCATCGAGGTCGAAATGCCCCGGTTGCGGCTCCACCCGCGCCCACTCGACAGAGAACCGATGCGCGTTGTGGTGCATCGCCCCGAGCTGCTCGAGGTCTTCGCGGTAGCGCCGGTAATGATCGATGGCGATGACCGCGTCGCCACCGCCGTTCACCGCCTCAGGATGTGCGGCGACCCACCTCGACCAGTCGTTGTCGATGCCACCCTCGACCTGATGCGCAGCGGTCGCGCATCCGAGGAGAAATCGCTCCGGCAGACGCCGCGACGTCACCCGCTCGCCGCGGGCGCCTCGAGGACGAGGCGGCGGTAGCCTGCCGACGGCTCGTCGACGACCACGGTCACGCCGTTCTTGCGACTCCACGCCCGGACCGCGAACGCGTGCTCAGCAATCGGGGACCGCACCTCGAGGCGACCGCCCGGCTCGAGCCGCGCATAGGCTTTGCGCACGCGCTCGAGCGCACTTGGTTCGGTGCAGAGCTCCTCGGACCCGCTGAGGTCGATCACGGTGGCGTCAGCCATCAAATCCTGCCGCGCTCGTCAAGGGACGTACCGATGGGATCACCGCATCAGAATACGTGCGCCCCTGCCGTCCGGGTTGTCCGAGACCGCGCCGGAACGGTGCCATCCGCCGGTGCGCACGCCCCATCCGCCACCGGCATTCCGGTGACCGTCCCGAACCGGCCCATAATGCGCGGATGCCAACCCCAGAGCCGGCTCGTCACGACGAAAGCGTCGAGGACGAGGAGGAAAGTCCACGCCGGGTCGCCGGCACCGTCCGGCTGATGACCGAGGACCCGTTCGAGATCGACGATACCGAGAAGGGCATCGGTCAGCGGCTCTCATCGATCGCGGCCAAGAGCCCGTGGATCATCCCCGCCGCCCTGCTGGGGCTCGGCGTGGCTTTCCTCGTGCTGCGCCGCCGGCGCTGACCTCGAGCCCTCCCCGGAGAGGGACCTCCACCAGCGGCGGGCTGTCAGCCCTGGCGAAGATCTCGAGCATGAGCGCCTCGAACGCGAGGCGCGGCTGCGCGTACATCGCAACCGATTCGGCGGTCTCGAGGATGCGCGCCAGGATCTCGACGATGCGGGTGAGATCAAGGTCCTGTGCCCAGGCTTCGAGCGCAGGCCGGTAGGTCTTCCAGACGGCCAGCTCCGGCGCTCCGGACGCGAAGCAGGCCGCGTCCCTCACGAATGACGCCCATGCGCCGAGCGTGATCAGCGCCTGCTCGCGCACTTCGGCAGTGCGCTCGGTACCCGCAGTTGCCGCGACCGTGACCATCGCCGCCGCGCGAAGCGCTCCATCGGCACCCCCGCCCCCGGCTCCGATGAACCGGTCCAGCGCGTCGAGCTCCCCTTCGAGTGCTCCCGGCTCGGTGGCGAGGCGCAGCGCCCGCCCGGGGCGACCGGCCGCGAGCGCCGCGGCCGTCGAGGCGTCCTGCTCGCTCACTCCGTGGACCCGCTCCAGCCAGATCTTGATTGCGGACGGGGACACCGGGCCGAGCACCACCGTCTCGCATCGGGAGCGAACGGTCTGGGGAAGCTGCTCGGGATGCGCCGAGGTGAGGAGCAGATGGGTGCGTGGCGGCGGCTCCTCGAGGGTCTTGAGCACGTTGTCGGCCGCCTGCTCGGTGAGCCGGTCGGCACGAGCGATCACGGCCACGCGCCTGCCACCGGCGTAGGCGGAGAGCGAGAGGAACTGCTGGAGCGAGGGGCCGGCCTCCTCATCGCCGACCTTGCGCTTCGGGGAGGGACGCATCCGGTCGATCCCGACGTTCTCGGCTGCGGAATCCTCGATCCAGAAGTCGGGGTGGGCCTGGAGCCCGCCCGGCCAGCTCGAGGCGTCGAGCAACTCCGCGGCGAGCGCAAGGGCCGCCGTCGTCTTGCCGACCCCTTCGGGGCCAATGAGCAGGAGTGCGTGTGTGAGCGCTTCATCGATCCCGCTCGCCACCAGGCGCTGCAGGATCGGTCCGTGGCCGATCACCGAGTCGAGCGTGGTCACGGGACGGATTGTGCAGAATTGCCCGCGGTGACTCAGTCCCAGACGCCAGCGCAGGCAGCCGTGCCGCCGCACCAGGCCGAGAGCGGACGTCATTACGCCGCGCGGGTCATCCTCTACATGGAAGCGGCCTTCCTCGTTCTCATCTCGTTCGGCTTCTTCAGCGGCGCGGAGGGGAGCGACCTGCTGAACGTGGCGGGCGGTGGCGGTCTCTGCATCGCCGGCGTGGTGATCCTCGGCATCGGCGCAACCCGGATGCGCCGCGACGTGCCCGTGGTTCGTGACCCGAACGGTCCGGACGCGAAAGTGCCATGGGACTGGACTGATTTTGTGATGTTCTGGCCGGGCTGGTTCAGCGCATTTCAACTGCTCGGGTCGGTGGCGGTCATCCTCACCAACCTGATCGGCAGCAACTCGGATCCAACCGTGCGCAACGCGATCGAGTCCTCCGTGCTGGCGGTGTGCCAGTACGGCGCAATGCTGTTCAACATCTTCGTGCTGGCGTTCATGCGCCGCGGAGGGACGCTTCGCGACCTCGGGTGGCGGGGCTTCAGGTGGTGGTGGCTCCCGGTGGCGCCCATCGCCACATATGTCGCGCTCATTGGAGCGGGCTATCTCCAGACCATCAACCAGAATCTGTTTCCGGGGGTCACCAACGGTCAGTGTCACGAGGTCCAGCACGACTACAGCCACTATTACGCGCTCGCCATCATCGTGGTCTGTGTCATCGCGCCGATCTCGGAGGAAACCATCTTTCGTGGATTCATCTACGGGTGGCTGCACCGCTGGGGACCGGCCGTGTTCGCTATCCCGCTCAGCGCGGCGATCTTCTCGGCGCTGCATCAACAGCTGGTGCTGTTTCTGCCGCTCTTCTTCGTCGGACTAGTGCTTGCATCCCTCTATCAGGGATCGCGGAGCATCATTCCCGGGATCCTCACGCACGCGCTCTTCAATCTGCCCAACATCATCGCCATCCTGAGCACCACAACGACCTGTTGACAACTCGGCGCTGCAGCAGTGGTGTATGTTCAAAGAGCTCAAGGGGAGTTGGGCAGGACGTCACATGGAAGGAATGGCGATGAGCGAGATGCGACGCAATACGTCCGGCACACCACCCGCGGACGGGGAGGTCGCTCGATGGGTGCGGATCGAGAGCGGCGTGCGTCAGGATGCCGCCCGCCTTGCGCGGCTCGTCCTCGAAGGTCAGGCCGAAAGCTACGAGGCCAGGTTGCTCGCTCGACGCATCGACTCCGTGCGCACCGAGGGCATCGGCGCCGAGTACTGACGCGCCAGGCCGGTCAGGCCACGGATTGGATCTGACCGCCGTCGACGGCCAGCGATGCTCCGGTCACGAATGAAGCCGCTGGAGAGCAGAGGAACACTGCGACCCGCGCGATCTCATCAGGCTCGCCGACGCGGCCGAGTGGATTGATTCTGCCGGCATTCGCGAAGAAAGCGTCGAGATCGGTGACCCCGGCGGCGCGCGCGAGCTCGACCTGGCGATCAGTCCTGATCGAACCAGGGAGCAGGGAATTGACCCTGATGTGTGGCGCCAGCTCGTTTGCCAGTGTCTTGGCGAGGCCGCTCACGGAGCCACGGATGCTGTTGCTCAGCGTCAACCCGCTGATCGGCTGTTTAACGCTCGTCGACGTGATGAACAGAATGGCCGCCGAGTCCGATTCACGGAGCGCCGGCAGCGCGGCCTGGATGAGGTGCACTGCGCTCATGAATGTGAGCTGGTGCGCCGCCTCCCATCTCTCGTCGTCGAGGTCCGTGAACAGGCCTCGAGGCGGGCCGCCCGCGTTGACGACCAGCGCATCGAGCCTCCCGAGCTCGCGCACGGTTCGCTCGACAGCGCTTCTCACCTGGGCGACGTCGGCGACGTCGGCGGTGCCGGCGACGACGCGGACTCCGTGACTGCGCACAGCGTCGGCGGCCGTCTGCAATGTTGTGTCCGAACGCGCACACATGCCCACATCGGCGCCCTCGGCGGCGAACCCTTCGGCGATGGCTCGACCCATTCCCTTGCTCGACGCCGCCACGAAGGCGGCGCGCCCGCGAAGCCCGAGATCCATGGCCGGGACCCTAGCAGCTTGCCGCAGCGCCCCGGAAACAGTCCGCCGGTTGTCCGCGGACGACGTCTCGCGAGCCTGCATACTGGATTTGACATGCTTGGCGTACAGGGAAGGGACTGGTCGTTGCCGCTTTTGCCGGCCGGCACGGCTCTATTCGAGGCGCTCCCCTTCGGAGCTCTGGTGCTCGATCGGCTGGCACCCGCCGTGGGGAACGGCGTGATCACGCTTCGCGCCGGTGCCCACGAGGGCGTTCTCGTGATTCGCGATGGCACCCTGTCCGAGGCCGTCTGGACCGCCGATGGCGTCCGCCACGCGGGCGACGAGGCGCTCGCACTGATTCACCTAGCCGAATCCGCGACGGTGTCGGCATGCCACCTCTCCGATGATGCGATGCATCTGATCGGCTCTTTGATCCGCGGGGAGCCCTGCTACGCCGGCCTTCGACTCGAGTGGGTGATGTGGGCGGAGCTGCTGTCGGATCTGCGCTCTCGCGGCAGCAGGTATCTTGTGGAGCTCTCGACGCCGGCCGGTCGTGGGGTCACCGTGATCGACGATGGGCGGCAGATCGCAACGTACGTCGAGGCCCAGCCGCGCTTCGGCGACCCCAGTCTTCTCGATGGGCTCGCTGCCGCCGGCGTCGGGGTCATTCGGGTCCTGTCGGATCCTGGGATGGGTCTGGGGTTGCAACCGGGGGCGCCGTCATCGGTTGCACCAGTCGTGGACGGGCCGGAGCAGCAGCCGGCACGGCATGTCACCTCAGTCGCAACCGCCGCGCGCAGCGACGATCCGGAGGTCACATTGGCCGCGTTCTTCGGGCCTCAAGACGACACGACCGACCGTTTCCCACCGATTGCGAGTGACCGGCGCTGGCGATCGGCGGCACTACCGGTCGAATCCGTGATCCCGCAGTTGAAGCTGCTGGTGCGCAACCATCTACAGCGCTCGTCGGCGCCTGTCGATGAGCTCATCGACAGCGCGGCTGATGATCGCCGGAACGTCGAATGGCTCGCGGATCGCGTGCGTGCGATGACCGTCCGCGGCTTCCAGCGTTCGACGTTCGATCACCTGGCAGACGAGATGCTGGAGCTGATGGGGGGCGAACCGGTCTGACCTGAGCGGCCGCCGATCGGCCCGGCAGCGTCCGGGGCGACACTGTCCCGGTACCGTCCGGCATCGGGCGGCACCGTGGTGACACTGATGGCTGCAGCCCCGAGGCATCCAACCCAAGCGTGGCGCGAGGTCTGGACGATCGGAGTGCTGCTCTCACTCTGGATCGTGCCGTGGATGACATTGACCGTGGCGACTTGGAGCGCCGGCGGTCGGCCGAGCGTGTCGCCGGTTGCTTTCGTCGATCCGACTGAGGTCTTCCGTCGCGTCGCGTCGGCAAGCGGACCCTTGCAGTGGTGGGTACTCGTCGGGCCCAGGTCGCCGGTTGTCGCATGGCGATTCTGGAGTGGTCTCGGGCTGTTCGCTGCGACCGGAACAGGCATCGTTGTCGGCGTTCGAATGCAGATGATGCTTCTGGGACGTGGCCGCCTGCGGCGATTACTGCAACCTGGGCGCCAGATCACGCGATCAGCGCGCTGGGCTCGCAATGTCGATCTGCGGTCGCTGCGCCGGCGTTCGGGACCAGGCGGCACATTCCTCCTCGGCGAACACGGCCGGCGGATGCTCGTGACGCAGCCGGAAACCAGTGTGCTTGTGATCGGCCCAACCCGATCCGGCAAAACAGCGGCACTGGTCATCCCCAACCTGTTGGAGTGGCGCGGCCCAGCGATTGCGACGAGCACCAAAAGCGAACTTGTGGATCTCACGGCCGGGCACCGGCAGTCACTGGGACCGGTGTACGTGTACGACCCTACAGGCGAGGCCGGAGCGCGAATCGAGTCGGTGACGTGGTCTCCGATCGCCGGCTGCGACGAACTCGATCGCGCCTGGATGGTGGCAGCATGGCTGTGCGCGTCACTGCAGCAGGGGGGCGGTCGTGGCGACAACGATTGGTCGCACTGGGCTGAGTCGGGCAAGCTGTTGATAGCGCCGCTGCTGTACGTCGCCGCGATCACCGGGCGGACCATCGTCGATGTTCGGACCTGGATTCACGGCTTCGACATCGCGGCTCCGCTCAGTCTGCTGGAAGACTTGTTGCTCGATCCGGCCGCGGCGGGAGACACCGACGCTGTCCGCGCCATGTCGATGCTCTCGTCCGTGGATCAACGACCGGAGCGCGAGCGAGCTTTCGCGGTGCTCCATCATCTTGTGGATGCCCGATATCGCAACGGCGGCCGGTATCAGGAACTGCGCCGATGTCAGCAAAGGATTTGCGACTCGCGCCAGCACCTGCTGCGACAGGGGGTCGGTGGCGGACACCTGGCCCAGTACGCTGAGCCAGTGGATCGTTGCGGTGACGATAAGTAGCACCATGGTGGACTCCTCAACCCCCTGTCTCGACTAGCCCGATCCGGGCCGGAAGCTGAACTCTGGAAGTTCAGCGCGGACCGCCGCAGGACAATCGTCACCGGGCATCCACGTCCTCCGGTGAATCGTGTATCCACAGGGGCAGCCGCGGATCGGGCATCCTCGACCGATTTGCGTGCAACGCCGTAACCCGAGCACCATGACTGCACGTAGAGACGGTGCTAGCTTGATCTCATGCCTCGCAGCCGTCAGGCCGTCAGCGTGCCCGCGCGCCCGCTGCAAGGCGCCGCCGCGGTCAATGCCTCGGAGTCCGACGTCATGTCGAATCTCCGTCTCTACAAGTGCATGTTCGAGCGCGGGCCGCTCGGTCAGTTGATCGTGGACTACGCATCCCTTCGTATCAGCGTCGTGAACGCGGCCCTCTGCACGATGATCGGTTACAGCGCCGACGAGTTGGTCGGGAGAGAGGTCGGGTTCATTTTCCCGATCGATCAGGACC
>DAIQQM010000109.1:0-8054 GCA_036786805.1 Candidatus Dormiibacterota bacterium | reverse complement strand
CGACGTGGCCAGCCACAAGCCGGGCACGCCGATCAAGCTCGGAGGTGAGCCGGGGGCATTCGCGTTGACGCCGGACGGCCTGACAGCGGTCATCGCCAACCAGGCGGACAACACGCTCTCCATCGTGGATCTCGCCAAGCGCGCCGTCAGCGCGACGGTCGCCGTCGGCGCCTCGCCGAACGGGCTGGAGATCGATGCCGCGGGGAAGACCGCATGGGTCGCGTCGGCGCTCGACCACAAGCTCGTGCCTGTCGATCTGAGCACGGGGCATCCCGGCACGGCGCTGACGCTCGACAATGCGCCCGCGGACCTGGCGCTCCCGTCCGCGGATGGCAGCGCCTGGGTGCTGTTCCCGAGCTCGAACGGCAGCGTGAACTTCCTCGATGGGAGCACCGGCCCCCTGGGTCGTTCCATCCACGTCGGCAACGGACCCGGGCTGCTGGTCGGAACCGGGTCGGAGACGAGCTGGGTCGCCAACACCCTCAGCAACACCGTGCAGCGCATCAACGCCGCCGGGCAGAGCGCCGGGCCACCGATCCCCGTGTTCGAAGCGCCGAGCGACCTCAAGCTCACACCGGACGGGAGCTCCCTGCTCGTGCTCAGCTTCGGCGACGGCGTTCACCCGGGCGCGCTCACGTCCATCAACACCACGACATCCAAAGCAAGCAGCCCGATCGCGGTCGGGGCGGACCCACGCAACCTGACACTCTCTCCGGCCGGCGACATCGCGTTCATCGCCGACTACGTGAACAGGGCGGTCATCGTCATCAACATTCCCAACTGGACCGTCAAGGGGATCATTCCACTCCCCTGCGGGCCGACCGATCTCGCGGTCACGCCCGATGACACGCAGCTGTTCGTCGCATGCGCGGACTCGTCGGCGATCCTGCCGGTGAAGCTCCCCGACTACACGATCGAAACAGTGCTCAGCGTTCCCAGCGTGCGTTCGCTGGTCATGCCCGTGACCGGTTCGAATCTGCTCGTCGTCGAGGACGAAGGGCTGGAAGCGATCGACACCAACACGGACAAGGTCACCAAGAGCGTGACCGAGAGCGCGAATCTCGTCGCTGTCGTGGAAACCACCGACGGACGCAGCATTCTCGCCGTCGACAACTCCGGCGCGGCGGTGCTGCTCATCGACCCGGTCACGCTCGCGACCCGGAGATCGCTCGCCGTCGGGACGCGCCCCGACGAGGTGGCGCTGTCGCCGGACAACGCGCACGCCTACGTGCTCGACACCAGCCAGCAGAAGCTCTTCGTCATCGACGTCTCCACGTGGAAGGTCACGGTGACGCTCGGCGTGGCGCCGCAGGCCACCGATGTCGTCGTCCCCACGCCGGCCGTCGTCCCTCCGTCCTCCTGATCGTGTCGACCCCGACGCTCGCCCCGCCCCTGCCGCCGCCGGTCTGGCCGGATCCGCCACCTCCACCGCCACGCGCGCCGGGAGCGAGTCCAAACCGTCCATATGTGATCGGTCTTCTGGTCGCGGCCGCGGCGCTTCCGCTGCTCGCGCTCGCGTGGCTGATCGTGAGCGGCAACCACGGTGCGGCGCCGACGGCACCGGTCGCTGCGGCCGTCAGCGACCAGGGCATCGTCAACATCAACGGCGCCGTGCCGGGCGGCTTCATCGCGGGGACCGGCATGGTGCTCACCTCGGGCGGTCTCGTGCTCACCAACAACCATGTGGTGGCGGACACCACGAAGCTCACCGCACAGCTCGCGGGCCGCGGCCCGATCTACGACGCCATCGTGCTCGGGGTGGATCCGACCCAGGACGTCGCCGTCATCCAGCTCGAGGGTGCGAGCGGACTGCCCACCACGCCCTTTGACCTGTCCGGCTCGCTCGGCGTCGGCGACCGGGTCACAGGGCTCGGCAACGCCCTCGGCCGCGACGGCGCGCCGGTGGCGGCGAAGGGCACCGTGACCTCGCTCGACGAGACCATCTTCGTCCAGGACCAGGAGGCGACGATCATGGAGACGCTCGACGGTGTGGTCTGCTTCAACGCGCCGATCCAGCCGGGCGACTCAGGGGGCCCGCTGCTCAATGCCGATGGCCGGGTCATCGGCATGGATACCGCCGGCTCGTTGAACAACACGGCAGCCGCGGGTGCGAAGTGGGGCTGCGCGATCCCGATCACGCGCGCGATGGCGATCGCGCAGCAGATCGAGTCGGGCACAGCGTCTCCCTACATCGACTCAGGCCATCGCGGGATTCTCGGCGCTGTCGTGGCCGGCAGGACGGGAGTCACCGGGTGCGTGGTCACGGCGGTCACACCCGGAGAGGCCGCCGCCGCGGCCGGGCTCGGCGCCGGGGACGTGATCACGTCGGTCGGGGGCATCCCGGTCACGTCGATGACGGACTTCACCATCGTCATGCAGGACCGGCGACCCGGCGACGACGTCACCGTGACCTGGCGCGATGCGCACGGAGCACCTCACTCCGCAGTCGCGATCCTCAGCGCCGGACCGCCTGCCTGACTCGGCGCCGGTTCAGGTCTCCTTGACCTGGAGCATCGCCTGCAGCACCGCGATGCGCTCTGCGATCGGAGGATGCGTGTCGAAGAGGTGATGCGTGAAGCCGCTGTGATGCTGGAGCGGATCGTCGATGCACATCGCCGCGGTGGCGTGGGTCATCTTGACGAACGGCTTGTCGTTCTGCTGGAGCTTCTGCAGTGCGTGGAGCAGACCGGCGGGATTGCGCGTGAGCTCGACACTGCTGGCATCGGCGAGCGACTCGCGCGACCGTGACAGCGCCAACTGCATGAGCGGGCCGACGATCACCGCGACCACGGAGAGCAGCGCCGCCGCGGCGATGAGGACGATGATCAGATAGCCGCTGTCGCGGTTGTTGCCGCCGCGGGTGAAGAACAGTGAGCGCCACAGCAGGCTCGCGAGCAGCCCGATGAGCGCGACCGACGTTGCAACGATCAGGACGAGGCGCACGTCGTAGTTGCGGATGTGGCTCATCTCGTGGCCGATCACGCCTTCGAGCTCCTCCCGGTTCATGATCGCGAGCAGCCCGGTGGTGCACGTGATCGCAGCCTTGTTGGGGCTGGTGCCGGTGGCGAACGCGTTGGGCGAAGGGTCGTTGATGACGTAGACCTTCGGCATCGGCAGGCCCGCGCCGATCGCGAGTGTCGACACGATGTCGTAGAGCACCGGCGCCTGCTGCTGCGTCACCGGTTGCGCGCCCGAGACCGCGAGCACGGTTGCCTGGCCGAACGTCACCGACCAGAGCACCACGAGGAGCGCCAGGATCGCGGCGATGATGACGCCCGAGATACCGCCGCTGACACCCGAGGCGATGAAGCCGATCACGTACCCGATCGCCGCCCAGATGATGAAGAAGGCGGCAACCACGATCACGCTCTTGCGCTTGTTGCGGGCGATCTGGTGATACATCGCTTTCACTATGCCACGGCGGATGCCGGGGCAAACCGATGTTCAGGCGGGAATCAGATCAGACCGGCGTAGCGCTCCCGAACGGCTCGCAACGAGGCGGGGACGGGCGTGAGGGCCGGCGCTCTCGAGGCCACGCAGTCGGCCGTCTTCAACCCCGCGCCGGTGATGTACGCGACCACCGTCTCATCGCCCGCCCAGCGGCCTGCCCGGGCGAGGTTGCGCAGCACGGCCACGGTGACCCCGCCGGCGGTCTCGGCGAAGATGCCCTCGCTCGCCGCCAGTAGCTCGATGCCCTCGACGAGCTCCTCCTCGGTGACCCCGGCCACCACGCCGCCGGTCTCTCGCGAGATCCGGAGGACGTCGGCCCCGTCCGACGGGTTGCCGATCGCGATCGAGCGGGCGATCGTGGCCGGGCGCACCGGGACGACGGCCGTTTCGCCCGAGGCGAACGCGGTGGCAACCGGCGAGCACCCGAGCGCCTGGGCGCCGGTGAGGCGCGGGACGCGCGATCCGCGTTCGACCAGTCCGAGATTGATCAGCTCACCGGCGGCCTTGCGGTGCTTGACGAACTGGCACCCCGAGGCGACCGGCACGATGATCTCATCCGGCAGCCGCCAGCCGAGCTGCTCCGCGGTCTCGAACGTCAGCGTCTTGCTCCCCTCGCTGTAATAGGCGCGCAGATTGAGGTTGCAGAACCCCCAGTCGACGCAATCGGCCAGCTCGGTGCACAACCGGTTGACGTCGTCGTAGCTGCCGTCGACCGCGATGATCGTGGGACGGAAGATCGACGTCCCGATCATCTTCGCCGGCTCGAGGTCGCTGGGAACCACGACCACCGCACGCAGCCCCGCGTGCGCCGCGTACGCGGCGACGGAGTTGGCGAGGTTGCCGGTGCTCGCGCAGGCGATGGTCGTGAGCCCGTGTTCGCGTGCCCAGGTCGCGGCGACGCTCACGACCCGATCCTTGAACGAGCCCGTCGGATTCTGCGTGTCGTTCTTCAGATAGAGGTTGCGCAGCCCGAGCTCCGCGCCGAGATTGCGCGCGTGGATGAGCGGCGTGAAGCCCTCGCCCAGCGTGATCGGTTCCGTCTCCTCGAGATCGACGGGGAGCAGGTCGCGGTAGCGCCAGATGCTCGGTGGTCCCGCGGCGATGCTGTCACGCGAGATGCGCCGCGCGACCTCCTCGTAGTCGTACCGCACCTCGAGCGGGCCGAAGCACCGATCGCAGATGTTGGTCGCCTCGATCGGCGTCTCGTGGCCGCACGCGCGGCAGACAAGACAGCTCACGTGGGCACCGGACGGGGCGCGCCCGTAGCGTTCGAGCAGGCTGATGGTGGACATAAAAAAACCTCCGGGGCTTGTGGTCCCGGAGGCTTCCCAACGTGGGCGCGTGTGCCCCTACGTTCGGAAACCTCCGCGGGGCATGATCATGGTTGCGGGCACGTCTCTTGGCGTCGGCACAGTGCGGGCATGCTAACACGGACTGCGCGCTCGGTCGCAAGTGTCCGCGGTGACAGGGCTGTTGTCGTCCTCAGATGCGGCGGATGAGATCGCGCTCGACCCGCTCGCGAGTCAGCGCGACGAGAGGGTGCAACGCGTGTCCGCGAAGCGCCTGCTCCATCTGGCGGAGCAGCGAGTACAGGCTCTTCACCGCCTTGACGACATCGCCGGTGTCGGCCCCGGGCGGTGGCTCGATATCGGCGAGCGGCACACCGGACGCCCACTCGTAGGCAGGCCGGATCTGTTCGAGCGACAGCGGAGGCATCGTCTCCAGGCCGTGCTCGCGCTCCAGTTCGGCGAAGCGGCGCATCGCGGTGCGCAGGCGGCGGTGGCGTTCCTCGATGCGCGGTGTCGGAAAGTGACGGCGCGACGGCTGGGGGCGCTCGCGGCCGCGGTCCTCGGCGACGAGGCTGACCAGGGTCGCGGCCAGCTCCTCGGGCTTCAGGCCGTCGAGGAGGCCGGAGACGATCGCGTCGGCAACCAGCAGGGAGCTCTCCCCGTAGAGCGATCCCGCGAGCCGCCCGAGGTCGGTCGGCTCGTCGCCGTCGAGGAAGCCCGCGGCGCGCAGCACCGCGCGATGCGCCCGGAACTCGCGACGGAAACGGTGCTGCGAGCGCTCGAGCTCCTCCTCGGCACCGGCGAGCGTTGTCTCGATGTCGGCGATCCGGTGGTGATGCGCCCGATGCTCGCCGAAGAACGGGCAGTTGCGGCAGGGGGAATCATTGAGACGGTCCTGCAGCGATTTCGCGGTGCGGCGCAACGCTTCGTATCGCTGGCCCGGATCCGCCCCCGCCTTGCCGTAGCGGCCGCGGCGCGCGTCGGTCCAGTGTCCGCGTCTGGATCTGCGCAGCGCGAGCTGGGCCTCACCGAGCTGCGTCGTGGTCGTGAGGTATGACGTGAGCGTTCGTTCGGTGCACGCGACGCGCGGATGCTGGAAGCGCCGCAGGCGGAGGTCGTTCAGCTCCCCCTCCAGGTTCGCCTTGCGGTGCTCCCACCTGGCCGATCGCTCGACGGCCTGGTACTGCCCGAACGAGCTGTCCAGCAGGAGCTCGGCGGCCTCCGCGGATCTCGTGCGCAGGAGGTTGAGCACCATCGTGTATGTCGGTGAGAACTTGGAGTCGACGGCGAACTCACCCGAGATTGCGGCGTCGTAGATGTCGCGCAGGTCGACGTCGCTCTCCTTGAGAATCACGCCGTGACCGACGGTGTCGATGCCGCGCCTGCCCGCGCGCCCCATGAGCTGCGTGAGCTCACCGCTGGTGAGTGACGCGAAGCTCACGCCGTCGAACTTCGTGAAGGTCGAGATGACGCAGGAGCGCGCCGGCATGTTGAGGCCGAGCGACAGCGTCTCGGTGGCGAACACCACCTTTATGAGGCCCTGCTGAAAGAGCCGTTCCACAGTCTCCTTGGCGTAGGGGAGGAGGCCCGCGTGATGCATCGCAAGCCCTCGGCGCAGCAGCCGCCGGTCGAGCTCGAGGAGCACGCACTGACGCTCGTCCTCGTCATTCAACACCGCCATGCGCTCGGTGATCGCGATATCGATGCGCTCCTTCTCCTCGTCGGTGGTCAGGTCGATGCCGTGCACGCCGCAGCGCTGCAGTGCCTCGCGGCATCCGCGACGCGAGAAGATGAAGTAGATGGCGGGGAGCATCGAGCGGCGGCGGAGCACGTCGACCACCTGCAGCATGTCGTTGTCGGGTGCGTGCCGCGCCTCACGGAATCGCGGCTGCTGCACCGCGTCCGCCTGCGCGAGCTCGAGCGTGCCGCGCGCGGCGTTGCCCGCCTGGTCGAAGAGCGGGTGGAGCGCGTTGTCGATGGCGAGCCACATCTCGAGCGCCACCGGACGTTCGGTGCGCGTGACCGTCTCGATGGTGCCGCGAAGGCCGGACATCCACGCCGCGACCTCACCGACGTTGCTGATGGTCGCGGAGAGCCCGATGAGGCGAATGTGGTGCGGCGCCTCGATGATGAGCTCCTCCCACACCGTGCCCCTCGGGTAGTCGTCGATGTAGTGAACCTCGTCGAGCACGACGTCGCCGACGCGATCGACGCGCGCCGGCTCGTCGTAGAGCACGTTGCGAAGGATCTCGGTCGTCATGACGATCACCGGTGCGCCGTCGTTCAGGGTGTGCTCGCCGGTGATCAAGCCGATGCGGTGCTCGCCGAACCGCTCGCAGAGATCGTGGTACTTCTGGTTGCTCAGCGCCTTCAGCGGGGTGGTGTACACGACGTCGGCCGCATCGGTGATCGGCCGGCGCAGCGCACCGGGAGCGTCGAGGCGGCGCCAGATCACGTAGTCGGCGACGACGGTCTTGCCGCTCGACGTCGGCGCGCTCACCAGGACGCCCCGCGATCGTTCGAGCTTGATGATCGCCTCGCGCTGGAACTCGTCGAGCCGGAACGGCAGCGTCGCCTGGTACGCCTCGATGAGATCCCGCGTCAGCGGCGCCGGCTCAGACGTGGATCAGCTCGAAATGCGAGCCGAGGACGAGCGCCTCGCCGTGGTCGTCGACGAAGCGCAGCACCTTCTGGCACATCTCGTCCGCATGCCTGCTGTCCGCGCTGACGCAGGCGACCCCGATGACCGCCGACTGCCAGAGATTCTGGTCGTCCACCTCCGCGACGGCGACGTTGAAGGTGTTGCGGAGCTTGGCGGTGAGCGATCGCACCACCTGGCGCTTGTCCTTGAGCGAGGCGCTGTCCGGGACCTGGAGGGTGACCGTCAGTGTGCCGATGACCATATGGAGCTAGGGGGAGGGGACGGCATCGATGGAGGCGGGACATGTCGGAGCCGGGGTGGACCCCCCGGCGAGACCTGAGGGGCGGAACGGCGAAGGTGTTCCGACCCCGTGCCCGACTCTGTCGATGCCGTCCCCTCCGACCCTCACAGGGCGTCGAGCAGTTTCTGGCGGAGGACCTCCAGCTTCTCGAAGTCGTCGACGGACGGCCGGGTCGGCGGCTTGCTGGGGAACTTGAGGTGCTGCACGGCATCCGAGAGGATCCGCAGCTCGTCATCGGTCAGCCGCACCGAGCGCATGTGCGGCGCCGGCGCGGTCGGAACCGGATGGACGGCGTCCTCGGTGACACCCGGCGACAGTGGGGCGTCGAGCTGCTCGGGTTCCGCGGAGCGGAAGAGCTCGTCGCTGCCGCGCA
>DAIQQM010000108.1:0-8124 GCA_036786805.1 Candidatus Dormiibacterota bacterium | reverse complement strand
CGCGGTCAGAGAGCATCCCGCGGTCTGCGTGTGGAAACGCAGCTTCAGTGAGCGCGCGTCCTTGGCGCCGTACTGCTCGCGCATGTGCCGTGCCCAGATGCGGCGGGCGGCGCGGTACTTGGCGATCTCCTCGAAGAAGTCGATGTGGGCGTTGAAGAAGAACGAGAGGCGGGGTGCGAACTCGTCCACGTCGAGCCCGCGCTCGATGCCGGCCTCGACATACGCGAAGCCGTCGGCGAGGGTGAACGCGAGCTCCTGCGCCGCGGTGCTGCCCGCCTCGCGGATGTGATACCCGCTGATGGAGATCGGATTCCAGCTCGGAACGTTGCGAGTGCAGAACTCGACGACATCGGTGACCAGACGCATCGACGGCCGGATGGGGAAGATGAACTCCTTCTGCGCGATGTACTCCTTGAGGATGTCGTTCTGGAGCGTGCCCCCGAGCTTCGCGTACGGGATGGCCTGCTCATCCGCGGCGGCGAGGTACATCGCGAAGAGGATGGGCGCGGGGGAGTTGATGGTCATCGAGGTGGTGACCGCTCCGACATCGATGCCCTTGAAGAGGGTGAGCATGTCCTCCACCGAGTCGACCGCGACGCCGCAGCGTCCAACCTCGCCGAGCGCATGCGGCGAGTCGGAGTCGTGGCCCATCAGGGTCGGCATGTCGAAGGCCACCGAGAGGCCCATCTGGCCCTGGTCGAGCAGGAACCGGTAGCGCTCGTTGGTGTCCCGCGCGCTGCCGAAGCCGGCGAACTGGCGCATCGTCCACACCTTGTCGCGGTACATGGTCCGGTGCACGCCGCGCGTGTACGGATAGGAGCCCGGCTCGCCGAGGTCACGCTCGACGTCGATGGCGGAGCCTCCAGGGCCGTACGAGGCCGCGAGCGGCAGGCCCCCGAGTGTGTCCGGGGGGATGGGCGGCGCGGACCTTGGGCCCGGCGCCTCGCCCGAACCCGACGGCACGTCCGTCCGGTCGATCGTCTGGGTCATTGCTCCGTGGATTCCCCGCTGTGCCCGTGGAGGATGCGTTCGGCCAGGGCGTACGGGTCCACCCGGCTCAGATCGCCGTCGAGCTCTCGAGTCATTGTCCACTCATGCAGCGCGATTCGCGCGCGCTCGGCCGCCCGCTCGACGACGATCGCCTCGACCTCGGCTCGGAGGCGCGCGATCCGGCGCCGCTCGAGCTCTCCGGAGGAGGCGATCGTGTCGCCGTGATGGTCGATGGCAGCAACCAGATCGTCGACGCCCTCCCCGGTCTCGGCCACCGTGGTGAGGACCGGTGGCGACCACCCGGTGCGCGTGGTGCCGTGGCGGACGAGCTCCTTCAGATCGCGGACGACCTTGGACGCTCCCGGAAGGTCGGCCTTGTTGACGACGAAGATGTCGGCGATCTCGAGGATGCCCGCCTTGATGATCTGAACGGCGTCACCGGCCGTAGGTGTCGTGACCACGATGGTGGTGTCCGCCGTCTCCATGACCTCCAGCTCCGACTGGCCGACGCCCACGGTCTCGAGGAGGCAGCGGTCGCGACCGGATGCGTCGAGGAGGCGGATCGCCTCCCGGGCCGCCGCGGCCAGGCCGCCGAGATGGCCGCGAGCGGCCATGCTCCGGATGAAGACGCCGGGATCGAGGGTGTGGCGCACCATCCGGACGCGATCGCCGAGGATCGCCCCGCCGGTGAAGGGGCTCGAAGGATCCACGGCGATCACGCCAACCAGGTGCCCCTGGGCCCTCCAACGCTCGATCACCTGGTCGCAGAGGGTGCTCTTGCCGCTCCCGGGGGGACCGGTGACCCCGACCACCCGTGCGCTTCCGGCTCGCTCCCGAACGCGACGGAGGAGATCGGCAATGCCCGGATCCCGATCCTCGACCATGCGGATGGCGCGCGCCAGGGCGCGTGTCTCGCCCGCCATCAGCCGTTCAGCGAGCTGAGGTTCGGACATCGCTCGAAGTCTACCGGCGGCCCGAGCTCAGCCCGCACACCGTAACCCTGTCGTCAGTCGAGTTCGTTATAAAGCCATAGGTGAGACGACAACGCGCCTCGGTGCGCCGCCATCACGCCAGGCGCAGCCGGGTCCTCCTGGGTTTCCTGATCGCGTTCGGCTTCGTGCTGTCCGGGGTCATCGGAGCGGTGGCGTACTTCATGCCGGCGATCGTGACGGCGTTCGAGGACACCGGCCACGCCATCGACCGGAGTCTCGCGACCTCGCAGCCGTCGGCGAGCGAATCCGCTGCCGCGTCGGCCTCCGCTTCCGCAGCGGCGACCGCGCCGCCGGTGCAGGCGGCCCCCGGGCAGCCGTTCACGGTGCTCCTGCTCGGCTCGGACAACGATGCCAAGTTCGGAGGCACGGTGCTCACCCAGTCAATGATCATCGCTCGCGTCAATCCGACCACCCGGCAGGTCGTCATGGAATCGATCCCGCGTGACCTGTGGGTGCCGCTCTCCACCGGTGGCAGCGCCAAGATCGACGCCGCGTACCTGCACGGTGGCGCGAGCGCGTCGGTTGCGACGGTCGAGGAGGACTTCCACATCCACATCGACCACTACGCCTGGATCGGTTTGCTCGGCCTCGTGAACCTGATCAACCAGGTCGGGGGCATCGACGTGGTGGCGACCAACCCGGTCATGGACGATTTCTATCCGGCCGACCTGTCCGGGAAGAATCCGTACGCCTACGAGCGCGTCGCGGTGCTGCCCGGCCCGCAGCACATGGACGGCATGCAGGCGCTGATGTACGTGCGTTCGCGTCACGGCGACCTGCGCAGCGACTTCGGACGCTCGCAACGCCAGCAGCAGGTCCTCCTCGCGCTGCGAGCCAAGGCCAAGCTGCTCGGCATCGCCAACCTACCTGACATCGCCACAGCCATGGGAAACGACTTCTCGACAGACATGACCATTTCCCAGATCGCCTCGCTGCTCCCGATCGCGAGCACCGTCCAACTCCAGAACGTGCACCAGGTGATCCTGGCGTCCCCGTACACGTCAACCGGCAAGCTCGACAACGAGGACGTGCTGCTCCCGGACTGGAATCTCATCCTTCCCGAGACCCATCAGTATTTCCCCGCGGCGTGAGGGGACCACGTTGAGACGGGCGCTCACAATCCTCCTGGTGCTCGCGCTCATGGCCGGTTTCGGATTCGGCGTGAACCGCCTGATCGCCTCGCGGAAACACAACATCCCGACAGAGGCGAGCGTGTTCATCCCCACCGCGACACGCCCGAAGATCGTGCTCCCGGGAACGCTCTACCTGGCCCAGAACGGTGACATCTACCGGCTCAGCGACGGCTTCTTCACCGACCTGCACCTGAAGACGACGGTGGGACTGTGGATGCAGCCCGCGTACGTGCCCAACTCGCAGGACGTCGTCGCCGTGCTCCGAGCCGCGGAGTACTCCAACCTGTACCTGCTGAACAGCCAGGGGGCGGTGGTCCGCCAGCTCAGCAACAACGCGTGGACGCGCACCAATCAGATCTTCCGCAATCACTGGATGTTCTATCCGCACGTGGGCGCCGACGGCAACACGATCTACTTCAGCTACGACCAGCCCAAGAACTCGACGACGTTGGCCGTCGATTTCTCGGTGTGGTCGGGTGCGCTCAACGGGAAGCTCGCAGCGACGCAGCTCACCGACTCGAACCTGTTCACGGGTGGCGACGTGGACCCCACGCCGATGGCCGGCGGTGCGGTGATGTACTCGAAGTACGCCATCGGGAGCGGCAACGCCTACTCGCTGATCGCGATACAGCCCAAGCCGCTCGCCAAGCCGATCATCCTGACCACCCCGGCCCAGGACTGCGGTCAGCCCGCACCGTCGCCGGACGGCACCAGGGTCGCGATGGTGTGCATCGGAGGCACCGGCCTGCAGAGCACGCGGCTCGAGGTCGCGACCTTGAGCGGCGGCAAGCTCGGGACGCCCCAGACGCTGGTCAACAACTGCCTGTGCGCGGACCCGGTATGGGCGCCGGACGGCAGCGGACTCGTCTACTACAACCCCGCCGACGCCACCGGGCATTTCGAGCTGTGGTGGATCAAGGGAGCGCTCGGCGCAACACCTTCGGCACCGCTGCAGGTGACCACGAACCTCGACTTCGACGCGAGCTCACCACCGAGCTGGTCGCCGCTCACCAGCGTGCCCGTGTTGGCCCGCTAGGGGCCGGAGTCGAGCTCTAGTAGAAGACCTGCGCGAGCTCGTACAGCTCACGAGGCACACGGCGCTGCTCGGCAACGACGTCGGCGATGCTGGACACGTTGACCGTGCCGTGGGTCACCACCGGCATCTCGCCGAACAGCCCTTCGCCGACCAGGTCGTATGCCTTGGCACCGACACGCGTGGCCCAGATGCGGTCGTACGCGGTTGGAGAGCCGCCGCGCTGCACGTGGCCGAGCACGGTCGCGCGCGTCTCGTTTCCGGTGTGCTCCTCGATGATCCTCGCGAGGCTCTCTCCGACACCACGACGTGAGAGCTGCGCGTGTCCGAATGCGTCGCGGGCGCCCCCCGCCTCGTCCTTGGACTGCAGGCCTTCCATCTCGACGCCTTCGGACACGACGATGATGCTGAAGTCGCTCCCAGCACGGCGGCGCACCTCGAGATGGGCGACCACCTCGGCGACGGTGACGCTGAACTCCGGAATGATGATCATGTCGGCGCCGCCCGCGAGACCGCCCATGACCGCGACCCAGCCGGTGTCGCGTCCCATGACCTCGCAGACCATGACGCGGTGATGCGACGTGGCCGTCGTGTGCAGGCGGTCGAGTGCCTCGGTGACCACGCTCACCGCGCTGTCGAAGCCGATGCAGTAGTCGGTGACGCTGAGGTCGTTGTCCATGGTCTTGGGCACGCCGACAACCCGTGCGTTGTGTTCGGCAAGACGTGCCGCGACGCTGAGCGTGTCATCGCCGCCGATGGCGACGAGCGCATCCAGCTGCAGCCGCTCGAGGTTGTGGAGCACCTCCTCGACACCGTTGTCGAGCTTCATGGGATTCACTCGCGAGCTGCCGAGCATGGTGCCGCCGAGTTGCAGGATACCGGAGAGCCTCGGTCGCTCTAGGCTGATGACGTCGCCCGCACCGATCAACCCCGCCCAGCCGTTGCGAACTCCGAACAGTGTGTCGCCGGCCGCGAGGGCGCGCCGGCCGATGGCGCGGATAGCTGCGTTGAGCCCTGGTGCGTCACCGCCGCCGGTCAGCACCGCAATCCTCTGTCCCACGTTTCGCCTACCTCTGTGAGGAGCTAGTGACCCACTCCAGGATCGCCGAGGAACGCTTGCTCCTCGGCGCTTCCGAGTATGACGGTCACGCCGCCGGCGGCGACGGCGGCAGGGGTCGCTGGCGGAGTCGTCGCGGCCGCGGTCGGCGCAGGCTCGGTGGTGACGCTGACGCCGAAGTACGCCGCCAGCCACTGTGCGGCGGCGGTGTCCGTTCCGCCGCTGTTGTCGATCACCTCGGTGACCGCCCGGGTGGGGGCCTTGCCGCCCGCTCGGGTGGAGAAACCGATCTCGTTCATCAGCGACGCCCAGCGGGTGGTGGCGTTGTTGTTGCGCCCGCTCGCGTTGACGAACGTGACCCCGGCGCCGTCGGCCAGCGCTGCCGGCGACGGAAAGATGTCCTGGACGAAATGCGAGAGTGACTGGAAGCTCTGGTCGTTGGCGTAGAGGTAGTAGCTGCCGCAGTGGACCGGATACCCGCAGTCGTAGAGGAAGTTGGTGTCATCGATGCTGACGTGCTCGATGGTCGCCGGGTTGACGCCGTTGACGAGACCGTACAGCGATTCGGCGTCGCCGATCGTCAGGTTGGTGAGCACGTTGTCCCCGAGTGCGTTGATGACATCCGGGAGCTTGCCGAACCCGCCGAGACTCTCGATCTGCGACTTCAGCGCGACGATGATC
Source organism: Candidatus Dormiibacterota bacterium (assembly GCA_036786805.1). Lineage (GTDB taxonomy): Bacteria > Chloroflexota > Dormibacteria > Aeolococcales > Aeolococcaceae > Palsa-851. The sequence continues at coordinate 2,238 of DAIQQM010000108.1, read as the reverse complement.
TGCTGCTGGCGGCGGCTCCGCGCGAAGTCCGACCCCTGCCCGTCGTTGCCGTGGCGCGATCGCGCGTAGATGAGCGCCGTCGCACCGTTCATGTGCTGCATGCCCGCCTTGAACCGCACGGTCTCGTACCCGCAGTTGCCGAGATCGCATTCGCCCGCCGGATACTGGTTGTCGGTGAATGCGACGGGCACGTCGATGTTGATGCCGCCGACCGCGTCGACCGCCTGCTTGAACGCATTGAAGTCAACACCGACGAAGTAGTTCATACCGATCCCGAGCAGATGCGCGAGCAGCGGATCAGCAACCGCGGCTCCCGCGTCCACGGCGCTCGCCGGCTCCGGTCCTTCGCCGAGCATGCCCGCGGCGTACGCGAAGTTGATGCGCTGCTGGGTCGACTTGCCGTTGCGCAGCGGAATGGTGACGTCCCAGTCGCGTGGGATCGAGATCTCGGCGATCTGCGGCGGATGACCCTGCACGGGCTGGATCGAGATGACCATGATCGAATCGCTCAGGTAGGCACCTGAATGCTGGTCGCCGCCGTATCCGAAGAGCACGACGTTGATCCGCTGGAACCGCTGGCGTTCCCGGTCGATCGCCGAGCCGCCACCGCCCTGAAGCGCACCGATGGCCGCGCTGATCGGGTTGGTGTGGAACGTCTTGGCGAGCGCGAACGAGAGGCGCACACCGTAGATGCCGCCGGCAACGAGCAGGAGGGAGCACATGACGATCACCGAGACCACGGCGCGCTTGCGGGTGATCCAGGTCGGCACGACGTTGTACCGCGACCGGCGACGGCGCCGTGTCGAGGAACTGCTGATTGTTGCCATGGTTGAGGTGTTGCTCTCGACTTCCGAACGGGTGTACTGACCGCCGCGTGGATGCTGCGGGGCCGGCGCGCCACGGTGGGCTCCCTCTCAGGAGAACGCTGATCCCAGCTTCCGGTTACCCGCCGCAGATCACAAGGGTACCCCACGCTCCCTCGGCTGGAGCCGACAGTGGCATCATCAGCGGCCATCACCGGGACGGAGGAATGAGGTGCGCGCGCAGCAGGTCCAGGGCCTCGAGGGCCCTTCCGGTCTCCATCTGGTCGAGGTCGACGAACCGGAGGACGCCGAACGCGTCGTTATCGAGGTCGCGGCCGCGGGCGTGAGCTTTCCCGACCTCCTGCTCACCCGTGGCGAGTATCAGATGAAGCCGCCGCTGCCATTCGTCCCGGGAGTCGAAGTCGCCGGCCGCGTCCGCTCGGCACCCCGGGGGTCGGGATTCAACGCGGGGGACCGGGTCATGGCCTTCACGATGCTCGGCGGGTTTGCCGACGTCGTGGTCGCGGAGCCGGCACTGACCCTTGCCATTCCCCACGGTCTGAGCGTCGAGGCGGCCTCGGGTTTCGTCATGAATTACCACACGGCGCATTTCGCCCTGGCACGACGGGGTCGAATCCGCCAGGGTGACCGGGTGGCAATCCATGGAGCCGCAGGCGGCGTGGGCACGGCGGCCATTCAGGTGGCTCGCGCACTCGGCGCCGAGGTGATCGCCATCGCCGCGGGCCCCGACAAGATGCATATCGCCGAGCGGGCCGGGGCGCATCGTGTCCTCGATGCCGAGGGAGACTGGGTGGCCGCATTGCGGGCACAGAACGACGGCCTCGGTGTCGACGCCATCCTGGACCCGGTTGGCGGCGAGCGTTTCGATCAGAGCGTCCGCTGCCTTGCTCCGGAGGGCCGGCTCATCGTGGTGGGGTTCACCGACGGCCGGATCCCGAGCGTCCAGGTGAACCGCGTCCTGCTGCGCAACATCGACATCGTGGGTGCGGCGTGGGGAGCGTTCCTCGGCGTCGAGCCCGCTCTCTTCGCCGAGACCCAGCGCGCGCTCAACGCAATGATCGATTCGGGCACCGTGGCCCCGATCGTGGGTGCGACATTCCCGCTCGAAGAGGCGCCGGCGGCGCTCAACCTCCTGGGTCAGCGGCAGGCGCGAGGCAAGGTCGTCCTCACGATGTAGCGCCGCGGAGCGCGGAGAATCCGGGCCGGGTTCGCGCGCCCTTGACGGTGACCGCGGCCTCTCAGTTGCGCAGCAGGTCCCTGGCGATCACCACCCGCTGGATCTGGCTCGTGCCCTCGTAGATCTGGGTGATCTTGGCGTCACGCATCATCCGCTCGACCGGGTACTCGTTCACGTATCCATAGCCGCCGAGGATCTGGACCGCGTCGGTCGTCACCTTCATCGCGGTGTCGGCGG
>DAIQQM010000011.1:0-33361 GCA_036786805.1 Candidatus Dormiibacterota bacterium | reverse complement strand
ATGTCGATCACCTGCATCATCAACACGCACTTCATCGTCAGCTTCCTGATCGACAACTTCGGCACCGATGAGCAGAAGCACCGCTTCCTGCCGCGCATGGCCACGGGCGAGTACCACGGCGGGTTCTCGATGAGCGAGCCCAACTGTGGCTCGGACGTTCAGGCGATCCAGACCCGCGCGATCCGCGACAACGGCGAGTACGTCATCAACGGAACCAAGATGTGGGCCACCAACGGCGAGCACTCGACGGTGGTCGCGACCCTGGTCAAGACCGATCCGGACGCCTCGCCACCGCATCGCGGGATGTCCTGCATCCTCGCCGAGAAGCAATACCCCGGCTTCACGTCGTCTCGTCACATCGAGAAGCTCGGCTACAAGGGCGTCGAGACCACCGAGCTGGTCTTCGAGAACAACCGGCAGCCCGCCGCCAACCTCCTCGGCGAGGTCGAGGGTCAGGGGTTCAAGCAGATGATGGCCGCGATCGAGGTCGGCCGGGTCAACGTCGCCGCCCGCGGCGTCGGTGTCGCGCAGCGCGCCTTCGAGCTGTCGATCGCCTATGCGCAGCAGCGACACGCGTTCGGCGTGCCGATCGCGCAGCACGAGGCCATCCAGTTCAAGCTCGCCGACATGGCCACGAAGATCCAGGCGGCGCGGCTGCTCACCAATTTCGCGGCGCGCAAGAAGGACGCGGGCGAGCGCGCCGACGTCGAGTGTGGGATGGCCAAGCTCTTCGCCAGCGAGACCTGCTTCGAGGTGGTCAGCGAAGCACTGCGTGTGCATGGCGGGTACGGCTTCTCCAAGGAGTACGACGTCGAGCGCCTCTACCGCGATGCGCCGCTCCTGATCATCGGCGAGGGAACCAACGAGATTCAGCGCCTGATCATCGCCAAGGGGCTGCTGGAGCGCCATCGGGTCACCGGCTGATCACCCGCAGACCGGTCACACCGGCGAGACGCTGACGCATCACCTCGATTGCGGCCGGCTCGTCGTCGATGAGCAGGAACCGCCGTCCCAGCTCTGCCGCTGCCGCGCCGGTGGTGCCGCTCCCCGCGCACCAGTCGATGACCAGGTCGCCCGGACGCGACGACGCTGCCACGATGCGGCGCACGATTCCGAGCGGCTTCTGGGTCGGGTACCCCGTCCGCTCGCGCGACGATGTCGGCACGATCGTGTGCCACCACACGTCGGTCGGCAGCTTGCCGCGCGCTGCTCGTTCCGGAGTCTGGAGTCGCGGTGCCATGTACGGCTCGCGCGTGACCTCCGACGCGTCGAAGTGATATCCGCGGGGGTCCTTCACGTAGACGAGGATCACGTCGTGCTTCGCGGGCCAGCGCCGCGTCGTTCTCGCTCCGTAGTCGTATGCCCACACCACCTCGTTCAGGAAGCAGTCACGCCCGAAGATCTCGTCGAGCAGCACCTTGCAGTAGTGCGATTCGCGTGGATCGATGTGAAGGTACAGGCTCCCCTGCGGTGCGAGCACGCGTCGCGTTTCCTCGAGACGGGGACGCAGCCAGCCGAGGTAATCGTCGAATCGATCGCTATAGCGCGCACCGGGTTGGCGCTCGACCCGGTACCGGCGTCCCGCAAATCCGAGGCGCGATGCGGTCTCGTCCGCGACGGCGCTGGTTCTCGACCCGGAGCGCGCGGCGCCCGTGTTGAACGGCGGATCGACGTAGACGAGCCCCGCGCACCCGTCCGGCAGCGAGCGCAGCACCTCGAGCGCCTCGCCGTGAACGATCGTGGCTGCGCCCGTGACGATCGAGGCGTCGGGGCGGAATCGCTTCGCGGCCACGTAGAGTAGGTTGCATCATGGACACACGAGCGCTTGGCGCTGCGACCGTTCTCGACACCGACGGCACCCCGGTCCGGCTCGCCGACCAGTGGCACGATCAACCGGCCGTGATCGTGTGGCTCAGGCATTTCGGCTGCGTCTTCTGTCGCGAGCAGGTGGCTGAGATTCGCGAGCACCAAAAGGAGATCGAGGCCCTCGGCGCCGAGATCGCCTTCGTCGGCAACGGCACGGCGCGCGCGGCCGCATGGTTTCAGAAGCGCTTCGCGCCCGACTCGACCGTGCTGACCGATCCCGATCTCGTCTCCTACAAGGCGATCGGCGCGCGCTCGGGCCTGGTGTCGACCCTCGGCCCGGGGGCATGGGGCGCGGGAATTCGCGCATTCCGATCCGGAGCGCGCCAGTCGACGACCAAGGGCCACCCCTACCAGCAGGGCGCTCTGGTGGTCATGGCGCCCCGCAACAAGGTGCTGTACCAGCACATCAGTCGCGTCGCCGGTGACCACGCACCCGTTTCGGCGGTTCTCGATGCGCTGCGGACGGCAGCACCGATCGCCTTCGTGGCCTGAACCCCATGCAGTTCGGCCGCTACTACGAGGAATTCGACGTCGGCGCCACGTACAGGCACTGGCCGGGCAAGACCATCACCGAGGCGGACGACCACCTCTTCTGCCTGCTGACCATGAACCACCATCCCCTCCACACCGATGCGCACTACGCGGAGACGAGGACGGAGTTCAAGCGCAACGTGGTGGTCGGCAACCTCGTGTACAGCCTCGCCCTGGGCATGAGCGTCGCGGACATCAGCGGAAAGGCGATCGCCAACCTGGAGGTCGAATCGCTCAAGCACGAGCACCCGACCTTTCACGGCGACACGATCTACGCGGAAACCACCGTGCTCGACAAGCGCGAATCGTCGAGCAAACCCGACCGTGGGATCGTCACGGTCGAGACGCGCGCATTCAACCAGCGCGGCGAGCGAGTGTGCATCTTCAAACGCCGCGTGATGGTCCCCAAGCGCGAGGCCGGCGAGCTGCAGCCGGCGGACATCCCGGCCGGCGAGCGTTGAGGTGGGCGCGGGGAGCTCCGAGACCGCTGCTCGGTACAGCGTCCGCCCGCTGCTGCCCGGTCCGGCCGAGGCGCTCCGCGAGGCTGTCCTCCGCCTCGGTCTCCCCGGCGAGCGGCTTGCGGTGCTCGCGGAGCGCGGCGCTGTCGAGGCTCTCGCGCTTCGGGGCCTGAGCTCGGATCAGATCCGGGTCATCGAGCGCCTCGTCGCCGATGGCGGAGGCGAGGTGCTGAGCAACGCCGACGGCGACCGTGCTCTGCTGCTGATGCCGCTCATCACCGCCGGCGCGCTGCCGATGCAGCTCGCGGCATGGAGCGAGAACGCCGGGGAGGTGGGCGCCGCGATCGGGTCGGTGTTGATGGCTCGCGGCGCACCGCCGCCACCGTTGGAGGTGGGTGGTCACCGTCTCGAGTTCGGCAGACGGACGCTCGTGATGGGAATCCTGAACGTCACACCGGACTCGTTCTCCGGGGACGGGGTCGGCGACGACGTTCCCGCCGCCGTGGCTCGAGCGCAGGCCCTCGCCGAAGCGGGGGCGGACGTCGTCGACATCGGCGGCGAGAGCACCCGGCCGTCGCGAACCCGGGAACCCGTGTCCGCCGAGGTCGAGATGGCGCGGGTGCTGCCCGTCATCCGCGAGCTGGCGGAGTGCCTCACCGTCCCGATCAGCATCGACACGCGGAAGGCCGCGGTGGCGGCAGCCGCGCTCGACGCCGGTGCGCTGATCGTCAACGACGTCTGGGGGCTGCGCGGCGATCCGGAGATGGCGCACGTGGTCGCCGCCCATCCCGGGACCGGCGTGGTGGTGATGCACAACCAGCAGGGCACCGACTACGGCGACCTTCTCGAGGACGTCTGCCTCGGTTTGCGCCAGAGCCTCGCCGTGGCCGAGCGGGCGGGCATACCCCTGTCCCAGGTGATCATCGACCCCGGGTTCGGCTTTTCCAAGACGCCGGCGCACAACCTCGAACTCATCCGCCGCCTCGGCGAGCTGACGGGCATCGGCCGAGCGGTCCTGGTCGGTCCGTCCCGGAAGTCGACCACCGGCCTGGTCATCGGTGAAGCCGATCAGGCGCACCGCCTCGAGCCCAGCCTCGCGCTCGCCGTGCTCGCGGTGCAGGCGGGAGCGCACATGGTCCGGGTTCACGACGTGGCCGAGACGGTGCGGGCGATGCGCGCCACCGATGCGGTGGTTCGGGGCACGCCCGAGGCGCTTCGCGATCTGCCGATTCCCGGCCCGACGGGGTGAGCAACGGTGGCATTGTCACGACGGACACCGCGTGGGTCTCGCTGGGCACCAACGTGGGCCATCGCGGCAGAAACCTCGAGCGTCTGCGAGCAGCGCTGGCGAGCGACGGCGTGGTGATCGTCGCGGTGTCCCCCGAACTCCTCACGCGTCCGGTCGGGGTGACGGCCCAGGGTGATTTTCACAACCAGGTGGTCCGGCTGCGCAGTCCCGAACCGTGGTCACCCCGGCGCTGGCTGGAGCACTGCAAGGGCGCGGAGGTCGCCGCCGGTCGTCGGGACACCTACCGATGGGGCCCCCGCATCGCCGACGCGGACATACTGCTGCTCGGCGAGCACGGAGAGATCCGGGTGCACGAACCTGGTCTGACGGTGCCTCACCCCGAGATCGGCAACCGCCCGTTCGAGCAGCAGCTGCTGGACGCGGCCGGCTTCGAGCCCGAGTGATCACGCAGAGCTCTGCCCGCGGCTCCTCCTGCGAACGTCCCTAAATCGGCAGGCGATCGGCCAGCTGCGGGACCAGCTTGAGGGCGGTGTCGATCTGCCTGGCCAGCGTCGCAAGGTCCGGCTGCTTCTCGAAGTCGAGGAACCACGAGTGCTCGGCGGTGAACTTCTCGACGAGCGTTGTGGTCCCGAGCACCGCGATCCCGACATGGACGCTCGGCTTGTCGTCCTCGGAGAACGCCTTGCCGAGCAGGTTCTGGACGGTCTCGACCCAGCCACCAACCTCATCGAGATCGTGGAGCTCGTAGCCGCCGTCACCGAGCACGAACTCGGCCTCGACATCGACGAATGCCTGCGGGGTGATCTGCTGGTGCGGGCAGTCCTGCGCCTCGTCGTCATCGTGGTAGAGCTCGCAGTCCGCGCCGGGGCCGTATGCCGAGATGAAGGTCAGCAGCGCATCCCAGGTGTAGCTCACGTGCACGTGGTAGCGCGGCGGCGGGTCGCCCGGGAGACGGACGGTGCACTCGAACCGGCGCTCGCCGAGCCCGGGTTCGAGATGGTGACGAACGTCCTCGATGCTCAGACCCGCCGCGTCAACGGCCTCGAGCAGGTCCGAGGCGAACTCCTCGTAGGAGGGAAATGTCGGACGGTCCGCGCCTGCCGGCTCCGAACCCGCCTGGCCGGCGCCGGGATGCTCGCTCATCGGTCAGCGCCCCGGGCGCAGATGGCGCACCGCCACCCGGAGGAGGTTGGCGCCGAGCACCACCACGAAGAACAGCGTGATCGCGATGACCAGGGGCAGCTCGACATTGGGTGTCGAGTACGTGTACGTGGCCAGGATCGCGGCCGCGAAGAGGGCGGCGGCGATCACCGAAAGCGCGCCGACCGTGATCGCCGAGACAGGATCGGCTCGCCGGCGCCGGACGCCAGGGTCGCGAGGGTCGAGCATCGGAGGAGTGCGCACCATGCCGAGTGTACTTTGCGGCCGCCTCACATCAGCGAGGATGGTCAGCGCCGGAGCCCCGCGAATCGGTACCCGATACCCGGAACGGCGAGGATGTGGCGCGGCTGCGCGGGGTCAGGCTCGATCTTGCGTCGCAGGTTTCGAACATGGACGTCGATGACCCGCGTCTCGATCGGATGCTCGTAGCCCCAGACGGCGCTGAGGATCCGCTCGCGTGAGAGCACCTTCCCGGCGTTCGAGGCCAGGTACGACAGAAGGTCGAACTCGGTGTGGGTGAGCACGATGTCCCGATCCGAGCGGGTCACGCGGCGCTCGGCGGTGTCGATGACGAGATCGCGAAAGACCAGCCTCCCGTCGGCGGGCTTCTCGTCGCCGCGCAGCTCCTTGGCCCGGCGCAGGTGGGCGCCGATACGGGCAAGCAACTCGCGAGGGCGGAACGGCTTGGCGATGTAGTCGTCGGCTCCGATCTCGAGTCCGAGCACCACGTCGATCTCGTCGTGCTTCGCGCTGAGGATGATCACCGGCATCCGGTGCCCGGCGCGGCGGATCTCGCGGCAGAGGTCGAATCCGGAGAGATCCGGGAGCATCAGATCGAGGATGACGACGTCCGGGTGGAAGACCTCGAGGCGGGTGAGTGCCTCTCCGGCGCGCTCAGCCTCCTGGACGGTGTAGCCCTCGCTCTCGCAGGTCAGGCGGACCGCCCGGCGGACGAGCGCGTCGTCATCGACCACGAGCACGCGCACCTGCTGTCCATCCACACCAATTCCTCGAAGTGACCTCGAGTCATTCTGGAGTATCCAACCTCGTTCGGAACGGTGAAGGGTTGCTACTATACGGGCCGACTCCAATTCGGACCGCCTCTTTCGGGACGGTCTTCCTTCACAAAACTGGAGACCCGCACCCGTGCAGACCCAGGGTTCCCTTAGTGACGGCGGGCTCGCGACGCTGCTCCAATCGATGCAGGCAGAGCGAGCAACCGGCACCCTGACCATCGACAACGGTGGCGACAGTTGCTCGCTGTACTTCCTGTTCGGACACCTGTTCCACGCGAACGGCCCGGGCGGTCAGGGCGAGGAGGTCGTCATCGACGCGCTCGGCTGGGACGACGGCTCCTACCAGTTCGATCCGCGCGCCAAGCTCCCCGCCGAGGAGACCATCAAGGCCTCGCCGGCTGAGCTGATCGCAGCGGCCGAGAGCCGCACCCCGGCGGCCGCCGCATCCACCGGCGCCTCCACTTGGCCGGAAGCCGCCCCCGCCTACTCGTCGTCCGATGCGTACTCGTCGGCGCCGGCAGCGAGCCTCCCCGAGCCGATCGAGGAGCCCGCATACGCGGTCGCGGCATCAGCGCCCGCGGCGCCCGAGCCGGTCGCCGAGACGCACACCCCCGCCCCGGCCGAGCCGGAGCCTGCCCCGATGCCTGAATTCCAGTCCGCCCCGGCGACGCCCGCGCCAGAGCCCGTCGCACCGCTCCCGGCGCCCGAGCCCGTCTCCTACCAGCCCGTGCCCGCGGCATTGGCCACCACGGCGCCCGCAGCTTCACCGGATCGCCCGGCGCCGGCCACCGCGGGAGCTGCGACGGGCGCACCGACCGTACGGGTCTACCCGCTCCCCTCCGGACGGGCGCATTACGAGGGGCTCAAGAGCGCGTTCGTCGACTTCCCGCGCCTGCTCCGCACGCTCCGTTCCGACCGGCACACCGGGTACGTGAATCTCAGCGGCAACGGCTACAGCGGCGTGATCCTGCTCAACGACGGGCAGGCTCTCCAGGCGCTGTGCAGCAACGGCACTGCCGTCCAGGGCGAGGGAGCCTTCCTCCAGATCCGCCGGCACATGGATGCCGGGGACGGTGTCATCGACGTGATCGAGCTGGAGGGCGAGACCGTGACGGCGCTGGCCCAGCTGTTCACCTCTCCGTACCTCTACAGCGGGCTGCTGGGGCGCTTCGTCAACCTAGAAGCGCTGCTCGAGTATCTCGCCGAGGAGCACGTGAGCGGCTCGGTCGTGGTGCAGACGCCCAACGAGGCGGGGATCATCCTGCTTCGCGATGGCGACATCCTCGGGACGTACACCGAATCCCAGCGCTCCCTCGACAAGGCGACCACGGCGGTGGCATCCCTGGCCACCGACCGGCAGTCGGTCATCGAGGTCAAGGGCGGCGACGGCGCCATCGCGGCCATCGACGTCGACGCCGCGCTCAACCGCGCGTACTAGCCCGGCCGAGCGCCCCCGCCTCGCCTCCGGCGCGCGCCGGACCGCACTCTGGGCGGTGGCCGCCCTCGTGTGTGCCTCACTGTCCGGCTGCTTCAGCAGCCCACCGCAGATCACCCAGTTGATCCCCAACCGAGGCGCGGTCGGCGTGGCGGCCGACGCCGCCATCACGGTGGAATTCGACCGGCCGGTGGACACCGGCTCGATCAGAGGCCGCTTCTCGGTCAGCCGGCCGATTCCGTCCTGCAACCTCGACGCCGCGTTCAACGCCGGCCCGCTCGCCACCTGCCGAATCGTCTGGCTGTCCGGCGACACCGGCTTCAGCCTGCTCCACCCGCGGGCGATCTTTGCCCCGAGCACGTCCTACACGTTCACGCTCGCCGGCGGGATCAGCGATCCGAACGGCGTCGTGAACTCGGTCGACCATCACTGGACGATCACGACGGGTCCTGCGCCCGCGGTCCGCTCGGTTCAGCCGGCCGACGGGGCGAAGGACGTGCCCGTCGACACTCCCATCTCGGTGACCTTCTCGACCGCGATGGCACCGGCCACAACCGCCCCGGCGATCACGCTGAACCCGGCGGTGCCGGGCACGCGGGTGGTGCGGAACCGCCGGGATCCAAGCCGCTTCGTCGTGCTTCCGGGCGCAACCCTGGAGGCGGGCGTCACCTATCGCCTCAGCATTGCGGGCACCGCCACCGACGTGAGCGAGCAGCCGCTCCAGGTTGGGGCGACGTCCAGCTTCACCACCGGCGCCATGTCACCCGGGTCGCACGTGGTGGTGCTCGCGGCGGTTCCGGGCGAGGGTGCGAGCACGGTGCTCGTTTCGCCGCTCGCCGCGGCGGAGGCGGGCGAGCCGATCTCGACTGAGGCGCTGCTGGTCGCGCCTCGGTGCCCGCATCCGACGGGCTGCGACGCAGCCGTGTTCGGGGCGCCGCTCTTCACCTACTCGGCGGCAGCGCTGTCGCCCGGAGGCGGCTGGCTTGCGGTGGTGGAACGCGACTCGACGGTCACCGCTGCACGGCCGGTGCTCGTCGTCCTCGATCCGGCGACCGGGGCGGTCGTGGAGAGCTTCGCCGATTCGTCGCTGCCGTCCTGGTCGCCCGACGGATCGACGCTGGCCTTCTCCCGAGCGGGGAAGGTGTCGTTCTTCAACCCGGCGACGGGTGCGCTCACCACCCTTCCGGCGGGCGATCCGCTGGTGGCGCCAGCGGTCTGGAGCCCGCTCGGCGAGCAGCTGGTGCTCGACGTCGCGGGGGCGTCGGACTTCGAGCACCTCGAGCTGGCCGACTCGGTCGTGCTCGCGCGGTATCCGGTCCCCGGGGTGATCGGGGCCTCGAGCAACCCCGCAATCTCGCCGGACGGCTCGCAGCTCGCCTTCCTCCGGTCGGCCCCGGGAGCTCAGGGAACCTGGATCGCGGGCATCGGCCCATCCTCCACCGCCGCCCGGTTGCTCGACGCCTTCGTGCAACCGGTGGGATTCACGGCCAGCGGAACGCTGGTCGGCATCAACCGGCCGGAGGTTGGCAGCCCCACCCTCGTGCTCGTCAGTGTTGCGGGTGATGAACAGATCCCGATCGCATCGGGTCCCGCGCCTGACTCACTCGACACGGTGGTGGTCGCCCCCTCGGGGCGCCAGCTTGTGTATCTCAATGCCGATGCGAGCGGCGTCGTCCAGGCCTACGTCGAGAACGCCGACGGGACCAACGCGCAGGTCATCACCGATTTCACCTCGGGCACACCGGTCGCGACCTCGGTGGCAGTGAGCTGAGATGCGACGGCTGCTCTTTCTCATCGCCGACACGGGTGGCGGCCATCGCGCCGCGGCCACGGCCGTGGAGCGTCAGATGGCGGCGGTGTCGCCCGGGGAGTATGAGATCACCATCCTCGACCCGTTCGCGAGCGCGAAGCCGAGGGTGATCGGGGGCACGGCCGGGCTCTACGGCCCGATCACGAGGCACGCGCGCTGGCTCTGGGGCGGCCTGTATCACTCGACCAACAGCCGGGCCGCGGTCGCGATGCTCGAGAAGACCGTGCTCCGCTCCGTGACCAGCGCCGTCACGGCGGCCATCGGCGCGATCGATCCTGACTGCGTCGTGTCGTTCCACCCGCTGCTGAACCATGTCAGCGTCCGCGCCGTGCGCAGCCGGCCGCGGAGGATCCCGGTGGTGACGGTGATCACCGACCTGGTGGACATCCACGTCGCCTGGGAGTGCCGGGAGGTCGACGCTGTCGTCGTCCCCTCGCCGGGTGGGCTCGATCACTGCCGGCGCGCGGGAATCCCGGCTGCCCGCTGCCACGATTTCGGTCTCGCCGTCGACCGCCGCTTCACCGAGGTGCCGGGCGACCCGGCGAGCCGAGCCGAGATCCGCGAGCGCCTCGGGTTGCGCACTGAAAGCTTCGTGCTGCTCGTCTGTGGCGGCGCCGACGGATCCGGCGGCCTGGTGAGGCATGCGCGGGCGATCGCGGCAGCGTCGCTGGATGTCGACCTGGTCGTGATCTGCGGCCGCAACAAGCGCGCTCACTCGGCACTCACGGGGTTGCGGTCCGCGACGGGCCGGCCGGTTCGGGTGCTCGGCTACGTGAACAACATGGCCGAGTGGATGCGCGCAAGTGACGTCGTGGTGTCGAAGGCCGGTCCGGGAACGATCGCGGAGGCCCTCTGCTGCGGACTGCCGCTGCTGCTCGTCTGGTATCTGCCCGGACAGGAGCGGGGTAACGTGGAGTGGGTGGTGGACATCGGGGCGGGACGCTACGTGCCGCGTGACGAGCAGCTCGTCGACGCGGTTGCAGAGCTCTCCGCGCCCGGCTCGGGGGCGCTCGCGACCATGCGCGCCGCGGTGACCGCGGCGGCCCGGCCCGACGCAACCCGTCGCATCGCCGGCCTGATCGCGTCCATGGCCGAAGCGGGCGCATGAGCGTCGACGCACCGGCTGTCGGCGCACCGGCCGAGCCCGCCGAGACGCCTGCGCCGCGCTGCACGGTCGATCGCCTTCGGGTCCACTGCTTTCGCAACTACGCTGAGGCGACAGTTCGCTTCGGCCCGGGACTCAATGTCATACATGGCCAAAACGCGCAGGGCAAGACCAACCTGCTCGAGGCGATCGCGACCCTGGCACTCACCCGCTCGCCGCGCACCACCAGCAGCGGGGACCTGCTGCTCTGGAGCGAGGATGCGGCGCTCGCCGAAGCCGACGTCGCCCGCCCGCCCGCGGGAGTCACGCTCTCGATCCGGTTCCAGCGCGACCCGTCGACGGGACGCGTGACCCGGGTGACCGCCGTTGACGGGAAGTCGCGTCCCGCGCGCGCCGTGCTCGGCGTGTGTCCGGTCGTCCTCTTCTGGCCGGAGGACCTCGCCCTCGTGCGCGGCGGCCCGGATGGTCGGCGCAGGTTCCTCGACGTCATCCTCGCGCAGACCGATCCGCAGGCCTTCGCGCACATGTCGCGGTACCGGCGCGTGCTCGAGCAGCGAAATGCGCTGCTCCATCAGCTTCGCGCGGGCAACGGCATGCGTGAATCGCTCAACGGATTCACCAGCGAGCTCGCCCATCACGGGGCCTGGCTTGCACTCGCGCGCTCACGCCTCGTCGATGCGCTGGCACCGCTTGCGGCGCTCTCGCTGCACGATCTCAGCGGTCAGCGTGAGCGCATCTCGCTTCGCTACGCGCCGTCGCACGCGGCGTCGATCGAGGGCAGCCTCGAGGCGGCCGAGCAGGTCCTGCTCGGCACGCTGCGCGATCGCGCCGGCGAGGAGATCGCGCGTGGGATGACGCTCGCCGGGCCACACCGTGATGACATCGCCTTCGACCTCGACGGTCGAGCCGCACGCGGCACCGCCTCGCAGGGTCAGCAGCGAAGCATCGTGCTCGCGTGCAAGCTCGCCGAGGTCCGGTACCTCCAGGACACGGCCGGCGTCGCGCCGGTCATCCTTCTCGACGACGTGCTGAGCGAACTCGATCCGGAACGCCGGTCACGCCTCTTGACCGTGCTGGCATCGGGCGCGCGTCACCAGGTGCTGGTGACGACCACGGAACCGATCCGAGAGGTGGCCGAGTTCGAGGGGGTGCTGCACTTCACCGTGCGCGGTGGCGTCGTCACCCGGGACGAGCCTGGATGACGGAGCAGCGTCTCTCCGATCTCATCGATCCCGCGCTCCGCGGCCTGGGTGTGCGTGTCCAGGTGCGCGAGGAGCGCCTCCGACTCGCACTCGCGGATGTCGTCGGCGACGGGCTCGCGGCCATGTGCCGCGCTGAACGGCTCGACCGCGGGGTGCTCGTCATCGCCACGGCGAACACCGCGCTGGCTCACCAGCTGCAGATGGACGCTCCCCGGGTGATCGACGCGCTGAACCGGCGCGTGGGACAGGATCTGGTCCGCCGAATCCGTTTCAAGGCGATGTGACCAGGTGCGCGCGCGTCAGCGTCAGGCGACCCGCACCGGCATGATGATGCACAGGTAGTCGTCCTTCCCGACGGGCCGGATGACTCCCGGCTGCAGCGAACCGTTGAACGACAGCTGGACCTCGTCCGAGTCGAGCGCCGACAGCGCATCGAGCATGTACCGCGCGTTGAATGCGATCTGCACGTCGTCGCCCTGCACGGTCGCGGCCAGCGGCGCCTCGTCGTCACCGACCTCGGCCGTCTGCGCGAGCAACGTGAGCGTGCCGTCGCCGATGCGGAGTCGCACCGGGTTGGCCGCATCGCGCGCCAGCACCGCGGCGGTCTTCGCCTCGCGCAGCAGCGAGGCCGTCGACAGGCTCACCGTCGTGGTCGATTCGCCGGGAATCACCTGCGTGTAGTTGGGATATGTCCCCTCGATGAGTCGCGACGAGATCTCCACGTCCTTGAGCGTGAAGAAGACCTGGTTGCGCGCGTGCGCGAACGCGATTCCCACCGTCGGGCGGTTGGGATTCACGGCACGCGCCACCTCGGACAGGTGCCGCGATGGAACGATCACCGATGTGACCGGTGGTGTCCCGCTCACGGTGACATCGATGGTCTTCACCGCGAGACGGTGACGATCGGTCGCCGCGAGTGTGAGCCTCGTGCCGTCCATCTGCAGCAGGACACCGGTGAGCACCGGTGAAGCCTCGTCGGAGCTCGCGGCCATCACCGTTTGCGTGATCGCGTTCTGCAGGATGGCGGAGTCGACCTCGATGGACGTCTCGGTGTCACGCGCCGGCAGCGGCGGGAACTCCACCGCGTCGATGCCGTGCACGTTGGCACGGTGGACACCGCCGGTGAGCTTGAGGACCTGCGTGGTCGGCTCCAGCTCCATGGTGCAGGGTGCATCGCCCAGCGATGACACGAACTCACCGAGCAGGCGCGCGGGAACGGTGATCCGTCCTTCCTCGAGCACGGTTGCCGGCACGACGACGGAGATGGTGAGATCGAGGTTGGTGGCGGTCACGCGCAGACCATCGGGGCCCGTCTCGAGGAGTACGTTGCTCAGCACGGGCAGCGTCGATCTGGGTGATACCGCGCGGGACACGAGCCCGAGAGCACCACTGAGGGTCGAGGACGAGACGGTCGCTTTCATGGACGATTCCTCTCTGGGGGCTGCGTTATCACCAGACTCGATGAGTATGACCTGCAGAGTCTAGAGACCAGTAGACGATGTAGTGGTGGGGAAATGGGGGACAACTCCGAAAGGGATCTCATCGCGGCTCCGGGAGCGTTGCGGGCCTGTGCGCAACCCGCACCGGTTGTGCACCGGTTGTGCACCGGCAGCGAGGTTGCGCACTTTGTCCACAGGCCGTCCCCGGTGTCGACAACAGGGTTGTCAACGGTTGTGCAACTGCTCGCGAATGGCGCGCACCTCACCCTGGAGGCGGACGTCCTCGCGCATGAGCTCGGTGATCTTTTCAATCGCGTGCAGCGCGGTGGTGTGATCCCGTCCCCCGAAGGCACTGCCGATGACCGGGAGTGACGACTCGGTCTCCTCGCGGATGAGGTACATCGCCACCTGACGCGGGAACACGATGTTCTTGTCGCGGCGCTTGCCCTTCATCTCCTCCACGGAGATGGCGTAATGCGCGGCGACCGCCACCTGGATGGTCTCGATGCTCACCGGCGTCGAGTCCTGCACCGGGATGACGTCCCGCAGGATCTGCTGAGCGGTTTCGAGGGTGATCTGCTGGCCGTTGATCGACGCGTGGGCGAGCACCCGGATGAGCGCACCCTCGAGCTCGCGGATGTTCTTCTGGATCCGGTGCGCGATGAACGAGCACACCTCGTCAGGCACGAGCTTGCTGTAGGGCCCGAGCTTGGTGGTGAGAATGGCCAGCCGCGTCTCGAAATCCGGGGGCTGGATGTCCGCCATCAGGCCCCCCTCGAAACGGCTGCGAAGCCGGTCTTCGAGGGTCGGAATATCCTTCGGCGGCCGGTCGCTGCTCACCACGATCTGCTTCTGGAACTCCTGGAGGGCGTTGAACGTGTGAAAGAACTCCTCACGGGTGTGGTCCTTGCCGGCCAGGAACTGGATGTCGTCGATGAGCAGCACGTCGACCCCGCGATAGCGCATGCGGAACTCGGCAGGGCGGTTCTCGACGATCGAGGCCACCATCTCGTTCATGAACTTCTCTGAGGTGACGTAGGCCACCTTCGCGTTGCGGTGCGTCTCGCGCACCGCATGACCGATAGCGTGCATGAGGTGGGTCTTGCCCAGTCCCACACCGCCGTAGAGGAAGAGCGGGTTGTAGGCCTTGCCGGGCGCCTCGGCCACTGCGCGGCAGGCCGCGTGTGCGAACCGGCTCGAATTGCCGACGACGAACGTGCTGAAGGTGAAGGCCGGGTTGAGCCTCGAGTCGTTCGCGCCGTCCTCGGGCTCGCTCACGTGCGCGTACGTGGGATCGGGGACGTGCGGCGGCGCCTCGGGTGGCGGCGATCTCTCGGGGTCGACCGTGATGATCACCTCACAATCGCGGCCGAGCACCCCGGAGAGGGTTTCGCGAATCAGCGGGACGTAGCGCTCGCTGACCCAGTCGCGAGCGAACATGGTCGGCACGCCCACCGTGAACGTGTGCCCGTCGGAATCGACGAGGACGGCGTTGGCGAGCCAGGCCTCGTAGCCGGGGCGCACGACCTGGAAGCGCAACTCCTCCTGGGCGACCTGCCAGAGCTGCTGTGGGTCCATGCTCGCGGTCGAGTTCCCACTCTCCAGGATGGGCTCGACGCGCGGCGTCTGATCACCGACGACTCCGACACCGACTGTTCGATCCACTCGTTCCTCGCCTTGGCCTGCCGATCACAGCGCAGTTATCCACAACTTGTGCACAACAGTGGATAAGTACATGGCCGCTGGTGGCCGGGGGGCTTGGTGGAACGTCAGAGAAGGGCTTCCCGCTCCCGCTGCAGCCTGCGGAGTCTAACAATGCGCGGGCCCACTCACAACCGGAGCGAGCGCACCACGGTCCTGTGATCTCGCGACGGCAACTCCGCCCGATCCAAGGGCGGTCGACCGCCGCCTTGGTATACTCGCGGCGCAACCCCGTCGGGCTCAGCGGTGCCCAGTGCGCCCCCGACGCGATCAGTGTCTCGGAGAGACGGCCATCAAGCGGACGTACCAACCCAAGAAGCGCTACCGGCGTAAGACGCACGGCTTTCGCATACGTATGGCGACGCCCGGCGGCCGCCAGGTGCTCAAGGCACGCCGTCGCAAGGGCCGCAAGCGCCTGACTCCGGCTCCCACGCGATGAACCGGCGGCATCGCCTTCCCGGGCGAAGCCGGATTGCGGCGGTGCGGGAAACCGGGAGCGAAGCACGCTCCGGTGCCGTTCGAGTCCGCGCCCTTCCCGGAGAGACGGCGGTCTCGCGGGTGGCGTTTGCGGTGCCCGGCGCCACCGGCGCGGTGAGCCGGAATCGTGCCCGGCGGCGCCTTCGTGCGGCCATCACCCCCGTCCTGGAGGAGCATCCAGGGCTCGATCTGGTCGTGAGCCTCCCCGGACGTGCCACCGAGATGCCGTTCATGAGCCTCCGAGCTTCGCTGTCGGCCGCGCTCGGCACGGCGTCGCGGTCGGCACAGTTCAGGGCTCGGACGTGAGACGCGCCAGCCTGGTGTTCATACGCATCTACCAGGTCACCATCGGCCCGCTCTTCGGGATGATGAGCTCCTGCCGCTACGAGCCCACGTGCTCGCACTACGGCTACGAGGCGATCCAGCGGTTCGGCGCTCGCCGCGGCTGGTGGCTGGCGGTGCGCCGCATCGCTCGCTGCCACCCCTTCCACGAGGGAGGCGTCGACCCGGTGCCCGAGACGTACATCAGCTGGCGGGCGGCGCGGCGTGTCCACCGAGATGCCACTCAGCACGGGAGCGCAGCGTGATCGCCGCCGCGACGACAACGACGTCCAGCGGGTTCAATCCGCTCTCAATATTCGGGATCCTGCAGGTTCCGTTCGGATGGGTGCTCCAGGAACTGGTGAAGGTCTTCACGCAGGTTCCGCCGCTCAAGGCGGTCGGCGCCTTCGGGCTCGCTGTCATCGTCCTCACGATCGGCATCCGCGCCGTGCTCTTCCCGGTTTTCGGCTGGCAGCTGCGGACGTCACGACGCATCCAGGCAGAGCAGCGCCTCGTCGCCCCGCAACTCCAGGAGTTGCGAAAGAAATACAAGAAGGAACCGCAGCGGTTGAGCCAGGAGATGAACGCGCTCTACAAGGAGCACGGAATCAGTCCTTTCTCCAGCCTCACAGGCTGCATCCCCGCACTCGTGCAGATGCCCGTGCTCATCGGCCTGTATCAGTCGATCAGGACGGTGACGGCGTCGCTCCACACTGGCGACAAGGGTTTCCTCTGGATCAGCAACGTGACCCAGTCAGCACAGCAGGCCTGCTGCAACGGACACAACGGCCTCGCGGGTCTGCTGACTCAGCCGCAGTACCTCATCCTGCCGCTCATCGCCGGCGCGTTCACGTTCGCGCAGTCCCGGATGATGATGCCGCCGTCGCGTCCCGACATGTCCGACCAGGAACGCTCCATGCAGGGCGTCACCAAGCAGATGTCGTTCATCTTCCCGGTGATGATCTTCGTGTTCAGCTTCCTGTTCCCGCAGGGGCTGGCCATCTACTGGGCGACGGGGACGATATTCATGGTCGCGCAGCAGTACCACCTCCTCGGGTGGAACGGTCTCGTCGTTCCATCCTGGTTCCCGGGCGCGAACCGCGTGACCGCGCTGACGATTCCGCGGACTCCGGTGAAGACCGGCGCCGGCTCGGGCAAGGCGACCGCCACGGCGGTCGTATCGCCGGGCAAGAGCGGCAGTCGCAATGGCAACCGTCCCGTGAGCGCCAACGGCACCAAGCCAAAGGCCGGCGCCGCCGCGGAGGAGCCACCGGTCCGTTCACAGAGCGCGACGGCGCGCACGCTGGCACGACCCAACAGACCGAACAGACGGAGGCGGCGCCGCTGAGCGCGGCGCCAGGGAGAAGTGGTGAGCGAGAGCAGGGTTACCGCGGTCGAGGCGGAGGCCGAGGATGGGGTGGAGGCGCGTGGGGCGACCATCGAGGAGGCTGTCAGCAACGCACTCAGTCAACTCGGGGCCAACCGCGAACAGGTGGAGGTGCAGGTGCTGTCGCCGGAGAGCCGCGCGCTCCCGGGAGAGCGTCTCTCGACGGGCGAGCGGAGGGTGCGCGTCTACCGGATCGACGAGCACGCGGCCGGGGCGCGAGCGCTCCTCGAGGAGCTGCTGACTCGGATGGAGGTGCCCTGCCGGGTCAGCGTCCGTCGTGGGACCGGCACGGCCGGCTCGTCGTCGGGCGGGCCGGTGATCCTCGACATCGCGGGCGACGACCTGGGACTGCTCATCGGCTGGCGCGGCGAGACCCTGCGCTCGCTGCAGACCGCGGTTAACCTCATGCTCGGCGAGGAGGGCGTGGAGACGCGCCGGGTCATCCTCGATGTCGAGCGCTATCGCGCCCGTCGTGAGGACCAGGTTCGAGAGCTGGCGCAGCGCCTTGCGCTGCGTGTCAAGCGCACCGGCGAGCCGTACACCCTCGACCCGATGCACGCCTACGAGCGTCGTGTCATCCACATGACACTCGCAGAGGACCCCGACGTCACCACCGAGAGCACCGGCCGGGAGCCGGCCCGGCGGGTGGTCATCAACCCCACCGGTCCAGCACAGGGCGGCCCTCCGGAGCGCTTCGAAGGAGCCCGTCAGGGCCGGTCAGCCGGGCGCTCGTACTGACCGAATTCGCCGTCGAATCCCTGTCCGGGGGGACGAGGCTCACCGCCATCCCGCTGCCCGGTCGCGCCTCGGTGGCGATCGCCTTCATGGTCGGGGTCGGCTCGCGCCACGAGAGCGAGTCGCAGAGCGGCATCAGCCACTTTGTCGAGCACATGGTGTTCAAGGGCGGTCATCGCTATCCGACCGCCCGGGACGTGAGTGAGGCGATCGAGGGCGTCGGCGGCGTGCTCAATGCCGCCACCGACCGCGAGGCGACCGTGTTCTGGACGCGGGTCCCGGTGGCCAAGCTGGGGCTGGCGGTCTCGGTCCTCAGCGACATGCTCCTGAGCCCGGCGCTCGATGAGGCCGAGGTGGTCAAGGAGCGGCAGGTGGTCATCGAAGAGCTGCGCATGTACCAGGACAACCCGCAGGACTACGTGCAGATCGCGTTCGACGCGCTGATGTGGCCGGAGCATCCGCTCGGCTGGGACGTCGCCGGACGCGAGGAGACCGTGCTCTCGTTCACCGGTGCGGATTGCCGCACACACCTCGAGCAGCACCTGCTGCCGTCGACCCTGGTGGTCAGCATCTCAGGCGGCTTCGAGACACCGGACGCCGTGGGGATGATCGATGAAGCGATCGGGTCGTGGGCAGCGAGACGCCGGGCCGAGCCGGCTCCGGCGCTGCCCGCGACGCCGCCGTCGGGCGCGCCACTGCGTGTGATCCGGCGCAGCGCGGAGCAGGCGAACATCCTGGTAGGAGCGCGCGCGCCCTCGTACAACGACCCCGACCGGCATGTCGCCGAGATCCTCAACGTGATCCTCGGCGAGGGGATGTCGAGCCGTCTCTTCCTCGAGCTCCGCGAGCAGCGCGGGCTCGTCTACGACGTGCACTCGTTCATGAGCCGCATGTCGGACACCGGGGTGCTCGGCATCGGCCTTGCGTGTGAGCCGCGCCATGCTGCCACCGCGCTCGACGCGGCGGTGGTCGAGCTGCGCAAGCTCGCCGAGGCGCCGGTGTCCGACGCCGAGCTCACCAAGGCGCGCGAGTACGCAAAGGGACGGCTGCTGCTGCAGCTCGAGAGCACGTCGGCGCTCTGTGAGTACGCCGGCCAGCAGCTCCTGCTCCAGGGGAAGATCATCGAACCCGATGAGCTCGTCGCGCGACTGGAATCCGTGGAGGCCAGGGAGGTGAGCGAGCTCGCGGCACGCCTGCTCTCAGCAGGACTTCGCGCCGCCGTGGTCGGGCCGTTCCGCAGCGAGACCCGGTTCGAGAAGGCGATCGCGGTCTGATGCCCGCGTGTCAGACTTTCGCGCCGTGAGCGTCGAACGAACACTCGTCCTCGTGAAGCCGGACGGCGTGCAGCGCCGGCTCGTCGGCGCGGTGATCACGCGCTTCGAGCGCCGTGGCCTGCACCTGGTGGCGCTGAAGCTGCTGCGTATCGACCGCGATCTTGCAGAGCGGCACTACGCCGAGCATCGCGGCAAGCCGTTCTTCGCCGGCCTGGTCGACTTCATCACCTCGGCACCGGTCGTCGCCATGGTGTGGGAGGGTGACGACGCGGTCGCACAGGTGCGCTCGATGATGGGGGCGACCAACCCCTCGGCAGCGGCGCCGGGCAGCATCCGCGGAGACCTTGCGGTCAGCATTGGCAATAACGTGGTGCATGGCAGCGACTCGCCGGCGCGCGGCGCGGAGGAGGTCGCACTCTTCTTCAACGACGCGGAGCTCATCGACTGGGCCGGCGTCGACGCGGCGTGGGTGAGCGGCTGATCCTTCGGGGTCGCTAGTCGAGAGGGTCGGGATCCGGATGCGCGCCGATCGCGGCAGCGAGCCTGCGCATCCGCCGGCGTCTCCAGCGCCAGGCTTCGAAGGCTGCGATGCCGAGCGCCGGGATGGCGAGCGCGGATGTGGCCGCGGGCTCGAACGTGGGACCGGCCCCGAGACCGCCAAAGTGATCGAGCGGCCAGATGCGCAGGATCGCCTTGGCGAGGATGTTCTTGCGGGGCACGAGGCCGAAGACCCGCGAGTCGCTGGAATAGTTGCGGTTGTCGCCCATGACGAAGTACTCGCCGGCCGGAATGACGAGCGGCTGAGGGTTCGACGTCGCCATTCCCGACGGCGTGCAGCAGAACTTGAGGGTGGTCCATACCTGAGGGAGATAGGGCTCGTTCAGCACCTGGAACGGTCCTTTCCCACCCGGCTTGATGAGCACCTCGGTGGGACTGTGATTCCCGTCGATCTCGATGATGTCCCCGGGAAGCCCGATCACCCGCTTGATGAAGTCCTGCGACGGGTCGGTCGGGGGGATGAGGATGACGATGTCGCCGCGCTGCGGGTTGGCCCCGAAGTCATACGAGATCTTGCTGGCGAGCAGCAGGTCCTGGTTCTGCAGCGTCCCCACCATGCTCTCGCCGTCGACACGAACCGTCTGCAGCGCGAAGGCGATCGCGACGTAGAGGATCACGGCGATCAGGAGCACCTCGATGGTGTCTCGGACCCATGATCCTCGCCACCAGGGACTTGGCGTGCTCGTCGCTTCCGGGGGCGGGAGTACCTGAGCCACTCGGGCCGATTATGAGGCGAAGCCCTCCGGCCGCCACGTCTGTGGCCGGGATGCGCTGCTCCATCATGGGAACGTGACAACGGGTGTTCGCCGCCTCGCCGCGGTGCTCATCGCCGGATTCGCGGCGCTCGTGATCCCGATCGCGGCGTCGGCGCACGCGCTCCTCACGGCGTCGTCCCCGCCGGCGGGGGCCCATCTCGGCACCGCACCGGGAGTCGTCCTCCTCGAGTTCAGCCAGCAACTCAACGCAACCCTCTCGCACGCGACGGTTGCAGATCCAAGCGGGCATGACTGGACCGGCGAGGTCGACAGTGCCACCGAGATCCGTATCCCGATGGCCACGAACGCATCGGGCGTCTACACCGTCGACTGGACTTCGGTGAGCGCCGACGACGGCCACGAGATCACGGGCAGCTTCACGTTCGATGTCGGCGTCGTCGGGCCGGCTTCACCGGTACTCGCCGCGAACGCCGTCCCGGGCCCCGAGCCGTCGGACATCGCGATCGGCCTGGTCAAATGGGTCGAGGCACTTTCGCTGCTCTTCCTGGCAGGACAGGTCCTCCTTGCCACGCTCGCCCGCCGTGCACCAACCCTCGAGTGGGTCAAGCCCGGATTCCGCGCCTCGAGCATCGCCCTCTCCGCCGGGCTGGTGGCTGTGTGGGCGGAGGCGACCGTCGGGTCCGGGGGGCACAGCCCGGCCGAGTACCTCGCCTTCTTCGACGGCTGGTCGGGAGCCGCGCTGATCGCCCGCCTCTTCCTCGAGACGCTGACGCTCATCGCGGTTGTCCGCGCCTGGCGAACGCTGCCGGTCTGGCTTGCCGGGGCGCTGCTCATGCTCGCCGCCGGCGGCCACGCCGCCGGGGTGATCCCCGCCTGGTACGGGATCGGGCTCGATGCCGTGCATCTCGTCGCGGCGGGCCTCTGGGCCGGCGGCGTTGCGGCGCTGGCGGCGCTGCGCCCTCCCGGCGGGTGGCGGTCGGCAGAGGCACGCGTGCTCCTGGCCAGGTTCACGCCGGTCGCGCTCGCTGCCTTCGCGACGACGGTGGTCGCGGGCGGGCTCGAGGCCGTCGCACAGCTCGGGTCGATCCAGGCACTCGTCGACACGGCGTACGGGCGGGTGCTGCTGGTGAAGATGGCTCTAGTCGCGCTGATGCTGCCGCTCTCGGCGATGGCATGGCGGCTCAAGCGCCCCCACATCCGCATCGAGGCGGGGCTCGCAGCAGGGGTGGTCGCAGCCGCGGCACTCCTGGCTTCGTTCCCGACCCCACCCACGGCCGCCGCCCGTCAGGCCGCGGAGGATGCGGCGGCGACGCCGAGCGCGGGACTGCCGTCCGCGGATGAGCTCACCATGGCGGGCGCGGCGGGGAGCGACCTCGTCGGCCTCAGCCTTTCGCCGGGCACGCCGGGGCCGAATCGCGCCACCGTGTACCTGCTCCCGATCACGGGCACGGCGGACGCCCGGGGACTTGCGGCAAACATCGTCGTCAACGGCGTGTACGAGGCGCTCGTGCCCTGTGGCGACACGTGCCGGCAGGCGACCATCGACGTAAAGGCAGGCGACCTGGTGTCGGTCGACGTGGTCAACAGCGGTGGGGGCGAGGCGACGTTCACCATCCCCGCGCTTCCCGCCCCCTCGGGGAGCGGGTTGCTGACGCACCTCGAGTCGGCGATGAAGGCGCTGACCGCCTACCGGGTCAGCGAGGTCCTCAGTTCCGGCACGGTCACGGTCCACAGCGTCTTCGCGTCGGATGCGCCCGACCGGACGATGTGGCGGATCAACGACACCAGCCAGACGATCTGGATCGGGAGCACGCTGTACACGCAGGAGGCGCCGGGGCAGCCCTGGCACGAGCAGCCGTCGGAGGCCAACACCGTCCCCTCGTTCGTGTGGGACTTCTTCCGGCCGCTGACCAACGCGCACATCCTGGGTCAGGAAGTGCTCGACGGCATCCCGACCACGATGGTCGCGAGCTTCGGGAATTCGCAATCCACGCCGATCTGGTTCACTTTCTGGATCGACGCCGGCGGGAGGGTCCGCCAGGTGGCCATGGACGCCCCGGGCCACTTCATGACCGACACCTACACGAGCTATGACACACCGGTGGACATCGTCGCCCCGATCGGGTGAATCAGCCTGCGAGAGACAGTCCCACGCTGCCAGAATGTCAGCGAACCACCACCGTGGACCCGCCTGAAAACACGAGGCACAAGATGGCGCTCCTCACTCAGACCCCCTACAAGGCCAGGACGTTCGACCTGTCCGGACTGACCGGGATCTCCGACAACACCCTCGAGGTCCACTTCGGACTTTATGCCGGTTATGTCAAAAACACGAACCTCCTCAACGAGCAGCTGGTCACCATGCAGGCGGCGGGCCAGGGCCTGGCGTCGAATCCCGCCTACGCGGAGATCACCCGCCGGCTCGGCTTCGAGTACAACGGCATGGTCCTCCACGAGTGGTACTTCGGCAACCTGACCAAGGCGACCGGCGGAGGCATCTCGTCGTCGTCAGCGCTCGGCCGCGCACTCGGCGAATCGTTCGGCGATATCGATACCTGGCGCAAGGACTTCACCGCGATCGGCGGCATGCGCGGCGTGGGCTGGGCGGTGACCTACCTCGACACGGCGACCGGCCGGCTGAGCAACCACTGGATCACGCTCCACGAGGACGGCAACATCGCCGGCTTCAAGCCCATCGTCGTGATGGACGTGTGGGAGCACGCCTTCCTGCTCGACTACAAGCCCGCCGACCGTCCGAAGTACATCGAGGCCTTCCTCGCCAACTTCGACGCCGACGCGGCCGAGGCACGCCTCACCGGAGCAGCGGACCGCCCGGTCGGCTGAGCGCCCGGAGGGGCCTCGCTACAGCGGCGGACCGCCGAGCTTTCGATAGAGCGCGTCCAGGTCGGAGTCCTCGGCCCAGTCGATCACGATCCGGCCGCCACCCCCTTTTCGGCGCTGAAGGCGGACGGGGACGCCGAGGGCGTGCTCGAGGCCGCGACGGAGCGCAACGTCGTCAGGTGCGGCCACGTCGGGTTGAGAGGCCGGGTTGCGCCTGCGCGGGGTCGCTGGGGCCCTCGTGAGCCGCTCCTGGACCGCCTGCTCGGTCTCGCGGACATTGAGGCCGTCGGCGATGACGAGGGCCGCCAGGGCCTCCTGGTCGCTCGCGAGCGGCAGCACCAGCAACGCCCGCGCGTGGCTCGCCGTGAGCCGCGAATCAGCGACGGCCTCCTGGACCGGCGCCGGGAGGTCGAGCAGGCGGATGGCGTTGGAGATGCCCGACCGGCTCCGTCCGAGCCGCAGAGCGATTGCCTCGTGGGTGAGGCCGAAGGCGTCGGACAGGCGAGCGTAGGCCGCAGCCTCCTCCATGGGGTTGAGGTCGGTCCGAAGCAGGTTCTCGGTGAGCGCCATCTCGAGCTGGTGGCGGCTCGATTCCGCCGCCGGCCGCACGATGGCGGGGATGCTCGAGACCCCGGCGAGCTGAGCCGCACGCAGGCGCCGCTCGCCGGCGACGAGGCTGTAGGAGTCGCCGTCACGCTGGACGACGATTGGATGGAGCAGCCCGTGCAGGCGGATCGAGTCACCAAGTGCCGCGAGCGCCTCGGGCTCGAACGCGCGTCGCGGTTGTTCGGGGTTCGGCGAGACGGTCTTCGGATCGACGCTGATGAGCGGCGATCCCTCCTCGGCCTCCACCTCGGTGGTGAGCAGCGCCTCGAGGCCACGGCCAAGACCGCGGCGACGGAATGCCCGCGGTGGCGCGGTCTCGCTCATGCCTTGTCCGAGATGCCGGCGGCGGCGAGGACGGCGCCGCCCTGGATCCGCGCGTCGAGGTTGGCGCTGAGCTCGCGGTATGCGATCGCGCCCCGGCAGGTGGGGTCGTAGAGCGTGATGGGCATCCCGTGGCTCGGCGCCTCGCTGAGGCGCACGTTCCGAGGGATGAGCGGGGTCAGCAACTGGTCGCCGAACCGCTCGCGGACCTCGTCGACGACCTGATGCGCGAGCGCAAGACGAGCGTCGAAGAGCGTCATCACGATGCCGGCGATGCTGAGCGTCGGATTGAGCTCCTTACGCAAGAGCGCGAGGGTGTGCATGAGGAGGCCGAGGCCCTCGAGCGCATAGAACTCGCACTGGATAGGGATCAGCAGCGCGTCCGCCGCCACGACGGCGTTGATGGCCAGCAGGCCGAGACTCGGAGGCGAGTCGATCAAGACGTAGTCGTCATCAGAGGCGAGTGCTTCGAGCGCGTACTGGAGCCGGCGCTCACGGCGCGCAAGATCGACCAGCTCGATCTCCGAGCCGGCAAGCGCGATGGCGGAGGGGACGACGTCGAGCCCCGGGACCGCCGTGTGCAGGCGCGCCTCTGCGAGCGACCGGCCCATCACGATGACGTCGTAGATGCTCGTGCGGACGTGGCTTCGATCGATGCCGAGCCCGGACGTGGCATTGGCCTGGGGGTCGATGTCGATGAGGAGCACCTTCCGGCCCATCTCGGCGAGCGCAGCGCCCACGCTGACGGCTGTGGTGGTCTTTCCGACGCCGCCCTTCTGATTGGCGACCGCGAGAATGCTAGGTGGCACGGTTAGCGGCTGATTATGGGCGGATCGCCGCGCCCATCAGCGGGACACCGAGTTATCCCGTGTTTCCCCAGGCCCCGCGTGCGCCGATCGCGTTCTGGCGAGTTGAAGCAAGCGTGAGGCCGCGTCAAGCTGTGGAAAACCCTCGAGCCACGGCGACGGCCTCCCGGGCGCTGTTTCGCACAGAACTTGACGGTGAAACAACACTGCGGCTAAGGTGGGCCCCGTGGTCGCTGACTCAGCCCGATCCACGGCGCTTTCGCCACAACCGACGGCGGATAGCTCGCAGTCGAGCCCGCCCGATGGCGGCGACCTGGCAGTCGGATTCCTCCTCGGGCTCCTCGTCGGGGAGGGCCACTTCGGTGGAGATGGCCGCCAGCCCCAGGTGACCCTGCGCATGCACGTCCGCCACGAGGAGACGTTCGAATGGCTGCGCCGCACCTACCCGGGCAGCGCGCTCTACGGTCCGTACCACCACGGCGGCCGCTCCTACTACCAGTGGTCGGCGCGCGGACGGTACCTTCGCGACGTCATCGTCCCGCTGGTTGAGCGCCACCGATCGCTGCTCGACGCGTATACCGCGGACCGCTTCGACACGATGTGCGAGCGCTACACGATCACGCGGGACGGCGCCGGCGCGCCATCGGAGGCCTGAGCACGCCCCGCTACAATCCGGGGCGATGCTGGCTCCCTCCGCCCAGACCTGGCACCTCCTGAGCGCCGCGCCGCCGCGCGAGGTCTTCGCGGTCATGGAGCAGATGATCGGGACGACCCCGTATCGCTACGAGGTCGTCGGCGACAGCGAAGCTCGGATCGTCGAGCACCGGCGCCGCGGCCTGTTCGGGCAGTGGGGGGCACCCAGGATCCGGACGCGCTGGGTCCGCTGCCGGGCCGTGACCGTGACCGAGGGGACGTGGGTCGAGATCGAGGCCAGCTCGGGCGGCGGCCTCATCTCAAAATCAATGGGCAAGGCGGATCGCGGCCCGATCACGCGCGCGCTCCAACTCGTCCGTCTCCTCACGGCAGGCGCGGCTGATTCGCGGACCGTCTACCGGGACCGGCGCATCCCGCCCGGCCCGGTGACCTTGGTCGCGTCGTGGGCGGGCACCCCATACCGGCTGTTCGTCGAGCCGCGCCATGACGCCGCGCGCGGCCGCGAGATCCTCACCGCCACCGAGGTCGAGGCGCTCCCGGAGCGCAGCGGGCAGTTCGTGAAGGTACGCGTTGCCGGGACCGACGATGGTTGGGTTGAGAGCGACCAGATCGTCCCGTCGCCGGCGGTCGCGACCCGTGCGGCACAGGTCGAGACCGCGCGTTTCACCTGATGAAGCCGGTGAGTGGCTCAGGCCGCGGCGGAGCCGCGGTTAGCGCATATGCGTGGAGAGACCGCCGAGTGCGACGGTTTGCGCCTCTCTCCGAGTGGTGACCTGGCTCCCTGCGGTCAGCTCTCCACCACTGCGCTGGTCGGGAAGGAGGTGGTACTCGAAGAATCTGTCATGGGCTAGGTTCCTCCTTTTGCCTGAGTGCCACGGCACCGCGTCCGCATGCGTCGTATCTGAGGCGGGGCGGGTCCGGACCGAGAGACGCGCGCAAAGTGTATCCCGGTTCGGGCGTTCAGCGTGACGGAATCGAAGCGTCCATCCGACCGCGGCCTCGACCTCCGGCTGGGCGCCGCCGTCCAGACCGCCGACGGCCATCACGCGGGGACGCTCCAGCGCATCGTGGTCGATGCAGAGAGCTGGGACCCGCACGCGTTGATCGTGCGCGAGACGAACTGGTTCTCCGGCAGGGAGTTCGCGCCCGGAGCCGGCATGATGGTCGACGAGGTGATCGTCCCCCTCGACGCCGTGGGTGAAGTCGGGCCGGACGGCATCCGGCTCACCCTGGACAAGCGCGCGACTCGCGCGCTGCCCCCGTACCTGAGCTATCACTACCAGCCGCTCGAGCGGGGCGACGGCCTCCGCTACGCGGCCGCGCTCGCGGGAGGATCACTCGGTGTTGGTCCGATGTTCCCGCTCCTCCAGGAGGCCGCCGATAAGGCGCCCGGAGACATCGAGATCAGGCACGGTGAGAACGTGATGATCGGTCATGGCGGTGACAAGCTCGGCACCGTTCAGGACGTGCTCTTCGACGAGGGCGAGTTGATCGGCATCGTGGTGCGCCCCGCCGGCTTCTTCACCCACGATGTCGTCGTTCAGGTCCGCTTTCTGGATCGCAGCGACGACCTTGCGCTCTTCCTGCGCATGACCCCCGAGGATGTCAGGCGCCTCTCCGAGGCGCCGGCGCAGAGCTGAGCCGCCGGTCAGAGCGGCAGGCGGCCCATGAAACCGGTGTCGCGAGGATGCCAGAACCCGATCCGAGCCTCGCCGAGGCGCCAGCAGAGGTACACCGGCTCTCCGTCTCGCTCGGATGCGAAATCCACGAGCCCGGAGTCGGGGTCGCGCAGGATCACCCCCAGCCCGTCGATCTCACCACTGAGCCGCTGGGCTTCATGGAACGGCCCGGAGGCCTGCATGGCCGCGGCCGCCGACCCGTTGGACGACACCGGGCTGCTCTCATGCTCCGCAACCTGCTCGAGCGCGCTGCGATGGGCGCGCTGGAGCGCGGTGAGCAGCCGGGTGAGCTGCGGCAGCATGGCCGTCGCCTCGGCGTGCGTGAAGACGCGCTCCATTCACCCAACCATGCCAGACCGGAGCGCCGGCGTCGACGTCAGTAGATGCCGAGCTCGAGCTGGGCCTCGTCGGAGGCCATGGTCCGCGGGTCCCACGGGGGCGTCCACACGAGGTTGATATGGACGTCGCGCACGCCGGGAAGGGGTGCGCACACCGCATGTGCCTGGGTCTCGATCATCGGACCCATCGGGCAGTACGGTGTCGTCAGCGTCATGTCGATGGTGAGCAGGCCGTCATCGTCGATGTGGGTGCCGTAGATCAGGCCGAGCGAGACGATGTCGATGCCGATCTCAGGGTCGTAGACCTCACTGAGGGCCGCCCGGATCAGCGCATCGGACGCCTTGGCATCCTTCGGCTGCGCCTGCTCGGCAGGGTCTGCCTGCGACAGGTGTTCGGTGGTGCTCATGGCTGGATCCTCATCGCCGTCGCCGGCGTTGCCGTGGTTGCGGTGAGACCCTCGAGCAGCGCATTCCAGACCAGCGTTGCGCACTTGACGCGAACGGGATAGGCGCGCACACCGCGGAGTGCCTCGAGGTCGCCGACGTCGTCACCATCGCCACTGAGCGTCCCATCGCCGGTGAGCATCGTTCGGAAGCGCTCGGCGAGCGCCGTCGCCTCCTCCACGCTCATCCCGGTGACGGCCTCGCACAGCATGCTCGCGGATGCCTGGCTGATCGAGCACCCGCGACCCACGAACCCTATCGCCGCGACCGTCCCGTCGTCGAGCCGGTAGCTCAGGTCGATCTCGTCGCCGCACAACGGGTTGTTAGCCTCGATAACCCGGTCGGCCGGCTCGACCGCGTGGTGATGACGGGGATTGCGATAGTGGTCGAGGATGATCTCGCGGTAGAGATCGTCGTCGACGGGCGTGGATCCGACAGCCATAGCACCATCGTAGTCCAACGGTTCGCGCCCAAAACCTGAGAATGGGAGCAATGGCTCGCATCGACGTGCTCGCGCGCACCGGAAAGCGCAGGGCCGATCCCGCGTTCTGGCTGCTCATCGGCCAGTTGATCATGTTCACGGGCGTCGCCGCGGTCTTCCCCATCGCGCCTCTGTACGTCGCTCATCGGGGCGGCAACTCCATCGCGGTGGCGATCTTCATCGCCGGTCCCCTGGTTGCCAACACGCTCGTCCAGGTGCCCGCGGGGCGTCTCTGCGACCGCTGGGGCCGCAAGCCGTTCCTGATCGGCCCGCGTCTCGTGTATGCGGTGCTGTCGCTGTTCCTGTTCTTCAACATCGGGACGCTCCCGGTGCTCACCGCGATTCGAATCGTCATGGGTGCCTGCGCGGGCGCCTACGTACCGGCGCTGCGAGCGGCGCTGACCGACCTGAGTGCACCGGCGCAGCGCGCGCAACGCTTCTCTCAATTGCAGGCGTACGAGATGGTGGGTCTGCTGGTCGGCCCCCTGGTCGGCGGCGCCGCAGCGCTGTGGCGTGATTCGGCTGTCTTCGGCATCACGGGGCTGTCGATGTTCATCGGACTCGGTCCCATGCTTCGGGTTCCTGAGACGCGAGCCGCACATGCGTCCATCACGGTGAGGAAGGAGCGCTTCCGCTGGTGGCGGATCCGGGGCATCGTGGTGCCGATCGCTGCGCTCTTCGCGGTGGGGACGATCTGGTCCATGTACGACGTGGTCTGGCCGCAGTACCTGGCCGCGCGGGGACAGGATCCGCTGATCATCGGCCTGTCCGTGAGCCTGTTCGCGCTCCCGATCCTCCTGCTCGCGCGAGCCGGCGGCCGCCTTGCCGACCGGGCCGACCGGCGCAAGCTCGTCTCCGCGGGCCTGGTGGTCGTGGCCGCCTGCGCGGCGACCTACCCGCTCCTGCAAATCCTCGCGGTGATCCTGACCGTCGGAGCCATCGAGGCGGTGGCTACGGTCATCCTCGAACCGAGCCTGTTCGCGGTCATCGGCGACAGCACGCCCGAGGCGGTCCGCGGCCGGGCCATGGGCATCGGTGGCCTCTATCAGTTCAGCGGGATGGCCTTCGGGGCAGCCGTCCTCGGCTCGCTCTACGGCGTGAACACCGGTCTTCCCTTCTGGTGCGGCAGCGGCATCCTGCTCGCCGGCGCGGTGGTCTGCGCCATGTGGCTCCCGGGACGGCCGCCGCTTTCGACCCACCAGCCGCAGCCGGCGGCATTCCAGATCCTCGAGCGTGAGCAGGCCTGAGTCCCCGGCGGCGCTCGAGCTGCTCCTCGGGCACGGTGCGTCGGGCAGCTCGGCGTCGATGCGTCCCTGGGTGACCGAGCTGGCCCGCCACCGGGTGCGCGCGGTCGCGCTCGATCTGCCCAAGTCCAGCAACGAGCGGGCCGTCAACGTGTTCCGCACGAGCCTCGAGACGCAGCCGGCCGCCGCCATCGGCGGGCACTCGTACGGTGGCCGGATGGCGAGTCTGCTCGCCGCCGAGCAACATGTGCGGGCCCTCGTGCTCCTCAGCTATCCGCTGCACCGCCCGGGGCATCCCGACGAGCCGCGCACGGCGCACTGGCCGCGAATCGATTGCCCCGTCCTCCTCCTCTCCGGCGATCGCGACCCGTTCGCGAAGGTCGACCTGCTCCGTCGTGAGGTGGGCGCGCTGAGCAACGCGGAGCTCGTGATCTATCCGGGCGTCGGGCACGGGCTGCTCCCCGTTCGTGAGGATGCGGCCGCGCGCATCGCGGCGTTCCTGGTCAGCGCCGGTTAGACGCGAAAGACCCGGCGCACCTCGCCGAGGCCTTCACCGAGTGCATCGATCTCATCGTGCGTCGTGTAGAGGTACACCGACGCGCGCGCCATCGACGGCACGTCATAGCGTGCCATGAGCGGTTGCGCGCAGTGATGTCCGGCGCGGACCGCGATGCCCCGGCGGTCCAGGATGGTGCCCACGTCGTGCGCGTGCACGTCGGCGAGGTTGAAGCTCACGACGCCGCCGCGGGCCTCGAGGTCACGCGGCCCGAATATCCTGATATCGCCAACTTCGTCCAGAACATCGAGGAGATGGCGGGTCAACGCCATCTCGTGCGCGTGGATCCGGTCGCGGCCGACGCCGTCGATGTAGTCACAGGCCGCGGCGAGGCCGACGGCCCCGGCCACGTCAGGTGTGCCCGCCTCGAACTTGTGGGGCACCGTGTTCCAGGTGCTGTGCTCGAGGGTGACCCTGCTGATCATGCTGCCGCCGCCGAGGAACGGCGGCATGCGTTCGAGCAGCTCGGGCCGGGCCCAGAGCACACCGATGCCCATCGGTCCGCACATCTTGTGACCGCTGAACGCGATGAAGTCGCAGTCGAGCGCGCGGGCCGAAACGCTCATGTGCGGCACCGACTGGGCGGCATCCACGCAGACCAGCGCGCCCGCGGCATGGGCGCGCTCGGTGATGGCGCGGATGTCGTTGACGGTGCCGAGCACATTGGATTGATGACCGATCGCAACCAGCCGGGTCGGTGCGGTGAGCAGCGCGTCCAGGGTGCTGAGATCGAGGCGGCCGTCCTCGTCGACGTCGATCGCCGCCAGCTGGAGTCCTCGGCGTTCCGCGGCCAGCTGCCAGGGCACGAGGTTGCTGTGGTGCTCCATCACGGTGACCACGATGCGGTCGCCGGGCGCGAGCAGCTGGGTCGCGTACGACGACGCGACCAAGTTGATCGCCTCGGTGGTGTTGCGAACAAAGACCAACCCCTCGGAGGGCGCATCGAGAAAGGTCGCGACCCGGACCCGTGAGCGCTCGAAGGCGTCCGTCGCCTCGTTGCCGAGGGTGTGCACCCCGCGGTGGACGTTGGCGTTACTGGTGGCGTAGTACGCGTCCACGGCGTCCACCACCACGCGCGGCTTCTGCGATGTTGCCGCCGAGTCCAGGTAGATGAGGGGGTTGGTGCCGATCTCGCGCTCGAGGATCGGGAAGTCCGCGCGGATGCGAGCGACGTCGAGCCCGGGCTCGGTGGCCACCGGCGTCCTCACTGCGCCGTCACCTCGCCGGCGAGCGCGACCCTCAGCACCCCGTCGTCCGTGGTCTCGATGCGATGCACACGCACCGGCTCGACAGCGGGCAGCGACCGCGGTTCCCCGGTGCGCAGGTCGAAGCTCGAGCCGTGCAGCGGGCACTCGATGACGCAGCGATCGATGTCGAGGTCGCCCTCGCTCAGCGAGGCCTCGGCATGGCTGCAGGTGTCGTCGAGGGCGTAGAAGGTCCCATCCACGTTGAAGATCGCCACCGGGGTCTCGTCGATCTCGACTCGCGCGGCGCATCCCTGGGGGATGTCGACGGCCCGGGCGACGTTGACCCAGCCGTCGCTCATTGCGTCTCCGCCGTGACCCCGGTCACGGAACCGCCCGCGATCTCCGCGTCGAGCAGCGTGCCGGCGAGCTCGGCGAATCCGCGGTGCGGGACGCGGTCCAGGACGTCGTCCATGAATCCGCGAACGATTAGCGAGCTCGCCTCCTCGGGCGGCACGCCCCGGGCCATGAGATAGAAACGCTGGTCGGAATCGATGTGACCGGCCGTGGCGCCGTGGCCGCACTTGACATCGTTCGCACGGATCTCGAGCCGGGGAATCGAGTCGGCCTTGGCTCCGTGGCTGAGCAGCAGGTTGCGATTGGCGACGTACCCGTCCGCGTGGACGGCCGTCGGCGCGACGTCGATCATGCCGCCGTAGACCGAGCGTGCCTGGTCGCGGACGGCCACCTTGAGCAGCAGGTTGCTGCGAGTCTCCGGACCTCGGTGGGCCTGGAGTGACTGGTGATCGAAGTGCTGGGTGCCGTCGCCGAAGCAGATGCCGAGCACGTCGGCCTCGCTGCCGGTGCCGTCGAGCATCACCTCCCACCACGCCTTCTGGACGCGCGCGCCGAGCGTCACGCCCATGAAGCGGAGCCTGGCGTTGGCGTCGAGCACGGTGCGCTGGAGCGCGATGTGCCACACGCCCTCACCCCACTGCTGCACGGTGTTGTAGTCGAGTCGCGCGTCGCGCCCCGCGGCCAGGATCACAATGGCGTCGCTGAGCAGGGCCGCGTGACCCGAAGGGGATGCGTAGGCGTCGATCACCGTGAGCGACGCGCCCTCGTCGAGGACGACAACGGTCGCGGGAAAGACGGCACGGTCATCGCCGCTCGCGGGGTGGGCGATCCAGACCGGGACGAGCGCCTCGACGCCCTGCGGGACGTACACGAAGACTCCACCCCGCCACATGGCGTGCCAGAGGGCGGTGAACTTCGACTCGTCGACGCGCACCGCGTCGAACGCGCGTTGCACGAGCTCTGGATGCACCGTCGCCGCCTCCTCGAGCGTGGTGACGATGATCCCCTGCGCGAGCAGGGTGTCGGCCCCCTCGACCGGGGTCGCGACGTTCGAATCGATCACGAACGCCGCGTCGGGGGCCGCGCCGTCACGCTGGGCACGCATCGCGTTGAGCACGACTTTGTCGACGATGTCGACCGGCGTGAATCGCTCCGGGTGCAGCGCCGAGATGTCGGTGCGCCGCCAGTCCTCGTCGCGCTGCGACGAGGGCATCGGGAGCGCCTCGTAGGCGTCCCACGCGATGCGACGGCGTGCTGCGAGCCAGGCAGGCGATGCCTCCGCTCGCGCCGCCGCGACCTCATGCCCCAGCGCCGCTGCGGGCGAATCGGCCAGCGGGGTCGTCACCCGATCGCGCCCTCCATGGAGAGCGCGAGCAGACGGTTGAGCTCGACCGCGTACTCCATCGGCA
>DAIQQM010000187.1:0-2362 GCA_036786805.1 Candidatus Dormiibacterota bacterium | reverse complement strand
GTTCGCGCAGGGGCCGACGGTTGTCGCCGGACCGGTACGCGTCGCGGCGGTGGCTACAGGAACCCTGCCGTCAACGCCCGCGGAGACTCGGGCGCTCCTCGCCGATCGCGGGTGGTCGACGGTGGTCGGATTCCAGACGCGCAACCCCGTGCACCGTGCTCACGAGTACCTCACCAAGGTCGCGCTCGAGCAGGTTGACGGACTCCTGCTCCATCCACTGTCCGGCGTGACCAAGGGCGATGACGTGCCCTTCGATGTCCGCATGCAGTGCTACCGCGTCCTGCTCGACGGCTACTACCCGCCGAATCGCGTGGTGCTCGGCATCTTCCCGGGCGCGATGCGCTACGCCGGGCCCCGCGAGGCCATCTACCACGGTCAGGTTCGCCGCAACTACGGCTGCTCGCACTTCATCATCGGTCGCGATGCGGCGGGCGTCGGCACCTACTACGGCACCTACGACGCGCAGACGCTGTTCGACGAGCTCGGCGGCGCCGAACGCCTCGGTTTTGCGGCATACAAGTTCGAGCACTCCTTCTACTGCAGGGCATGCGAGAGCATGGCCAGCACGAAGACGTGCCCGCACGGCGCGGACGAGCGTGTCATCCTCAGCGGCACGCGAGTGCGCGAGATGCTCACCCGCGGCGATCCCATCCCCCATGAGTTCACCAGGCCCGAGGTCGCAGAGATCCTCCACGCCGCCTACGCGGCCGCCGCGGCGGCGCCGGTGGCGGGATGACCGGCCTCACCATCTGGTTCACCGGTCTCTCCGGTGCCGGAAAGTCGACGATCGGACAGCGCGTGGCCATCGAGCTGCGTGAGCGCGGTCATCGCGTCGAGGTGCTCGACGGTGACGAGGTCCGACAGACCCTGAGCGCCGGGCTCGGATTCACCAAAGAGGACCGCGACATCAATATCCGGCGGATCGGATTCGTCGCCGAGCTCCTCACACGGAACGGCGTTGTCGCCATCACCGCGGCCATCTCCCCGTACAGGGACACCCGGGCGGAGGTGCGCCAGCGCATCGGCCGTTTCGTCGAGGTCTACGTCAGCTGCTCGATCGACGTGCTGTCGGAGCGCGACGTCAAGGGGCTGTACAAGCGAGCGCTCGCCGGCGAGATCGCCCACTTCACCGGCGTCTCGGATCCGTACGAGGCCCCCGACGAGCCGGACGTGATCGTCGACAGCGGCACGCAGAGTATCGAGGAATCGGTCGCGCTCGTGCTCGAGGCCATCGAAGCCAGCGGACTCCTCCCAGAACCGGCGCCTCGCGGCTGACGCCGCCATGCGCACGTCGCAGTCGCGCCCTCGCCATCCGCGGCCGAGGATCACGCTCGACCAGCTGCACACGTTTCTCGCCGTCGCGGAACGAGAGCACGTCACCGCCGCGGCCGAGGCACTCCACCTTTCGCAGGGATCGGTCAGCGGCGTGGTCCGCCGCCTCGAGGCGACGCTCGGGCTCCCGCTGCTCCAGAGGGTCGGCCGCAACGTCCAGCTCACCGACGTCGGGCGTGCGCTCCGCCAGCTCGCGGTGCGCGTGCTCGAGGACGTCGGCCAGATCGAGGAGCTGCGAGCCGGGTATCTCGCCTTCGAGCGCGGTGAGCTGACCGTCGCCGCAGGCCGCGTCATGGGTGCGCACCGCCTGTCGGGCTGGCTCGCCCCCTTCGTCGCGGACCACCCGGATATCAACGTCCGGCTCGCGCTGGCGCCGATGCGGTCCCTGGTCACCATGCTCACCGAGGGGCGTGCGGACATCATCCTGGCCGGCTCGTCCGTGCGGGAGCCGGGCATCGAGACGGTCGTGCTCGAGCACACCCAGCTCGTCACCGTGGTGGCGGCGCATCATCCGCTCGCGTCGAGCCGCACGGCCGTGCGCGACCTCGTCAACCATCGTCATCTCGCGCACGAGCGCGGCAGCGCGACCGAGGCGCTCGCCGCCCACGCGCTCGGGACCCATGTGGATCCCGAGAACACGCTGGAGCTCGAGGAGGGGGCGCTCCATGCGGCGCTCCTCGCCGGGCTCGGGTTCGCCGCCATGCCCCGTTCGGTCGTGGAACAGGACATCGCCGACGGGCGGCTGGTGATCATCGCGCTCCCCGGGCCGAGCGTCTCGCAGGTCTTCGCGGCGGCGCGCCGCCGCGACCTGCACACGCCGGCGGTCGACGCGTTCTGGGAACACCTCAAGCGGATCGCGGTCGACCAGGCCTGAGGCAGCGCCTCACTCCGCGGGTGATGAGGTGGGGGCGCCGGTCAGTACGAACGGGCAAGCAATGCGAGGTACTCCGCGGGCTTCCCGCAGGCGATGCACGGCTCGCCCTGGGCGGGCCGGTCGGCACGCAGCACGCGGACCGTCAGCGCGTGGACG
>DAIQQM010000186.1:0-2371 GCA_036786805.1 Candidatus Dormiibacterota bacterium | reverse complement strand
GCTGCTCCCTTCGGTCGGTAGCGCCGAATGTGCGGGTCGCGGCGAGGAGGGCATCGCGCCAAAACGGGTAGCGTGCCTATCGCGCCGAAGTTCCCGTCTTCGGTGCCATGCCCCCGGCCGTTCGCGCGGTGCGGGGGTTCGTCTACGGGAAGCCTACCACTCGAGCTGACGAAGGGGTCAGGGAAGGTGTCAGGAGGGCCGGGAAGAGGGCAAAAACGGGAAACCCGAATACGGCGGCGACGTAGCCAAGTGGTAAGGCAGAGGTCTGCAAAACCTTCATCGTGGGTTCGATTCCCACCGTCGCCTCCACCCCGCGTATCCTCGTCGGCGTGTCTGTGACCCAGTCCGCGCACATCCGCGCGTACGCCGACCTGGCAGAACGGGCGCGCAGGGTCCTCCCCGGCGGAGCCACGCACGCGTCTCGGACCTACAACCCGCGCATCTATGTTGCTCGATCAAGCGGTTCGCGGAAATGGCTGATCGACGGCACCGAGCTGATCGACTACACCATGGGCCACGGCGCCCTCCTCCTCGGCCACGCTCACCCCGCGATCGTCGAGGCCGTGCGGGTGCAGGTGGGGCGCGGCACCCACTACGGCGCGGCGCACCCGCTCGAGGTCGAGTGGGCGGAGTTGATCACGTCCCTGGTGCCCTCGGCGGAGAAGGTTCGCTTCACAGCATCGGGGACGGAGGCGGTGATGCTGGCGCTGCGGGTCGCGAGAGCGGCGACGGGCCGGGATCGCATCGTCAAGCTGCAGGAGCACTTCCACGGCTGGTCGGATGCGGTCAGCCTATATCTCGACCCCGAGGGACGCACCCGGACACCGCTCGGCGTGCCCGAACTGCTCGGCGAGCTCACGACCGTCATCCGGACCGACAGCCCGGCCGACCTCGAGGCAACCCTCGCTCGCGGTGACGTTGCCGCAGTGATCATGGAGCCCTCCGGCGCTCACTACGGCCAGCTGCCGCTCGATCCAGCGTTCATCGCGGCGGCTCGGGCCGCCTGCACCGCCAGCGGCACGGTGCTCATCTTCGACGAGGTCGTCACCGGTTTCCGCATCTCACCGGGAGGCATGCAGTCCGTTCTCGGGATCACCCCGGACATGAGCGTGCTCGGCAAGGTCATGGCCGGGGGCCTGCCCGCAGGCGCGGTGGCCGGGCGGAGCGACCTGCTGGAGCTGCTCGCAACCACGATCCCGCATCCGGGCACCTTCAACGCCAACCCTCTCAGCGCGGTCGCCGGCATCGCCACCCTTCGGATCGTGGCCGGCGGGGTGCCTCAGAGGACCGCGGAGGACTTCGCCATCAGCCTCGCGGGCGAGTGGACCGCGGCACTCGCCGCCGCCGGCATCCCGGGAACCATCCGCCGGCTCTCGAGCATCCTGCACATCTTCCTCGGCGATCCGAGGGCCCAGGCTCGGATTGCCAACGCGATGCGCGCGGAGGGTGTCGACATCCTGAACACGAGCGCGTTCTGCTCCTCGGTGCACACGATCGCGGACCTCGAGCAGACCGCGGCCGCATTCGAACGAGCGATCATCGTCGCCGCGACTCCCGCATAGCGGGTCCCGCCGTCCGAGCGGCTCTAGATGATGCCGTGGCGCTGCGCCCAGAGCGCAGCCTGGACGCGATCCTCGACACCGAGGCGATCGAAGACCGACCCGAGGTGGGCTTTCACCGTCTTCTCGCTGATCCCGAGACGCCATGCGATCTGCTTGTTGCTCATCCCCCGTCCCACCAGCGTGAGCACGTCGAGCTCGCGCTGGGTCAGATCGTCGAGCGGCCGCCGCTTGATGCGATCGCGCAGCAATTCCTTGGCCGCCTTGGGCGAGAGCGGCGTATCCCCCTTGGCCGCCGAACGGATCCCGTTGAGGAGTTCCTGGGGCTCGGTGTCCTTGAGCAGGAAGCCGACCGCGCCGTTGTCGATCGCCTCGACGACCATGTCGTGCTCGGAGTAGGAGGTCAGCATGACCACCTTGGTTCCGGCCACGGCCTTGAGCATCCTGCGCAGGGCTTCGAATCCGTTCATGCCCGGCATCGAGATGTCCATGAGCACGATGTCGGGATGCTCCTCGACGGCGTAGGCCACGGCCTCTTCGCCATCCGATGCGGCGCCGACGACCTTGATGTCGGTGGTCCCGTTCAGCAGGGATGTCAGCCCTCGCCTCACCAACGGGTGATCATCGACGATGAGCACTCGAATGGGGTTGGGGTGCGTTACGTCCAAGTCGTGGCCCAGCCTAACCGATATGTCTCACTCTGGAGAAAGAAGTCGGCGGTGGCACCGACCCAGCAGAACCGCGATACACCCGGTGCCGCGGGGAGGGGGAGCCCGCGAGGGTAAACCACTGAACTGGGTCGGCGCCCGCCC
>DAIQQM010000010.1:0-33929 GCA_036786805.1 Candidatus Dormiibacterota bacterium | reverse complement strand
GGTGACGGCAATGGCGCGGGCGAGGACAACCGCAACCTCGCGCGTATGGCGCTGCTGCTCGCCGGTGTGCCGCCGAGTGTGCCGGGCACCACGGTGAACCGGTTGTGCGGCTCGGGGTTGGAAGCCGTCATCGCCGCGAGCCGGGCGATCGCCGTCGGTGATCATTCGGTCTGCATCGCCGGCGGCGTCGAGTCGATGAGCCGCGCTCCGTGGGTGATGCTCAAGCCGGAACGCGG
Organism: Candidatus Dormiibacterota bacterium; assembly: GCA_036786805.1. Lineage (GTDB taxonomy): Bacteria > Chloroflexota > Dormibacteria > Aeolococcales > Aeolococcaceae > Palsa-851. The sequence continues at coordinate 33,693 of DAIQQM010000010.1, read as the reverse complement.
CTATCCGCGAGCCAACGAGACGTTGTTCTCGACAACCCTCGGCTGGCGCATGGTCAATCCGCAGATGCCCAAGGAGTGGACGATCTCGCTCGGGGAGGGGGCGGAGGTGCTCGCCACCAGGTACGCGATCAGCCGCGACGAGCAGGATGCGTTCGCACTGCGCAGCCACCGGCATGCGGCTGCCGCATGGGACGCGGGTCGGTACGAGGGCGAGGTGGTCGCGATGCCGGGCGTCGATCTGCATCGCGACGAGTCCGTCCGAGCCGACACTTCGATGGATGCGCTTGCCGAGCTGCGCCCGGCGTTCCGCGCCGACGGCACCGTGACCGCCGGCAACGCATCCCCGCTCAACGATGGGGCGGCGGCGGTCCTGCTTGCCGATGCCGAGGGAGCGCGACGCGCCGGCCGCGAGCCCCTGGCCCGCATCGTCGCGCGGGCCGTGAGCGCCGTCGAGCCGCCTCTGTACGGCATCGGCCCGGTTGCGGCCGCCAACGCGGCGCTCAGCCGAGCCGGCATCGGATGGAAGGATCTCGCCGTCGTGGAGCTCAACGAGGCGTTTGCGGCGCAGGCGCTCGCGTGTCTTCGGGACTGGCCGGAACTCGACCCGGAGAAGGTGAACCCGAACGGCGGTGCAATCGCCATCGGCCATCCCATCGGCTGTTCCGGTGCGCGCATCCTCGGCTCGCTCGCCCATGAGTTGCGACGTCGTGGCGGCGGCATCGGCCTGGCCGCCATCTGCATCGGCGTCGGCCAGGGGCTCGCCGTGGTCCTGGAGGGCTGAATGTCTGATTCCACGCGATCCGCGCACCCACCCAACGACTACCCCGCATACGGATCGAGCCGCCTGCGGGCGCCGAAGCAGCCGCTGCACGTGCTGCCGGGGCGGCTCGCGGAGCTCACATCGCCGCTGCTCGCCGGCGAGACGATCGGCCCGCTCGACCACGACCTGACCCGGCAGCACGACGGCGAACCGCTGGGCGAGCGCATCACCATCACCGGGCGCGTGCTCGATGAGGACGGCGATCCCGTCGCGGGCGCGCTCATCGAGGTCTGGCAGGCGAACGCTGCGGGACGATACGCGCATCGCGGCGATCAGCATCCGGCGCCGCTCGATCCCAACTTCAGCGGCGCGGGCCGGTGCCTCACCGACGCTGCGGGCGGCTACAGGTTCATCACGATCAAACCGGGGGCGTACCCGTGGCGGAACCATCCCAACGCCTGGCGTCCCGCGCACGTGCACTTCTCCGTGTTCTCGGCCGCGTTCGCGCAACGCCTGGTCACCCAGATGTACTTCCCCGGCGACCCGCTCTTCGGCCAGGACCCGATCTTCAACTCGGTGCCCGAGCACGCGCGCAAGCGCCTCGTGGCGCGATGGTCGCTCGAGCTCACCGAGCCCGAGTGGTCGCTCGGATACGCGTGGGACATCGTGGTCGCGGGGCGGGCAGCAACCCCGCTCGACGATGATGCGGGCGCATGAGGCTGCCGCTCACGCCCTCGCAGACCGTGGGGCCGTTCTTCCGGATCGGGCTCTCGACCACGATCGGTCCGCACGTCGCGGGCGACGGCACCGCCGAGGCGCTGCGCATCTCCGGTCAGGTGTTCGACGGCGCCGGTGAACCCGTGCCGGACGCGCTGATCGAGACCTGGCAGCCCGAGGGCGCCGGGCGGTGCGCGACCGATGACGAGGGGCACTTCGCGATCGTCACCGTCAAGCCCGCACCCGGCGAGGCCGGCGATGCATCGACCCTGGCGCCGCACCTCGACGTGTCCGTGTTCGCGCGCGGACTGCTCACCCGCCTCGTGACTCGAATGTACTTCCCCGATGAGGTCGCGGCGAACGACGCCGACCCGGTGCTCCGAACCCTCTCGCCCGAGGAGCGCGCGACCCTGGTTGCCGCCGGTGACGACGGTGGTCTTCGATTCGACATTCATCTCCAGGGCGCGCGTGAGACGGTCTTCTTCGATCGCTGAGGGGCTCGTCGACCCGCTCTTCGGCAGTCCCTCGGTGGACGCGGCGGTGAGCGATGCCGCCTGGATCCAGGCGATGCTCGACTTCGAGGCGGCGCTCGCGCAATCCGAGGCGGACGCCGGCCTGGTTCCAGCGGAAGCCGCGGCCGAGATCGCCGGCGCGTGCCGCGGGACATCGTTCGACGCGGCGGCCATCGGCCGGCAGTCGGTCGCATCCGGCAACCCGGCGGCACCCCTGGTGCGGGCCATCACCGATGCGGTCTCCGCGGACGCGCAGCAGTACGTGCATCTCGGCGCCACCAGTCAGGACGTCATCGACACCGCCTTCTCGCTGATGGCGCGCAACGCGCTCGATGTGATCCTCGCCGACCTCTCGACGGTCGCCGCCGCCTGCGCTGCCCTGGCCGCGACGCATCGCCGATCGCTCATGACGTCGCGCACGCTGTTGCAGCCGGCCACACCGACGTCGTTCGGCTTCAAAGCGGCCGGCTGGCTGGTGAGCGTGGATGCCGCGCGCGCGCTCCTCACCCGTGTTCGATTCGAGCGACTTGCCGTACAGCTCGGTGGGGCTGCGGGAACACTCGCCTCCCTGGAGGGGGCGGGCGTCGCCGTCGCACATCGCCTGGCGGGGCACCTCGGGCTCGCCGAGCCCGTGCTGCCGTGGCACACCGATCGCACTCGTGTCGCGGAGCTCGCGGCGGCGCTGGGTGTCGCGGTCGGTGTCGCCGGCAAGGTGGCGCGCGACGTGGTGCTCCTCGCGCAGGCGGAGGTCGCGGAAGCCGGCGAGTCTGAGCACGGAACGTCGTCGACGCTGCCCCAGAAACGGAACCCGGTGCGCGCCGTGCTCATCCTTGCCGCGGCCGAGCGAGCGCCGGGAATGGTGAGCACCGTGCTCCACTGCATGGTGCAGGAGCACGAACGCGCCGCGGGAGCCTGGCATGCCGAATGGGAGACCATGCGGGAGTTGCTGCGGGTCGCGGGTGGCGCGACCCACAATGCGGCGGTCCTGCTGGGTTCACTGCACGTGGATGCCCACCGCATGGCTCAGAACCTGGCATCCGACGGCGGGCTCGTGATGGCCGAGCACCTCGCTTTGCAACTGTCGCGCCCCGCGGGACGATCGGTCGCGCGCGAGGTCGTGCGGCGCTGCACGGAGGACTCGATCGAGCGCCGCGTCGCGTTCGCCGCCGTTGTGCGCGCCGATCCCGAGGTGCGCCGGTACCTCACCGAGGCGCAGATCGCTGCGGCCCTCGATCCTTCCGGCTATCTCGGGTCGATCGATGACCTCATTTCGCGCGCGCAGCAAGCGCATCGAGTGGCCGGCGCACACGGATGAGCGTGGAGCTCGCCCATTCGCTGATCGGCGATCGTGACAAGCCCATGCTGGTGATGAGCAGCGCACTCGGCACGACCCGAGCCCTATGGGACGCGCAACACCCACTCGCGGAGCGGTTCTCGCTGCTGCTCTACGATCATCGCGGCCTCGGCGCCTCCCCAGCACCGCCCGGTCCGTACACCGTCGAGGAGCTCGGCGGCGACGTGATCGTCCTCCTCGACAAGCTCGGCGCCGGGTCGGTCGCGTTCTGCGGGGTGTCGCTCGGTGGGATGGTCGGTCTGTGGCTCGCCTCGCATCACCGGGAGCGTGTCGCCGGCCTGGTCGTGATGTGTGCGCTGGCGCGACTCCAGCCCGCAGCCAGGTACATCGAGCGCGCCGCCGCCGTACGAGCGGGCGGCATCGAGCCGATCGCCGCCGAGGTTGCGGCTCGGTGGTTCACGAATCGCTTCGCGGAGGAGCACCCGGCGACGCTGCAGCGTTTTGCCGCCGCCCTCGCCGCCATGCATCCTGAGGGATACGCGAGCTGCTGCGAGGCGCTCGCCACGTGCGACCTGCGCAGCGACATCCACCGGATCGACGCGCCGACACTGATCATCGCCGGTGCGGAGGATCCGTTCGTTCCCGCCACGAGCGCGATGATGTTCGGCGCCTCCTTTCGTGACGCGAGCGTGGCGGTGATCCCGGACGCGGCACACCTGGTCAACGTCGAGCAACCGGACATGGTCAACCGCCTCGTGCTCGAGCACCTGGCGGGAAGCGAAGGAGGAGCGGCGTGACCGACGACATCCGTGAGCAGGGCATGGCCACCCGGCGCGAGGTCCTCGGCGATGCGCACGTCGAGCGAGCGCTTGCGGGCGCCGGCGAATTCACCGGGGACTTTCAGGAGCACATCACCCGCTATGCGTGGGGGGCGGTGTGGTCGCGTCCGGGCCTCGACCGGCGCACGCGCAGCTGCATCACGGTGGCGATGCTCGCAGCCCAGGGCATGGAGCACGAGCTGGCACTGCATGTGCGTGCGGCGCGGCGCAACGGTGTCAGCGTCGATGAGATCAAGGAGATCCTCCTCCAGGTGGCGGTGTACGCGGGTGTGCCGCGTGCCAACCGCGCATTCAGCATCGCGCGCGATGCGCTGGCCGAAACCGCTGCGGACACCGGGGCGACATGACCGGGGTGGATCGACCGGCGACCGCGCGCGTCGACCGGGGCATCGGCACCGATTTCGTGCAGTCACTGGAGCGCGGGCTTGCCGTCATCCGCGCGTTCGATGCCGAGCATCCGGAGCTCACCCTGAGCGAGGTGGCGCGAGCCGCCGGCCTGACGCGCGCGTCGGCGCGTCGCTTCCTGCGCACGCTCTCCGAGCTCGGATACGTGCGCAGCAATGGACGCCTCTTCGCGCTGCGACCACGCGTGCTCGAGCTGGGGTACGCGTACCTGTCGAGCCTCAGCCTGCACGAGGTCGCCCAGCCGCATCTCGAGCGTCTGGTCAGCGTGCTCCGTGAATCGTCGTCGGTCTCGGTGCTGGATGCGGACGACGTCGTCTACGTCGCCCGCGTGCCCACCCGCAGGATCATGACCATCACCATCAGCGTGGGGACCAGGTTCCCCGCGTACGCGACATCGATGGGCCGCGTGCTCCTGGCGGGCCAGAGCGACGAATGGCTCGACGGCTACTTCGCGACCGTCGAGCTGCGCCGTCTCACCGCGCGCACGGTCACCGACATCCCGACGCTCCGCGCCGAGCTGCTCCTGGTGCGCGAACAGGGGTGGGCGTTCGTCGACGAGGAGCTCGAGGAGGGCCTGCGGGCGATCGCAGCTCCCATCAGCGACACCTCCGGACGGGTGATCGCCGCGGTGAACGTCTCGTCACCGGTGAGCCGCGGCAGCGCCGACCTGGTGCGCAGCGAGTTCCTGCCGCACCTCCTCGCGGCGGCACGCGGCATCGAGGAGGATCTCGGTCACAGCGCAACCGGTTCGCGCTGATGCTCACGCGCCGAGAGGTCTGACCGTGCCGGTGATCCACGCCGGCGACATCGACATGTACTACGAGCTGCACGGAACCGGGGAGCCACTCGTGCTGATCGGGGGGCTTGCCAGTGATATCTCCGAAACGGGCTGGCTCACCGACCGGTGCGCGCAGACGCACCGCGTGCTCGCCTTCGACAATCGCGGCGCCGGACGGACCGACAAGCCCGACGTGCCCTACACCATCTCGATGATGGCCGACGACACCGACGCGCTCATGGAAGCGGTCGGCATGTCGCACGCGACGGTGCTCGGCATCTCCATGGGTGGGCGCATCGCGCTCGACCTGGCGCTCGAGCACCCGGACCGTGTCGCGCGCCTGATCCTCGTGAGCACGATGGCGGCGGCGAGGCCGGTGTCGTCGATGGTGCGCATCGAGTTGCTGAGCGTGCTGTCGAGCCTGGTGTTCCGCGGCAGGCACCCGCAGCCGCGCTACGCGCTGAACCGGCAGCGAGCGGCGTCGAAGTCGTATGACTGCACCGACCGGCTTGGTGAGATCCACATCCCGACGACCATCCTGCACGGACGGAAGGACAAGATCGCGCCGCTGCGCGAGGCGCAGGCGATGCGTCGTGGTATCGCGGGGTCGCGCATGGTGACCTTCGATGGCGGACACCTCTTCTTCGTGCTGCGCGAGCGCAGGTGGTTCCTGGACAGCGTTGCCGCAGCGTTGACCGCCGGTGCGCCGACGGCCGAGCAATGAGGCTGGGGCACCGAACCGCGACCCGAGGCTCTACGAGGTGATCAGATGATGCTGAAGAATCGATCCGTCCCCACCGACTCGCCGCTCGCCCACCTTGAATATCAGGACGTTGCCGCGGCGATGACCTGGCTGGCGGGCACGTTCGGCTTCATCGAGCACTTCCGCTACGGTGAGACCGAGGACGGCATATCGGGCGCGCAGATGCATCGCGGCGACTCCTGGATCATGCTGAGGACCGCTCGCGGTAGCGGCGTGAGCCCCGCGCAGGCCGGCTGTCACACGCAGTCACTGACCGTGTTCGTCGACGACGTCGACGCGCACTTCGCGCACACGGTCGCCACCGGCGCCACCATCGCCGAAGCGCTCCACGAGACGATCTACGGAGAGCGGCAGTACGGAGTCGAGGACCTCGAGGGTCACCTCTGGATCTTCTCCAAGCATGTGCGCGACCTGAGCCCCGAGGATTGGGGTGGGACGAGCGCCGAAACGCCTCCGTCCTGAGGCGACTCAGCGCGGTCGCCACCTGCTGTGCCGCGTCTGCGTCGCCCCCTCGCGGATGAGTTGCAGCCTCGGCTTGGGGCCGTCGCTGCGCCCCGCCTGCGGCTTCCGGCTGCCTGCCTTGAACGGGTCCGGCCATTCCGCGCCCGGTCCGGAATACCCCTGGTCGGCAGCGGCGTGCAGCGTCCACTGCGGGTCGTAGAGATGGGCGCGAGCCAGCGCGCAGAGATCCGCGCGACCCGCCAGCACGAGCGAGTTGACATCGTCGTATGACGAGATGACTCCGACGGCGATGGTCGCGATCCCCACCTCGTTGCGGATGCGATCCGCGAAGGGCGTCTGGTAGGAGCGTCCGAACGCAGGACGTTCGTCCTTCGTCACCTGACCGGTCGACACGTCGACGGCGTCGACGCCGTGCGCCGCGAAGGAGCGCGCGATGTCGACCGCGTCGTCCATGTCGATGCCGCCCGGGTACCAGTCGGTTGCCGAGATGCGCACCGTCATCGGCTTGTGCGCCGGCCAGACGGCGCGCATGGCGTCGAACACCTCGAGCGGAAAGCGAAGCCGGTTCTGCAGCGTCCCGCCATACGTATCCGATCGCTGATTCGACAGCGGCGAGATGAAGCTGGAGAGCAGGTAGCCGTGGGCGCAGTGCAGTTCGAGGAGGTCGAACCCCGCTCGGTCACCGGCAGCGGCTGCGCGGACGAACTGGTCGCGGATGCCGGCCAGCTCGTCGCCGGTCAGCTCGTGAGGCACCTGGTTCGTCGCGGAATATCGAACCGGCGACGGCGCGACGACCTCCCAGTTCGACTCGGGGAGTGGCTCGTCCACTCCCTCCCACATCAGGCGCGTCGATCCCTTGCGCCCGGAGTGGCCGAGCTGCAGGCCGACGCGCGCCGTGGTCCGGTTGTGCACGAAATCAACGATCCGGCGCCATCCGAGCTCGTGCTCGGGCGCGTACATGCCGGTGCAGCCGGGGGTGATGCGGCCGGTTGCGGAGACGCAGACCATCTCGGTCATCACGAGCGCGGCACCGCCGAGTGCCTTGCTGCCGAGGTGCGCGAGGTGGAAGTCGTCGGGCATGCCGTCGACGGCCGAATACATGTCCATCGCCGAGACGATCACGCGATTCTTCAACTCGAGGTCGCGCAGGCGGAACGGCTGGAACATGGGCGGTGTGTCATCCGCGGGGAGTCGTTCCTGGTGTGCCGCCACCTGGCGCGCGAACCACGTGTCGACATCGGCGACGAACTCGGGGTCACGCAGGCGCAGGTTGTCGTAGGTGACACGGCGGCTGCGGGTGAGGATGTTGAAGGCGAACTGCAGCGGCTCCTGGTGGACGTACTGACCGAGGTTCTCGAACCATTCGAGGCTCGCCTGCGCCGCGCGTTGCGTCGAGACCACGACCGCCTTGCGCTCCATCTCATAGGCGTCGAGGGCGCCGGCGACACTCCGGTTCTCGTGCAGGCACGCGGCCAGCGCGAGCGCATCCTCCATGGCGAGCTTGGTGCCGGAGCCGATCGAGAAATGCGCGGTGTGTGCGGCATCACCGAGGATCACGACATTGTCGTGATGCCACCGCTCGTTGCGCACCGTCGTGAAGCTGATCCACTTCGAGTTGTTGGCGTGCACCGCGTGACCGTCGAGAATCGGCGCGAACAGGCGGCGGATCTCGGCGATGCTCGCGATGTCGCTCTCCCCTGGAGCGAATGCGCGATTCGACAGTGCATCGAAGCCGGCACCGCGCCACACCGCGTCGTTCATCTCGACGATGAAGGTGCTGCCGGTGGCGTCGTACGGGTACCCGTGGATCTGCATGATGCCGTGCGGAGTCTCGACGATGTGGAACTTGAATGCGTCGAAGACGAGGTCGGTGCCGAGCCACATGAACTTGCACCGGCGCACGTCGAGAGTCGGACGGAACGTCTCCGCATACCGCGCGCGCGTGGCCGAGTTCACGCCGTCGGCGCCGACCACGAGGTCGTGGCCGGCGGCGAGCTCGTCCACGGGTGGGGCTTCGCTGGCGAACCGGACGGTCACGCCGAGCTCGCGGCATCGCTGCTGCAGGATCTGGAGGAGTCGCCTCCGGCTCATCGCCGCAAAACCGTGGCCACCCGAGGTGATCACCCGTCCGCGGTAGTGGATGTCGATGTCATCCCAGCGCGCGAACTCGCGGGACATCGCGTCGTGGATTGCCGGGTCGGCGTGCTCGATCCCCCCGAGCGTCTCGTCTGAGAACACCACGCCGAACCCGAAGGTGTCGTCGTCGGCGTTGCGCTCCCAGACCGCGATCTCGTGGCTCGGGTCGAGCTGCTTCATGAGCGCCGCGAAGTACAGTCCGCCCGGCCCGCCCCCGACAACCGCAATTCGCATCTGAGTCTCGGCGCAACTGTAAAGTGTGGAACCTCGTGAATGTGGCGTCGTCAGCATGCCTGCATCGATTCATTTCGCCGACCTGACGTCGCCGCGCGCGCGAGCGCTGCTCGACGCCGGGCCGGCGCCCGTGCTGCTGCTCCCCGTGGGCGCCGTGGAGCCGCACGGCCCGCATGCGCCGCTCGGCACCGACTCGATCATCTCGACGGCGATCTGCGAGCGTGCGGCCGTCGAGCTGGCCGGCGACGGCAGCGTCCGCGCGCTCGTCCTTCCCGAGATCGCCTTCGGTGTGACCCGCTATTCGGCTGCGTTCACGGGGGCGGTGACCATCAGCGAGGCAACCCTGCACGCGATCATCGTCGAGGTGTGCGCGTCGCTGCGCGCCCAGGGTTTCCGCCACCAGGTGATCGTCAACAGCCACTTCGAGCCCGCCCACGTGGCGGCCGTCCGGCGGGCCGCCGCGGACGCGAAGGCGGGTCTGCTCGACCCCACGCGCCGAGCCGTCGCCGAGCAGCTCACGGCGGAGTTCCGGAGTGGCGCCGCCCACGCCGGGCGTTACGAGACCTCCGTTGTGCTCGCGTCCCGTCCGGAGCTCGTCGAGGCCGAGACCATGCGCCGGCTTCCCGCCTACCAGCTCGACATGCCGGCGGCGATGGCGGCGGGTCGCACCGACTTCCTGGCCATGGGCATGGATCGTGCGTACTGCGGCGATCCCGCCGAGTCGAGCGCCTCGGAGGGGGAGGCGACACTCGCGACGCTCACGCGCCTGCTCGTCGCGCTGATCCGCGAGCAGGTCGAGGCCGCGTCCGGCACGTGAGCGCCGCGGCTGAGGCGGAGCGCAGCCTGAATCTCGCCTCCGAGTTCCTGGATCGCAACCTGACCGAGGGCCGGGGAGGGCGCCGGGCGCTGGTCGGGCCCGGCGGAAGCGCCACCTACGCGGAGCTCGCGGAGCTCACCAACCGGGTGGGCAACGCCCTCCTCGAGCTCGGTGTCCGGCCGGGCGAGCGGGTGCTCCTCGCACTCGCCGACTCGATCGAGTTCGTCGCCACCTGGTACGCGGTCCAGAAGATCGGGGCGGTGACCGCCGAGGTGTACACCTTCCTCCAGCCCAAGGATTACACGTACTACCTCGACTACACGGGCGCGGAGGTGGTCGTCGTCGACCGCGTCACGCTCGAGCGCCTCCGCGACGCGTCGGATGCGAGCCGTCTGCATCCGACGCTGCTCGTGGTCGGCGCAGGGGAAGCGCCGCTCGGTACCGGCGAGGTGCCGTTCGAGGCGCTGGTGTCAGGCCAGCCGGCCGCGCTCGACGCGGTGCCGAGGAAGGCCGGTGACATCGCGATCTGGAAGTTCACGACGGGGAGCACGGGCAGGCCGAAAGCGTGCGTGCACACGGTGCGAAGCCCGATCTTCAGCTACCAGGCCTACGCGCGCGACGTGCTCGACATCCGGGCCGAGGACGTGGTGCTCCCCATCCCCAAGCTGTTCTTCGGCTACGCGCGCGATCTCGCGGCGCTCTTCCCGTTCGGCGCCGGCGCGACCGGCGTGATCTTCGCGGAGCGGACCACTCCGGAGCTCATGTTCGAGCTCATCGCCCGGCACCGGCCGACCATACTCGTCAACGTCCCGACGATGATGCAGGCCATGCTCGACCACCCCGGCGCTGCCGCGCAGGACCTCAGCTGCCTCCGCCTGTGCACGTCCGCCGGCGAGGCGCTCCCCGAACCGCTCCACCACCGCTGGAATGCCATGTTCGGCATCGAGGTGCTCGACGGCATCGGCTCGTCCGAGGCGTACCACATCTACGTCTCGAACCGGCCGGGGCGGGTGCGACCCGGAACCATCGGCGAGATCGTCCCCGGATACACCGCCGACGTCGTCGACGACCAGGGTCACCCGCTCCCGGACGGCACCATCGGCAGGCTCTGGGTCCACGGCGAGAGCGCCGCGCTCATGTACTGGCAGGACGAGGAGGCGTCGGCGCGCACCTTCGCGGGCGACCTGGTCATGAGCGGTGATCTCGTGGAGCGCGACCCCGACGGGTACTTTCAGTACCGCGGGCGGGCGGACGACCTGCTCAAGGTCGGGGGCATCTGGGTGGCCCCGACTGAGATCGAGCGGTGCCTCGCGACCCATCCCGACGTCGTCGAGTGCGCCGTGGTTGCCGCGGAGCGCAACGGGCTGACACGGGGGTGCGCATGGGTGGTCCTCAAGCCCGGAACCGCTGCGACCCCGGAGGAGCTGCGGGCCTTCGTTCGCGAGCGGCTCGCGCCGCACAAGGTCCCGCGCGAGGTCCACCTCGTCCTCGAGCTCCCGCGCACCGGCTCGGGCAAGATCGACCGGAGCGCGCTGCGCCGGCTCACGCCCGCGGGTGGCACAGGAGGCTCGTAGGTTGACCCGATTCCGGGCATCGGCTCCGTTCACGGAGCACTGGCAGCACTTCGATTTCGACGTCTCCGACGGCGTGGCGACGATCACGCTGGCGCGCCCCGAGAAGCTCGGCGCGCTGACCTTCGACGTCTACGCGGATCTCCGCGACCTGCTGACCGAGCTGCCGCATCGCGGCGACGCTCGCGTCATCGTCATCACCGGCAAGGGTCGGGGATTCTGTTCAGGCGGCGACGTCGTCGAGATCATCGGCGCCCTTCAGTCGATGGAGGCGGGCGACCTGCTCGAGTTCACACGGATGACCGGATCGGTCGTCCGGGCGATGCGCGAGTGTCCGCTCCCCGTGATCGCCGCGGTCAACGGCATCGCCGCGGGCGCCGGTGCGGTGATCGCCCTCGCCTCGGATCTTCGCCTCCTGGCGCGTTCGGCGAGATTCGCGTTTCTGTTCACCAGGGTCGGCCTGGCGGGTGCGGACATGGGGTCCGCCTACCTGCTTCCGCGCGTGATCGGCTTCGGACGCGCCACGGAGCTGCTGCTGCTCGGCGACACGGTCAGCGCCGAACGCGCGCTCGAGATCGGCCTGGCGACGGTCGTCGTCGACGACGCGGACCTCACGGAGTCCGCGACGACCATGGCGCGCCGCCTGGCCGACGGCCCGGCTCTCGCGTACTCGTCGACCAAGCTGCTCCTCACGCGAGAGCTCGACATGGGTCTCGGCGGGTCGCTCGAACTGGACGCGATGACCCAGGCGCTGCTCATGGGCAGCCACGACCACGCCGAGTACCACCGCGCCTGGACCGAGGGGCGCGCGCCGGTGTGGGAGGGGCGATGACCCCGGGCGAGCACGAGGTCGTGACCTCGCCGGACCTCGCACCGCCGGTCGGATACGCCCACGCGGTCATCGCCGCGGCGGGACGGACCGTGTACCTCGGCGGGCAGACCGCGCAGGCCCTGGACGGGTCCATCTTCGGGGCGACGATCGTCGAGCAGTTCGACCTGGCGGCGCGGAACCTCGTCGCCGCCCTGCACGCGGCGGGCGGGCGGGCGACCGACCTCGTGTCGGTGCGGATCTACGTGACGGACCTCCCCGCCTACCGTGCGTCGCTGCCCGAGCTGGGGAGCGTCTGGCGGACCCATTTCGGACGCCGCTACCCGGCGATGGCCCTGCTCGGTGTGACCGAGCTCTTCGACCCCGCAGCGATGGTGGAGCTCGTCGGGGTCGCGGTCATCACGTGAGCGCCACGTACGCGCACCTGACGCCCGCGCACCGCGAGCTTCTGGCGCGGAGCGAGACGCTCGGGCGCGACGTTCTGGCGCCGATCGCGGACCGGGGCGAACCGGGCAGGGTGAACCGGGAGCTGGTCGCGGCGCTCTCCGGCAACGGGCTCGTGCCCCAGGTGCTCGAGGCCGGTCGCGAGGTTTCGGCGCTCACGCTCTGCCTGGTCCGCGAAGGGCTGGCCCGCTACTCCACGCAGGCCGAGACGGCCTTCGCCCTCCAGGGTCTGGGCGCCCACCCGATCCTCGCCGCCGGCCGCGCCGAGGTCGTCGACGCGTGGATCCCCCGAGTGTCGTCCGGCGAGGCGGTCGCCGCCTTCGCCCTCACCGAACCGGACGCGGGGTCCGACGTGGGCGCGCTCTCGCTCGCCGCCGAGCCGGACGGCACCGGGTTCAGGCTCAGCGGCGAGAAGGTCTTCATCTCCAATGCCCCGGACGCCGACATCTACACCGTGTTCGCGCGAACCACGCCCGGCGCCGGCGCCCGGGGCATCACCGCGTTCGCAGTGCCGAGGGAGAGCCACGGGCTGTCCGGCGAGGCGATCCCGTTCATCGCCGATCACCCGATCGGCCGGCTTCGATTCGACGGCGTCCCGGTGGCGGCCGGGCAGGTGCTCGGGGAGGTCGACCACGGATTCGGGGTTGCCATGCGCACCCTCGACCTCTTCCGCCCGAGTGTCGGCGCCTGCGCCGTCGGCATGGCCCAGGCGGCGCTCGACGCCGCGGTCACCCACGCCGCGGATCGCCAGGCCTTCGGCGGGCCGCTCTCCGCACTCCAGGGGGTGAGCCATCAGCTCGCCGACGTCGCGACCCGGCTCCAGGCATCGCGCCTGCTCGTTCACTCGGCGGCGGCCGCGCACGATGCCGGCATCACCCCCAACACCGAGGCCGCCGCGATGGCCAAGCTCTTCGCCACCGAGACCGCGATGCTCGCCGTCGACGTGGCCATCCAGGTGCACGGCGCCAGGGCGCTCGAGCGCGGACACCTCCTCGAGCACCTCTACCGCGACGTCCGTGGTACGCGGATCTACGAGGGCGCTTCGGAGGTGCAGCGCGAGATCATCGCCCGCCAGCTCTTCCGCCGGGCCGGTCGCGGATCATGAGGATCGACTCGACCGGCTGACCGCCACGGGTGTCGGTGTCGTGGAAGGGTTCGCCGGAGACGCGCATCCCGGCACGGACATACGCCGCGTGCGCTCGAGCGTTGCCGGACTCCGTCACCAGCGCCACCGCCGTGGCCGCTTCTTCAGCGAAGAGGTGATCGGAGAGGATCCTCACGGCCCAGGACCCGATGCCCCTGCCGGCGAGCCCCCCTTCGACGAAGATGTCGAGCCCCCAGGAGCCCGCGGGGAGGCGCAGTCCGACGGTCGCCAGGTACTCCTCCTCGGCATCCCACGGGTAGAACTGGAGGTAGCCCACCGCAATTCCCGCCAGCTCGATGATGCACGGGGTGGTCGGGTGATCGGCGCCGGTCAACGCTCTGAACTCGTCGATCGCCCCGTCCAGGGTGAGCGGCGGGTCGTCCGGATCCCACCACTCCCGGACGTGCGGGCTGTTGCGCCAGGCCACCACGCGCCGGTGGTCGTCCTGGTGATCTCGCATCCGCCGGATCACCAGGTCTCCATCGGCCGCGATGACATCATTCATCCGGGGAAGTATCGAGTCACTCGCGGAGCGGATGCGCCCGCGACCGCTGAATACGATGCCTGCATGCGCGTCTTTGTTGTCGAGGACGAACCGGAGGTCGCCGGAAGCCTCGCCCGCGGGCTGGCCGAAGCGGGCATGTCCGTGGACGTCGCGCTGAGCGGGGAGGAGGCTCTCGAGACGCTCCGTTCCGGGCTCGCCTACGACGTCGCCGTGCTCGACGTGATGCTCGGCGGTGACCTCGACGGCATCGATCTCTGCCGCCATCTCCGCCTCCACGGGGCGCCGACCGCGATCCTGATGCTCACCGCACGCGACGACGTCAAGGACCGGCTGGCCGGCTTCGACGCCGGCGCCGACGACTACCTCGCCAAGCCCTTTCACTTCGAAGAGGTCCTGGCACGCGTTCGGGCCCTGAGCCGGCGGCGCATGGCCGCACAGGCCGAGGTCCTGCAGGCGGGCAATCTCAGCATGGACAGCGCCGCCCGCCAGGTCACCGTCGGCGGGGACGTGGTCGCGACGACCAGGCGTGAGTACGAGATCCTCGAGCTCTTCCTCAGGCACCCTGCCCAGGTCCTCAGCAAGGAACAGATTCATGACGCCGTCTGGGGCGACGCGCAGACCGTCGAATCCGGGCTCGTCGAGGTCTACGCCGGGAAGGTTCGCCGCAAGCTCCAGGCGGCCCAGGCAACGGTGCTCATCGAGACCTGTCGAGGCGTCGGTTACCGGATGATCAGCGAAGCCGCGGTGGCCTGACGTGAACCAGGCGGTCCGGCGGCGCGACGCCTTTGGGCCCCGTCAGCCGGGGACGGTGCTCGCCCGGGTGACGACCTTTCTCGGTTGCGCCGCCATGCTCGGTCTGGTCCTGCTCATCGAGATCGCGGTACCGAACAACCCGACCCTCGGCGGGATGCTGCTCCTCGCGGTCCTCTTTGCCACGTGGCTCCTGCCGACGCCGCTGGCGGCGGTGATCACCATTGCCGCCGTCGCGGTCACGTTGGTGACGGCGCTCATCGGCGTCGTCGATCCGCTCACCGCGAAGTTCCAGTTCGTCGCCGTGGTCGTGACCGCATGCCTGAGCGAGCTGACGGTTCGCTCACTGCTGGCAGGGGAGCGCGCGCAGATGGCGACCACGGACCAGCTGCGCAGGTTCACCGCGGATGCCGCCCACGAGTTGCGCAATCCGCTGTCCGCCCTGCAGAGCGACCTGGAGATCACGCTGCTCCAGCCGCGCACCCCGGACGAGCTCACCGCGACGGTCCGCCTCGCTCTCAAGAACACCCAGCGCCTGGTGAAGATCTCCGAATCCCTCCTGACGCTCTCCCGGAGTGATGCGGGTGGCCTCGTCACATCGGTGGCGCCGGTCGATATCACCGATGTGCTCGAGGAGGCGTTTGCGCGATGGGAGGGGCACGCCACGACGCTCGGCATCCGCATGGCCGAACAGCTGGACTGCGAGGGCGTCGTCGAGGGTGACGCCCTTCTGCTCGGCCGCCTCTTCGACAACCTGCTGGAGAACGCCCTCAGCTACACGCCGAAGGGCGGGAGTGTCGCGGTCGCGCTCACGGCGGCTCCGCCCGGCGGGTGCGCCATCTCGATCACCGACACGGGACCCGGTGTCCCCGCGGCACTGCGCCCCGTGATCTTCGAGCGATTCTCGCGAGGCGACGTCTCGCGATCGCGGAAGACCGGCGGCGCCGGCCTCGGGCTCGCCATCTGCGCTGCAATCGCCTCCGCCCACAAGGGCACGGTCTGCCTTGATCACAATTTCGTCGGCGGAACGCGAATCGTTGTGCAACTCCCTGTTACCAGGCTTTCCGGAAGGGTTTGAGAACTCCCGTCAGGCTGGAGGCATCGCCTCGTCAAGACGGGGAAAGTCCTTATCGGAGTCATGAAATGGGCAACAGGATCCTGGAGGTCGGCGAACGCATCCGCGAGCTTGTCGAGAAGTCGCGCACGCGTGAGGAGGGTCAGGGCATGGTCGAGTACGCGCTGATCCTCGTCCTCATCTCGATCGTCGTCATCGTCATTCTCACCACGCTGGGGAAGACCGTGAACAATGTCTTCTCCAACGTGAGTCACGGCCTGGCCAACTAGTCTCCCCCGCGGGCTGCCGGCGCCTCCAACGAGGACCGGCAGCTCGACGCGCGTCAGGCGGCGTGCACGACTCCGGGAGATTGGTGCGGGCGCGACCGCGGCAGCAGCATGGACAGCACTCCCGTGAGCGCCCAGAAGCCGACGTTGAAGAAGAGGATGCGTTCCACGGAGGTCACGAAGTCGCGTCCGAGGGCCGCCTGCGCGGCGTTGGCGAACGCGATGCTCACCGGGTCGGTTGCGGCAGGCGTGGACGCGCTCGGGCAGCCGGGGATGGGTGCCGAAGGATCACTCGAGGAGGCCTGCTCCTTGAAGCAGGTGGTGAACTTCGCGATCGCGACGTTGGCCTGTGCCGGCGGGACGTTGGCGGCCGCGAGCTGAGCGTGCAGCTGCGGCGTCACGGTCGCGATCGCGTCGGTGGCGCGGCTGGAGAGGAGGCCGAAGAACACCACGCCCACCACCGCGACGCCGATGGCGCCACCCAGCTGCTGGAAGGTCGTGAGCACGCCTGAGGCGGACCCGGCGTCCCTGCCCGGAACGCCCGCCAGGATGATGTTGAGCAACGGGGCGATGACCGTCCCCAATCCGAGACCGCTCACCAGGAATGACGGTATGAGGTCCCAGCCGGTGAGCTTGGTGCCCATCAGGTGGATGGTGCCGATGATCCCGAGGATGCCGATCACCAGCAGCGCCGAGCCGATCGCGATCGTGTACTTGCCGAGCCGCGGGGCGACGCGCGTCGACATCGCGGACGCGAAGGCGGAGGCGATGCTCCAGGGAATCGTGGTCAGGCCCGCGTTGAGCGCGCTGAATCCAAGACCGACCTGCAGCATGAGGCTGAAGGTGAAGAAGAATGCGGGGATGCCGGCGATGAACACCGCCGAGATCGCGACGCCGACGCTGAACGACCTGATGCGAAACAGTGAGAGCTGCACGAGCGGAAACCGTGTCGACGGCAGCGACCGCTCGTAGAGGATGAAGAGCGCCAGCATCACCGGGCTGATCGCCATGCAGATGAAGGTCCACGCGGGCCAGCCGGCCACCTGCCCCTCGACGAGCGGATAGACCAGCAGCAGGATGCCCGCGGTTGCGAGCACCACGCCGCCCACGTCGAGCCGGGTTGCGTTCGGCGCCCGCGACTCCTTGAGGAGCCGGGTTGCGGCGATGAGCGCGGCGATCCCGATCGGCAGGTTCACCAGGAAGATCCACCGCCACGAGCCGCCCGTGATGTCGTCGCGGATGATCAACCCGCCCGCGAGTGGACCGGTGATGGTCGCGATGCCGATCACGGCGCCGACGAAACCGAAAACGCGAGCGCGTTCCTGGGGCGGAAAGGTGACCTGGATGACCGAGAGCACCTGCGGGTACATCATCGCCGCCATGGCTCCCTGGAGCACCCGCGAGAGGTCGAGCATGATGGCGCTCTGGGCGAGACCGCAGAGCGCCGAGGCGATCACGAATCCAGACATCCCGATGAGGAACAGCCGCTTTCTGCCAAAGATGTCACCAAGTCGCCCGCCGGTGATGAGCAGCACCGCGTAGGCGAGGCCGTAGCCGGCGACGACGAACTGGATGTCGGCGTTGTTCGCGGCCAGGTTGGATCGGATGGCCGGGATCGCCACGTTCACGATCGAGACATCGAGCAGCACCATGAAGAGCGCGGTCATGACGCTCCCCAGGGCGAGCCAGCGGCGTGGGTCCAGCTCGCTCGCCTGGGACGCGGGTGCCGAGGGCTGCGGCCCCGCGCCGGGCGGGGAAACGGCCTCGGTCGTCTCGGTCATCAGGCTTGCCTCCCGCGTTCGCTCATCACGATCCCTGCCGCTCCGTCGGTGCGGCCGGTCCAGTTTGCCAGAGTGCCGTTGGATGGGCGTCGCGGCTCATCACGGTCACCGTCCGCCGAAAGGCCCGTTCAGAGCCGTGTGCACGATGCCGACCGCCAGCACCGCGAACATCGTCGCGACGTGGTTGCGCCGGATCCGCGGTCGCGCGTCGCGCTTCGCGCCCGACAGCCCGCTCCCCGCGAAGGCGGTCAGCACGAGCAGGCCGACCGCCGCAGCACCGGCCCAGATCCCCACCTCCTCGCCCACGGGCAGGTTCGACCGCGTTACCGAGGAGAGGCAGTGCGCCACGCCGGCGACCGCCGCCACCGCGCCGAGCCAGTTGTGAGCGCGGAACCAGCCCATGGAGAAGCTCAATCCCGCGGAGAGCCGCCACCGGTTCACGAGCGCCGACGTGATGGCGACGCCGAACAGCCCCGCCGCGATCCAGCCGGTGAGCGCGTCGACCTGGCTCACCGGCGCTGAGCCGCTTCGGGAGTCCTGCCGGGGCCTCTATGCTCGACCGTCATGGAGATGCAGTATCGACACCTTGGCCGCTCGGGGCTCCAGGTGAGCGTGCTCTCGTTCGGCTCCTGGGTCAGCTTCGGCCCCCAGCTGGCGGGCGGCAGTGCGCGGGATTGCCTGGCCGCCGCGTACGACGCCGGGGTCAACTTCTTCGACAACGCCGAGGTCTACGCGGGCGGCAGGTCGGAGACGATCATGGGCGAGGCGATCGCCGAGCTCGGCTGGCCCCGCCACACGTACGTCATCTCGAGCAAGTTCTTCTGGGGCATCGAGGCCTCGGTCAACACACGCAACACGCTCAATCGGAAATACCTGCTGCAGGCCGTCGACGGATCACTGCGGCGCCTGGGACTTGACTTCCTCGATCTCATCTTCTGCCACCGGCCCGATCCCGACACCCCGATCGAGGAGACGGTGCGCGCCATGCACGACATCATCACGTCCGGACGCGCCCTCTACTGGGGGACGTCCGAGTGGAGCGCGGAGGCGATCACCGAGGCGTGGACGGTCGCAGACCGTCACCACCTGCACAAGCCGGTCATGGAGCAGCCGCAGTACAACCTGTTCGAGCGGGACAAGGTCGAGCGGGAATTCGCACCGCTCTACGATCGCATCGGTCTCGGACTGACCACGTGGAGCCCGCTCGCGTCCGGGTTGCTCACCGGCAAGTACCTGGACGGCATCCCCCAGGGAAGCCGTGCCGCGCTGCCCGGCTATGGCTGGCTCAAGGCGGACGTCACCGATGCCGGCGCCAACAGCCGCGTCCGCGAGCTGGGGGTCATCGCAACCGAGCTTGGGGTCAGCCTTGCCCAGCTCTCGATCGCGTGGTGCGCCAGGAACCCCCACGTCTCGACGGTGATCACCGGCGCGAGCCGCGTGGAGCAGGTCCGAGAGAACCTCGGAGCACTCGACGTGCTCGACCGCCTCACGCCCGACGTCCTGGCGAGGATCGACGCGATCTTCTGACGGCCAGCCGGCCGCCGCGCCCGGATGCTATGCGCTCGCTTCGAGCACGTGGAGCAGCGCCCGCGGGTGCGGCGACACGGCCTCGGACCACCTCCCTCCGGCGACGCGCATCGCGTGCGACGCCTGGAGCATGCGCTGGATCTCGTCGGCGGCCACCGGCCTGGAGAAGTAGAAGCCCTGCGCCAGCCGGCAACCGAGGCTCTGGAGCCGAGCCGCCTGCTCGGCGGTCTCGACGCCCTCGGCGACGAGCCCGAGGCCGAGCGTCTTCCCCATGCGGATGATCGCCTGCGCGAACGCCGTCCGGCGTGGATCCTCGGCGACGTGGTCGACGAACAGCTTGTCGATCTTGAGGATGTCGAGCGGCAGATCCTGGAGCGACGCCAGCGACGAGTACCCGGTGCCGAAATCGTCCATGGAGATGCGCACGCCGAGCGCCTTGAGCTCGCGAAGCCGCGCCCTCGCACTCTCAGGGTCGTCGACCATGAAGCTCTCGGTGATCTCGAGCGTGAGATGGGACGCCAGCAGGCCGGTCTTGATGAGAATCCTGCGCACGTCCTCCACGAAGTCCGGATGGCGCAGCTGGCGCGGCGAGACGTTGACGCTCATCGTCACGGTCGGCTCGTCGTCGATCTCGACATGCCACGCCTGCCACTGCCTGCATGCCACCTCGAGGACGTGGAGGCCGAGCTCGCGGATGATCCCCGTCTCCTCGGCGATGCCGATGAACTCCGCCGGCCCGACCATGCCCCAGCGCGGGTGCCTCCAGCGCACCAGTGCCTCGACGCCGACCGGTGTGCTGGAGGCCATGTCGACAATCGGCTGATAGAGAACGACGAGCTCGTGGTCGTCGATGGCGCGCTCGAGGTCGGTTCGCACCTCGAGGCGGCGGGACACCACGTCCTGCATCCCCGGCTCGAACACCTCCGACGTGTCCTTCCCCTTGAGCTTGGCGCGGTACATGGCGACATCAGCGCGCCCGACGAGCTCCTCCGCGGTGATGTCTCGCGACGCCGTAATGGCGACGCCGATCGAGGCGCTGATGGTCACCTCCCGTCCGGCAATCCTGAAACGCGATTTGAACACCGACTCGACTCGCTCGAGCACCCGGCGGATATCGGATCGATCGGCGGTCTCCTCGACGAGGATGGCGAACTCGTCGCCGCCGAATCGAGCCGGGGTGTCCGATGCGCGTAGCTCGGTCTTCAGGCTGTCCGCGACCTGCGCCAGCAGCTCGTCGCCCGCCATGTGTCCAAGGCTGTCGTTGATCTCCTTGAAGTTGTCGAGGTCGAGGAACAGCACTGCCAGCGACTCGTCGTGACGCTTGCGGCGCGTGAGCGCGTGCTCGAGACGGTCCATGAACAGCGCGCGGTTGGCGAGCCCGGTGAGCGAGTCGTGGAATGCCTGCCGGTGCAGGCGGTCGCCGCGACTGGTGTTCTGCACCGCGGCGGCGAGCTGCGCGGCGTACGTGTCGAAGTCGCGGAGGTCGTCGCCGTCGAAGATCCCCAAATCGCTCAGGCGGTTGGCGACGATCAGCGTCCCGAGCAGCGTGCCCTCGCCCTCGAGCAGAGTCGCCATTGCATCCTTGAAACCCTGCTCGCGCAGCCATTCTCGCAACGTCGGGTCCGCGCTGGCCGGCGTGACGATCACGCCTCGGCGAGCCACCTGGATCCCGGCGTCGAGCGACGACGTTGTCGCCTCATTGAGGAGTGGCAACAACCGTTCCAGATGCGCGACGTCGAGCGCGGCGTCGACGGCGTTGTGCTCGCCACGCGATGTGCTGATGGCGCGCGATGACCCGGTGCCGGTCGCGACCGGCAGCAGGGAGACCATCGCGATATCTGCGCGGAAGACCTTGCAGTAGTGGTCGAGCAGTTCCGGAATCGCGGCCGCGCCGCTGGCCGCCCGCCGCAGGATGTCACCCGCGGCATTCAGGTTCTTCAATCGCCGGTTCTGCTCGTACTCGCGTGTGTAGAGGACGTAGGAAGCACCGATCGCCGCGAGCGGTGTGAGCAGCAGCAGCAACGTCTGGGGCTCGGACTTGAACAGCGCGACGACCACCAATCCAAGGCTGCAGTTGGCGAATCCGCCGATAAGCACGATCACAATCGGTTGGAACCATTGCCGGTGTGATTGCCGTCCCTCCGCGACCGAGATGGCGAGGGCCGTCAATCCGAACCCCAGCAGCGACGCGGCGGTCATGAAGAGGAGCACCCACAACCATGCCCCCGGGTCTTGGGCGCTCTTCGGCGAGAGGTGGATCTGGTGGGCGAGCAAGGTGACCGTCTCCGTTTCGAGTGCAAAGCTCGCGAGGTTGAAGATCAGCTTCATGGGCTCCTGGCGGCGGATCAGGCCGAGCCCGACGGCGGCGCCGAGCACCCGCGTGAGCACCAGCGCGCCGGGATCGCCGGTGAGCGCGAACACGCCGACCACGAGCGGGATCTCGCTCAGCGAGAAGGACTGAGCCTCCTGGCGGAAGTGGATGAACACCCGCCACGATTCGCTGGCCGCGAAGGCGACCGCGAGTGCCGCGATCGGCAGGATCATTGCCCTGGTGGTGCCGCCCAGCGGGGCAATCGCGACCACGTAGACGGTGGCCGCCACCAGGGTCATTCCGACATTCAGGAACCAGATGGGCGCGAGCCTTCCGGCGCTCGCCGCGGGCCGATTCTCCGGGCCGGCCCTGGCATCATCCACCTGCTGTTCGGCGGTCACGGTGTGCCGTGACACGTCACACAGTCCTGTGCATCGCGATCTCCCGCGCGAGCCTGGCGCCGGCTCGGGGCGGGCCCCCCTCAGGGGCTGCCTGAGTTATATCGTTGACGCTTCAAACGCGTCATCACGCCCCGGAATCGCTGATGTTACGGCCGGTGGGATATGGCCGCTCCGCGATCCCGGGGCCATGCAGCCCCAGGTGTGGTCAGTCGGGGAAGGTCGCCTGCCCCAGGGTGACGGTGGCGGTGTGCGTGATCGCCGAGGCGTCCATCCACGTGAGGGTGACCGTCTGGCCCACCTGGAAGCTCTCCATGGCCAGGTGGAGGTCGGATGTTCCCGTGACCGTCCGGCCGCCGATGCTGGTGATCCGGCCGCACGGGGCCACCCCGGCACTCGCCGCGGGGTTCGCTGTGACACCGCTCACCCATGCGCCGGCCGTGGCGCGCGACCCGGTGCAGTCAGTCCCGGTTCCACCTGGTTCGGGCTGCGGCACAGTGGAGGTAACCGCGACGCCGAGCAGAGCGGCGAGACCGATGTGGATGTGTGGGCCGCTGCCGGCGCGGATCTCGGCGACGATCTGCATCGCCTTGTTGATCGGGATCGCGAAACCGGTCGTCGAGCCGGCCTCCTGACGGGCGTTGCCCGAGGTCTGACCTGCGGTGGTCATGCCGATCACCTGACCGGCCGCGTTGACCTCCGGGCCGCCGGAGTCGCCGGGCTCGATCGCCGCAGACACCTGGAGCATGCCCGTCAGGGTCTCGTTGTCGCCGCTGTCATCGCTAGCGGTGATCTGCGCTCCGAGCGCCGCCACCGTGCCGCTGACCTCCGCCGGGGTCCCGCCCTTGCCGAGGGCATTGCCGAGCACGGTGATGGGGTCACCGGGCGAGAGCTTGGACGAGTCGCCGATCGGGATGGTCGGAAGGTTGGAGGCGCCGATCAGCTGCACGAGGGCGACATCGTCATTGGCGTCGTAACCGATCACCTTGACCTTGTACACGGTGCCGGTGCCGTCGATCTGCGCCCGGATGTTCACCGTGTCGTCGATGACGTGGTTGTTGGTGAGCACCTCGCCGTTGGAGGTGATGATCATTCCGGTGCCGGCGACCTCGCCGTTACCGGCTGCGGTGTCGGCGGTGATATCGACGACCGCCGAGTCGATCTTCGCAACTGTGGCCGCCGAGATCGGTCCACCCGTCGAGGTCCCGGTGCTGCCGCCACTCGGCGTGGTTCCGGTGCCGGTCGATCCCCCCGCGGGCAGAGACCCGGTCGATGGGCTGGTGACGGCGGTGGTGGTCAGCGCCCAGGCGGTGCCGCCACCCGCGCCGACACACGCGATCGCGAAGACGGCCAATGCGGTGCGGCGAAGCCCGGAGCCGCCTCGGGGGCGGTTCGCTGCGGGCGGCCAGCTCGGTGGCCCCCACTGCGGGTTGGCTGACCAGTGACTGTAATACGCGCCGGCTGGCTCACCAGGGGGCGGTGGCGGGTCGAGGGGGACGAACTCCTGCATGTCGTTGGTCATCATCACGCTCCGAGGTTTTCAGTTTGGTGACACTCAGCAGCATGACGCTGAATGCTCAGTGTGGCCTGAGCCATGTCTGTGACGTTGCTGAGACCTCAGGCGTTGCCGCCGGTGTCACTTCGAGCCGAATCCAGCTTCTCCAGTTCGACGCCGGCCGCGCCCCGCGGGACGGGGGCGAGGACGTAGTAGATCGCGGTTGCACCCGCGATGGCAAGCGAGATCGGCGCGCTGATGAACGCCACGACGAAGACCACCGCGTAGACGATTGTCCCGATGGACGTGCGCAGGCGGGCTGCGTGCCGCTGATCGATCGGAACGGTGACCAGGCTGCGACCCGTGCCGAGCGACCACTCGAACATGGCTGTGAAGCTCACCGCCATGCCCTCGAGGACGACGGCGTACAACGCCATCGCGATGTGCGCATCCTCGGACGAGCTGGTGAGGTACGTGGCCATCGTCGCGGTCGCAAATGGGATGAGGACGACGAACAGCAGCAGCACGAGGTTGATGAACAGCAGCGTCCGGTCGACGACGGCGATCTGACTCACTCTCGCGTGGTGATTCACCCAGATGATCCCGATGGTGAAGAAGCTCACCGCGTAGGCGGCGAACTGCGGCCAGTGGTTCCCGAGCTGCGTCAGCAGCTCGCCGTGCGTCGGGTCGGGGATGGTGAGATCGAGCGCCAGCAACGTGATCGCCACGGCGATGACGCCGTCACTGAAGGCTTCGAGGCGGGCCCTGCTCATGTCTGCGCGGAGAGCGTACATGCAGTTCCTGGTCGCGAGACGCGACCTCGGGGTACCATCTGACGGCTGTGGCGCTCGCCGTCGCAGCCCGTCCTTGAACTCGTCGTTCCACTCCACATCCCACCTGAGGTTCGAGGTTGTCTCGTTCGTATGATCTTTCCGGCCGCCACCGGGTGCGCCGGCGGCGAGCGTCCCTGAAGACCGGCCGTCAACGGGCCGGCCGGGGGTCTCTCGTCGCGGCCGGGTTCCTCATCTCGATCCTCGCAGGCGTGGTCCTCTACTTTCTCCCCGCGATCCAGGTGGCACTCCGTGACACCGGCCAGGTCAACACCTCGCTCGGCGGCGGCGCGCAGCTCAAGCCGGTCTCGGCGAGCGAGAACCTCTCGTCGACGTCGCCCTTCACGCTCCTGCTGCTCGGCTCCGACAGCGACTCGAAGTTCAAGGGCGATTACCTGACCCAGTCGATGATCCTCACCCGGGTTGATCCCGCGACCCGGCACGTCACCATGCTGTCCATACCTCGCGACCTCTGGGTGCGTCTCTGCAACGGGAGCAATGGCAAGATCGACCAGGCCTTCCTGCACGGCGGCGCGCAATGCTCGATCCAGACGGTCGAGCGCGACCTCCGGGTCCACATCGACTACTACGCGTGGATCGGCCTCCAGGGCCTGGTCTCGGTCCTCAACGAGCTCGGCGGCGTCAACGTCATCGCCAACAACCCCGTGATGGACGACTACTACCCGGCCGATCTCACGGGCGGCAATCCGTTCGACTACCAGCGAATTCTCGTCCTGCCGGGCGCGCAGCACATGAGCGGCACCCTCGCGCTCGAGTACGTGCGCGCACGCCACGACGATGCCTACGGCGACTTCGCGCGGTCCCAGCGTCAGCAGCAGATCCTGATCGCGCTGCGCGCCAAGACCAAGCACGTTTCACTCGCGGACATCCCGAGCCTCGCCACATCACTCGGATCGGATTTCCAGACCGACATGAGCATCGGTCAGGTGAGCGGGCTCCTCCCCATCGCGGGATCGGTGCCCCTCTCCGCAATCACGCAGGTGGTGCTGCTGCCTCCGTACACCAGAACGGTCATTGTCGGCGGCCAGGACGCGCTGATGCCCAACTGGTCGCTCATCCGTCCGGAGGTCGCGAAGTACTTCCCGGTGACGTCCTGAGATGAAGCGCACCGCGATCCTGATTACGCTCATGATCGCCGGCGGGTTGGCGGCGAACCGGACCCTCGCGATGCTGCAATCGCACACGGCCGCGGCCGCGCTCGTCAGCTCGACAAGTCCGCAGGTGCGCCTCCCGGGCACGATCTACGTGAGCCAGGAAGGCGCGATCTATGCGATCTCCGGATCGAGCGCCCGCCGGCTCGCGCTGCCCTCGGGTGGCGACTGGACGCAGCCGCGAGTCCTGCCCGATGGATCACTGCTGGTGGTTCGCAGATTCGACGCGTACGCCGACCTGTACCACGTCAGCGCCGCCGGGCGCGTGTTGCAACAGATGACGTCCGACGACCAGGCGACGAGCAACCCGACGCTGCAACTCGATCACTGGATCCTCTGGCCGGCTATCGGTCCGGACGGCACCGACGTGTTCTTCGCAACGGATGCACCCAAGCCGGCGCCGAATCAGAGCTACGAGGTGGACTTCTCGCTGTGGTCCGCCCCGCTGAGCGCGGCGTTCAGCATCGGCGACACGGGAGTGACCGGCGGAACCCGCTGGTCGGTGCCCGATCTGTACACGGGCGGTGACATCCAACCCGTGCCGCTGCCGGACGGCGGCATTCTCTACTCGAGCTACGCCAACACCGGCAAGGGGACGGTCGTCACCGTGCTCGGGCTGCAGACCGGTCCGGACAGCCCGATGCGATCACTCACGACGCCGGCGCAGGACTGCGGCGCCCCCACGGTCGCGGCTGACGGCGTGACCGTGGCGATGGTGTGCACCAACTCGGGGCAGTCGGCCGACCTCGAGGTTGCGACCCTCGAGGGAAATGTGCTGAGCCCGCCGCGCGTCGTGGCGGCGAACTGCCTCTGCAACTCGCCCTCGTGGTCGGAAAGCGGGGACAGCCTTCTCTACATGGATGCCGCGGACCCGAACGGCACCTTCGGTCTCTGGTACATCGCCAATGCCGGTGGCGCTCACCCGGGTACGCCCCGGCGGGTCACCGACACGCGGGTCGATCTGGACGCGACATCGGCGGCCGCTTGGACGAACCGCTGACCGTCGCGATCAGGAGGCGGGTTGGGTGAGGTCGTAGACGGTCACGCCGTCGACGGTCGTGGCGGTGAAGTGCGCCTCGACCCATTGCGCGATCGCACTCGACGTGCCGCTGCCACCTCCCGGTCCACCGCCGGATCCGAGGAAGTAGTGGATGCGACCCTCGGCCACGTACGCCTCGAACTGCGCGAGGCTCGGCGCCGGATCGGTCCCGTTGAAACCCCCGATCGCCATGATCGGATCGTCGGTCGCGAGCTGGTATCCCGCCGCTGAGTTAGCGTCGATGGTGGCGCCAACCCAGCTGTAGCGGCCTGCATTGGTTTCGAGCAGCTTCACGAGCGCGGCGCCCGGAGTGCTCGCGTTGAGGAACGATCCGCCGCCCCGTCCGAAGGCACCGCCACCGGCGCCGCGCGGGATGCCGAAGCCTCCTCCCCCGAACCCACCGCCACCGAATCGACCCGGAAGGCCGAAGCCGCCACCGAAGCCGCCGGGAAACGCGCCCGGCGTGCCCCGGCCGGCGAATCCGCCGGGAAGGCCGCCCGGGCCACCCGTGGTTGCGGCGGTGACCGCCGGGCCGGCCGATGGGATGGCGCCGGAGTGGGCCGTCAACACGGTGTCGATGGTGTATGCGGCCGGGCCGGCGAACGCCGCCGCAAGGCCGATGACGAGCACGCCCACGACCACCGTCCGATGCAGGACCGGGATGCCGACGAGGGCAACCGCCGCGCCGACGCCCACGATTGCGATGGCCGGGGCAAGGCCGGGAGCGAAGGACGGGCTGCGCTCGAGCAGAACCGCCGACCAGACGCTGGTGACGCCCAGGGCGGCGGCGAGCACCAGGCGTGCCCAGGTGCGCGAACGTTCGCGCCAGAGCAACACGCTGCCGATGCCGACGAGGGCTCCGATCGAGGGGGCGAGGGCGACCGTGTAGTAGGGATGGATGATCCCGGCCGCCAGGCTGAACACGAGCGCCGTCACCACGAGCGAGCCGCCCCAGAGCAGGAACGCTGCGCGCGTGCGGTCGGTGCGGGTTCGGGTGAGCGTGAACCCGAGTCCGGCGACCAGCAGGATCAGCGCGGCCGGAAGGAGCCACGAGACCTGGCCGCCGAAGCTTGCGTTGAACAGCCGGCCGAGCCCGGTGGGTCCCCACATGGAGGTGCCGGTCCCGGTGCCGCCGACGCTCCCGGTCTCATTTCCGGTGATCCTGCCGAATCCGTTGTAGCCGAAGATCAGATTGAGGATGCTGTTGTCCTGCGACCCGCCGATATACGGGCGATCCGCGGCGGGCGTGAGCTGCACGATCGCGACCCACCACCCCGACGCGACGACCATCGTCGCAGCCGCGATGCCGAGCTGAGCGATCCGCCGTCGCAGGGACACCGGGGCTGCCACGAGGTACACGAGCCCGAACGCGGGAACCACGAGGAACGCCTGGAGCATCTTGGTCAGGAACGCGAAGCCGACGAGCGTCGCGGCAAGCACGAGCCACTTCGTCTTGCCGGCCTCGATCGCCCGCACCGTGGCGTAGGTCGCGACGGTGAGCAGCAGGACGAGCAGCGCGTCCGGGTTGTCGAAGCGGAACATGAGCGCCGCCACCGGGGTCAGCGCGACGGTCGCGCCCGCGATCAGGGCCGCTGCGGGCGAGAACCACCGCCGGACGGCCAGGTAGGTGAAGCCGACCGTCGCCACGCCCTCGAGTGCCTGGGGAACGAGGATGCTCCAGGCGTTCACCCCGAAGACGCGCGCCGAGAGATCCATCACCCAGAGCGCGGCCGGGGACTTGTCGACGGTAATGAAGTTCGACGAATCGAAGGACCCGAAGAAGAACGCCTTCCAGCTCGTCGAGCCGGCCTGGACCGCCGCGGAGTAGAAGGCGTTCGCCCAGCCCGAGGCGCCGAGATCCCAGAGATAGAGGAGGGCGGCGACCGAGAGGAGGCCGATCAGGGACGGACGGACCCAGGCTGCGTCCTCCTGCCGTCCGCGCACCAGGAGGCGGGCCCACCGCACGGGCGCCGCGCCGCCGTCCGAGACGCGCGGCGGCGCGGGGAGGGCGGCCGGCAGCGCCGGCGGGGGATCGTCGAAGAACGGCCGGGAGGTCATGACCTCACTCTGCCGCTCGCGGCTCACGGCGACCTGAGCGCCGGCTCAGAGTTCGCTGTGAGCGCCGCGATTACGGGAGCAGGTGGTCCGGGCTACCGCTGAATCCGACTTCAACGCTGAATGTGTCACCCGCGGTGGCGGCCGCGTTGACGTCGTAGACGAGCTTGTTGTAGCCGGTTGCGGCCGATGTCACAGTCATCTGGATCTGTACCCATTGTCCCTGGTAGATCGCACCGCCGCCGCCGTAGGCGGTCTGGAAGCACGCTCCGCAAGCGGCGCCGCCCACCGGCCAGGTGCCCAACCCTGTGACGGTGCCACCTCCACTGGGTGGATTCGCCCCTGCAAGAGACGCTCCGAGATCGGTGATGCTGTTTGCTGTCGCCCAGGTTCCATCTGGTGCCTGCAGACCCACGTATGCGGCGCCATTTCCCACGTCGCCGATGTCAAACAGGTCCACGTTGATGGTCTGCCCGGCGTAGGCCGTTGGATCGACGCTGAACAGCGGAATCGAGAACTGTGGATTCGTCGCGCCGTTCACGGGAGTGTAGATGGTCATGTCATCCATCGACGAGATCGTCCCGCACGGGCTCGTGCAACTCGTCTTGGTCGGCGTGACCAGGCGTACCGCATACCCCTTGTGCGCCTGTGACTGACCGACGAACGCCGGGCTGGTGTTCGGGTACGGGCACGCCGCGCCGCTGTTGCCGGGACAGAAGGGCTGCCCGTTCCACTGCAGCGTGTCGACCTCGAGGCGGTAGAAGAGATCGACGGTGGCGCCCGGCGGGTTGGAGATCGTCGTGCCGTAGGCGTTTGCGACGTTGATGAGCGCCTTGTCGTTTGCCCCTGGGGGGTTGAAGTTCAGGGCGGAGATCCACTGGTGGTACGTTGCCGGAGTCCCGCCAACGGCCGTGGGAAGACCTCCGGGACACGTGGGTGGGAGTATCGGGACGTAGCTGCCCGGGACATTCGTTGCGTTGTACGGGTAGAAGACCTCCTGACCTTTCTTGATGTCACCGGATCGTGAGGAGAGTGTCGTGACCTGGAACAAGGTGTACTCCATCGCGGAGTACGCGGTGCACGGAGCAGCACTGGCAGGGTTGGCAAAGCTGCTGTCGTCCTCGTGGTAGCAGTAGGGAGTCGGCGGGCTGCCACCATTGCATGAATCGGGTGCGAATGCGGGATTGTAGACTTGCACGTCCGCCGTTGCTCCGGGAGGGAGGTCGATCAGGTAGTTCGACCCGCCCTGATACTCGAGGGTGGCATCCGGGGTTGCGGTGCCCGCTTCAGCGCTGATCGCATGGAAGTCGGGCGCTGACGCAGCGCTGCAATTGTCAGTGCCGCTCGGCCCGCAACCATTGTTGCCCTGAGCTGGGGAGGGCGTGAACGCGTCGCCTTCCGAGCGCGGGTTTCCATAGCCTTCCTGTCGCTCGAAGTAGCCGGTCACACCGAGGCTGGCGAGGTCGACCTGCGTCTGGGTCAAGCCCGAGCCATTGCCGATCTCGGCTGCCAGACGGGCGCCGGCTCGCGTCGCCTGCGCGGCGGCGTTGTTGTCGCCGATGAGGTTCGCCGCGGTCCATGACCCCAGGAACAGCAGCATCAGGACCGGCAGCAGGAGCGCCATCTCTACCATCGCCTGGCCCCGCCGCGTGTCGCGGAGACGCATCACTGCTGTGGCTCCAGGCGGAAAAGGTTGACGGTCGTGCTGTTGAAGGTCGTCGTCCCGATCAGCAGCGTGTACTGAAAATGGATGACCAACTTCGCGTAGTCGGGCGTGGGGCCGACGTTGCGGACCGCGGGGCTCCACTGGATGGTGGTGCCGCCCTTGACCGTGCCATCTGCGTTGTACTGGTTCACGCAAGTGCCCGCAGCACACCCGGTGGCGTCAGCGAACACGCCGGCAGTGACGGTTTCCTTGTAGACGTCCACCTCGGTGACCTTGACCAGCGGCGTGCTCACCAGTCCGTCGCTGTCCATCCGTGCGATCGCGACGGTGTCCGCGTTGTTCGGCTGCGGGATCAGGGTGTTGTCGTAGTTGCCCTCGGCGGCGATGGTGGCCACGCCAATGTCCGCCGCATACTGCATGGCGTTCGTGCCATAGAGGTAGAAGCCCGCATTCATGACCGAGAAGATCAGGAAGAAGAGGAGTCCGCCGACGATGGCGAACTCAACCAGGCCCTGGCCCCTCGACCGGCGCCTGCGCATTGGCCTCACACGCGTAGAAATGGTTGGATCCTCCAGAGCGGCGGTGCCTGGTGACACCGACCTGTCCACCCCGGATGCCAGTATCGACGCGATCTCGGTCCACGCCCGATTGCAATGTGTGAAGAGTTGGTTGCAACTCGTGACGGAACGCCGATGCGCGCCCATCCAGGAGGGATCAGCCTTGGTCGGTCAACCAACCAGCTCTGCTGTCCCGCCCATTTTGTCGGGAACCTGGGCAAATTCCCGGAAGTGCTTGCCTAAGCTGCCGCACTAGTGCAATTAATGCGCGGCAAATAATTTCCGGCAGGCGCCGTCCAGGAGGTCGCGATGAGCGAGAGTGCCAGGACCATCGATACCTTGCTCGACGAGCGGCGCACGTTCGCTCCGAGCGCCGAGTTCCTCGCCAAGGCGCGGGTGACCGACAGGAGCCTGTACGACGCTGCCGAGGCGGACCCGGAGGGGTTCTGGGCCGAGCAGGCCAAGAAGTACGTGACCTGGTACAAGCCGTTCGACACGGTCCTCGAGTGGGATATCCCGTTCGCGAAGTGGTTCGTCGGGGGTCAGCTGAACGTCTCCTACAACTGCCTGGACCGCCACGTCGAGGCCGGCAAGGGCGAGAAGGTCGCGTACCACTTCGAGGGTGAGAAGGGCGACACGCGCGCCATCACCTACGCCGAGCTGCTCGCCAGCGTCTGCCGGCTGGCCAACGCGCTCCGCAAGCTCGGCATCAAGCGCGGCGACCGGGTGGGCATCTACATGCCGATGATCCCCGAGCTCCCGATTGCGATGCTGGCCTGCGCGCGGATCGGGGCACCGCACTCGGTGGTCTTCGGTGGATTCAGCGCCGACGCGGTGCGCGACCGCATGAACGACGCCGCCGCCGTGGCGATCATCACGGCCGACGAAGGCTGGCGCCGCGGCGGCATCGTGCCCCTCAAGCGCAGCGTCGACGAGGCCTGCGAGGGCTCACCCACGGTCAAGGACGTGGTCGTCGTCCGCCGCACCGGGAATCACGTCCCGATGACCGAGGGCCGTGACCACTGGTACCACGACCTCGTCAAAGGCGAGTCCGAGGTCTGCGAGCCCGAGCGCATGGAGTCCGAGGATCTCCTGTTCACCCTCTACACATCGGGCACGACCGCCAAGCCGAAGGGCATCAAGCACACCACCGCGGGCTACCACGTCTATGCGATGTTCACCCATGACCTGGTCTTCGACATCCAGCCCGACACGGTCTTCTGGTGCGCGGCGGACGTCGGCTGGGTGACCGGGCACTCGTACATCGTCTACGGGCCGCTCGGCAACGGTGTCACGTCGATGATGTACGAGGGCACGCCCGACTATCCGAACAAGGATCGCTGGTGGTCGATCATCGAGAAGTACGGGGTCACCGTCCTCTACTGCGCGCCGACCGCGATCCGCACCTTCATGAAGTGGGGGCCGGAGCATCCGGCCGCGCACGACCTCTCGAGCCTGCGCCTGCTCGGCACCGTCGGGGAGCCGATCAACCCCGAGGCGTGGATGTGGTATCGCGAGCACATCGGCGGCGACCGTGTGCCCGTCGTGGACACGTGGTGGCAGACCGAGACGGGCGGCATCATGATCGCGCCGCTCCCCGGGGTGACCACGCTCAAGCCGGGGTCGGCGACCACGCCGCTGCCCGGCATCGGTGCCGCGGTGGTCGACGAGGCCGGAGTCCCGGTCGCGCTCGGCGGAGGCGGCTACGTCACCCTCACCCGGCCCTGGCCGGGGATGCTGCGAGGCATCTGGGGCGACGATGAGCGCTACAAGGAGACGTACTGGAACCGCTTCGGCACCCAGTACTTCGCCGGCGACGGCGCGCGCATCGACGAGGAGGGCTACTACTGGTTCATGGGTCGCGTCGACGACGTCATGAACGTGGCGGGCCATCGCATCTCGACGGCTGAGGTGGAGTCGGCGCTCGTCGATCACCCCGCCGTGGCCGAGGCCGCGGTCGTGGCCAAGAGCGACCCGGAGACCGGGCAGGCGATCTCGGCGTTCGTCACGCTGCGCTCCGGCTACGAGGAATCGACGGAGCTCATCGTCGAACTGCGCGACCACGTCGCCAAGCTGATCGGGCCGATCGCCAAGCCGAAGTGGATCGCGTTCACTCCCGACCTCCCGAAAACTCGCAGTGGGAAGATCATGCGCCGCCTGCTCCGCGACATCGCTGAGAACCGCAAGCTCGGCGACACGACAACGCTCGCAGACTCGAGCATCGTCACGGATCTCCAGCGCCGCGCCACGGAGGAGGAAGCCAAAGAACAGTAGATCCGTCGCAGTGGGGGACAGTTCGATTACGAACACGCGCCGGGGTGCGATATACCCCGGACTCATTGGAGGGCTACAAACCTATGGCAACCGCAGCTTCGCCCACCTCCTCAGGGATTGCGGAGACGGTGGCACCATCCGCGAACCCAGCTCCTCTCGGGCTGATCGCGTTCGGCATGACGACGCTTCTGCTCGGCGCGATCAACGCGGGTTTCATCAGCGCGGCTCCGGGACCGACTGCCGGGTCCGCAGCAGTCGTTCTGGCAATGGCAGTTGCGTTCGGTGGC
>DAIQQM010000009.1:0-34108 GCA_036786805.1 Candidatus Dormiibacterota bacterium | reverse complement strand
CCAGACCGTCAATCGCATCGTTTGCATCGGGTTCGGCGCGCCAGCGCGGAGCCGACCATGATGCAGTCCGCCCCGAGGGCCAGGAGCTTGCACATATCGGCAG
This sequence comes from Candidatus Dormiibacterota bacterium, assembly GCA_036786805.1. Classification (GTDB taxonomy): domain Bacteria; phylum Chloroflexota; class Dormibacteria; order Aeolococcales; family Aeolococcaceae; genus Palsa-851. The sequence goes on along the minus strand of DAIQQM010000009.1, from coordinate 34,005 downwards.
GGCTGCGGATGCCGCCGTCGCCGATGATCAGCGCATGGCGGCGCACCTGGGCGCATTCCGCCACGCTGTAGGGCGTCGGCGCATGGACGCCCGTCTCCGTCCGGGTCTCGCAGACCGACCCGCCGGCGATGCCCACGCGGATCGCGTCCACCCCGTGATCCTCGAGCCAGCGGAAGGTCTCGGCACTCGCGACGTTGCCCGCGATGAGGAACACGGCCGGGCCCTGGTCGCGAATCCAGCGAACCGCAAGCCCAACCTGTTCGTGCGCGCCGTTGGCAGTGTCGAGGCACACGACCCGGCACCCGGTTTCGACGATACGGGCGAACCGCTCCCGGAAGTCGCCGGTCACGCCGAGCGCGGCGGCGACGGGCCCACCCGCTGCCGCCACCTCGCGCAGCTCCGCGGCCTGCTCGTCGATGGACTGGAAGCGGGGCAGGATTCCCAAGGCGCCGTGCTCGCCGAGCGCGCGGCACATGTCGACGCCGCAGACATCCGGCATCGGCGATCCGATGATCGGAACATTCAATCCCAGCGGGCCGAAGTGCACGGCCGGCACGGCCTCGGTCCGGTGCACGAGCGTCGAGGGCACGCGGGGCACCAGCGACACGTCGTCGAAATCGAACGCGCGTGGCATGTCAGGGAACAGGTCGCCAATCGAGTCGGACGAAACTGCCGCGGCGGTTTGCATCACTGCATTGTGGAATACTCGGCAAATGAGCGAGCTTGCTGAACACGCCACCGATGTCGCTGCCCGTATAGCCGAGCTCCAGGGGCATCTTTGACCTCGACGGAAAACGTGCCCGCCTGATCGAGCTCGACCAGGAGATAGCGGCGCCCGATCTCTGGGACGATCCACCGCGCGCCGCCGCGCTCAACCAGGAAGCTTCGCGCATCCGTGACGACCTGAGCCTCTGGGAATCGCTGACACAGCGCGCCGGCGACACGCGGGAGCTGGCAGCCATGCTCGACGCCGAGCCCGACGAGGCGATGACGCACGACCTCGAGAAGGAGCTCGCATCCCTCGAGAAGGAGATCGGCCGCCGCCAGATCGATCTGCTCTTCACGGACCCCTACACCGACCATGTGGCCCTGATCGGCATCCATGCGGGTGCCGGTGGCACGGACTCGCAGGACTGGGCCCAGATGCTCCTGCGCATGTACCTCCTCTGGGCCGAGCAACACCGCATGCCCGTCGAGTTCCTCGAGGAGTCCGTCGGTGACGAGGCGGGCATCAAGTCCGCGACCGTACGCATCTCGGGCCCCCGGGCTTACGGCCTGCTCAAGGGGGAGCACGGGGTGCACCGCCTCGTTCGGATCAGCCCGTTCGACGCCGCCCACCGCCGGCACACGTCGTTCGTGCTCGTCGAGGTGACCCCTGAGATCGAGGACACCGTCACCGTGGAGATCGACCCCGACGACGTCCGCACAGACGTCTTCCGTTCCAGCGGCGCGGGTGGCCAGCACGTCAACAAGACCTCGTCGGCCGTCCGCCTCACCCACATCCCTACCGGGGTGGTGGTGACCTGCCAGAACGAGCGGTCGCAGCAGCAGAACCGCGACGTCGCCTGGCGGGTGCTGCGCTCACGCCTCCTCGCGCTCCAGCAGGCAGCCCACGCCCAGAAGGTCGCCGATCTCAAGGGCGAGCTGATCGCCGCGGAGTGGGGGAGCCAGATTCGCTCCTACGTGCTCCAGCCATACACGATGGTCAAGGACCACCGAACCGGGGTGGAGGTCGGGAACGCCCAGGGAGTGCTCGACGGTGACATCGACCCGTTCATCGAGGGATACCTGCACTGGGCGGCGCGTGAGGGTCCAGAATCGAAGGCGTCCTGATCTGACGGTTCGCGGCCAATCCAGTACGGAAGTGACCAAACTGTGAAATATCGCGGGAGTCGTCCGGAACCCCGGTCTATACTGGCCGCCAACCCAGTAGCGATCCCAGAAACCATCCTATGAAGAAATCGCCCCAGGGGGCAGCCTGGTGAGCGTGGCGGTTGCGGAGCGATCTGCGGCCCCCCCTCAGCACGCGTTGCGCCCGGTTATCTCGTTTCACGGCGTGAGCAAGGTGTACCCGAACGGAACGGAAGCCCTGCGCGACGTTGATCTGGCGATCCATCAGGGTGACTTCTGCTTCCTGGTGGGACCGAGCGGCGCCGGCAAGTCAACCCTGGTGCGCCTGCTCATCCGCGACGAGGCCCCGTCCACCGGGCGAATCTTCATCGACGGGCAGGAGGTGAGCCGGATGTCGCACCGCAAGCTGCCCAAGCTTCGGCGCAAGTTCGGCATCGTCTTCCAGGACTACAAGCTGCTGGCGCGGCGAACGGTGGCGCAGAACGTGGCCTTCGCCCTCCAGGTGACCCGGCCCGGTCAGCGTCACATGCGCGAGAAGGTGGAGGAGGTCCTCTGGATCGTCGGCCTCGAGGACAAGCTCGACAAGTTCCCCGACGAGCTGAGTGGTGGTGAGCAGCAGCGCGTCGCGATCGCGCGTGCACTCGTGCACCGGCCGCGCATCTTCCTCGCCGACGAGCCCACCGGCAACCTCGACCCGGACACATCGTGGGGGATCGTGCAGCTGCTGCTCCAGATCAATCACCGGGGCACGACCGTGCTCATGGCCACGCACAACCGCGAGGTGGTCGATCTCGTCCGCCGTCGCGTCATCGCCATCGACAACGGCCGCGTGGTCAGAGACGAAGCCGAGGGACAGTACCTCCGCGAAGGAACCGCAACGCTGTGAGGCAGATCCTGGCCTCGCTGTGGTTCGCACTCCACAGCGCCGGGCAGAATTTCCGGCGCAACCTCGGCGTCTCGCTCGCGGGCGTGTTCACCATGGGGTTGATCATCTTTCTCGTCGGCGGATCGCTCCTCTTCACACATTCGGTCGACACGGTCCTCCAGGGGCAGGAGCAGAACGCGAGCCATCTCAAGATCTACCTGTCGGACAACGCGTCGCTCGCCGCGATCACCAACTTCGAGAGCCGCCTGAAGCATGACCCGCGGGTCATCTCGGTGACCTTCGAGACCAAGGATCAGGCTGCGCAGCAGGCGTCACAGAATCCCTCCATCGCGAGCGCGCTGAATGTCCTCGGCAGCAATCCGCTCCCGGCATCGCTCAATCTCGACGTCCGCAAGCTCACCGACCTCAGCCAGTTCAACGCCGAGGCGAAAGCCACGCCGATCGTCGACAGCACGACTCCGACCGACTACAACTCCGATGTCATCTCGAAGCTCAACACGGTGATCACGGTCATCGAGTGGGTGGGGGCGATCATCGCCATCATTCTGCTGACCATCAGCATCGTCATCATCATGAACACGATCCGAACGGCGGTCTATTCGCGGCGAACCGAGATCGAGATCATGAAGCTGGTCGGTGCCACCGACTGGTTCGTTCGCTGGCCGTTCATCCTTGAGGGGATGCTCGGCGGATTGCTCGCGGCGATCTTCTCCGGAGCGGTGGTCTTCGGCGCGTACCGCCTCTTCGTGCAGGCGGCGCAGGGCAACCTACTGAGCGTGCCGTTCGACGTCCGCTACACCGTCACCCTGCTCATCGTGCTCCTGGTCGGCGGAGTTGCCGTGGGCGCTTTCGGGAGCTTTCTCGGGGTCCGGCGCTTCCTTTCGGCCTGACCCTGCCGGCGCGCGCCGTCGGTCTCGACCGGTTGCGATCGCAACGCGGATCGCCTGAAGGACCCCACCGATATACTCAGAGCCCGTGGCTGAACGATTTGACATCGCCATCCTCGGGGGTGGGATGGGCGGCTACCCGGCGGCGATCCGCGCGGCCCAGCGGGGGCTCAGCGTGGTGCTGGTGGAGGAGGACAAGGTCGGCGGCACCTGCCTGCACCGCGGCTGCATCCCCGCCAAGGCCCTGCTCCAGAGTGCCGCGCTGCTCGATGAGTTGCGTCATGCCGAAGCGTTCGGGGTCACGACCGGCGACGTCCACTTCGACTACTCGATCGCCGGGCGGCGCCGTGACCAGGTGGTCAGCCAGCTGCACAAGGGGGTGCAGTTCCTCCTCCGCAAGAACAAGGTGAGCGTGGTCGGCGGGCGCGGTCGCCTCGACGGCGCCGGCAGGCTCGCGGTCACCCCGTCGGACGGCGATCCTCTCGAGATCAACGCCGGCGCGGTGATCCTGGCCACGGGGTCACGGCCCAAGCAGCTCCCGGGCATCCCGGCTGATGGAACCGTGGTGCTCACCAGCGACGAGGCGCTCCGCATGGATCGCGTGCCGGCGTCGGCAATCGTGCTCGGGGCGGGCGCGGTCGGGGTCGAGTTCGCCTCGCTCTATCGCAGCTGCGGCGCCGAGGTGACGATCGTCGAGATGCTGCCGAGCCTCGTGCCGCTCGAGGACGCCGCGGTCGGCGTCGAGCTCCGCCGCCAGTTCGAGGCCCGCGGCATCACGTGCCTCACCGGGCACCGCCTCGACCTCAGCTCGGTCGAGCGCAACGAGGGCGGTGTCGCCGTCACCGTGGCCGGCGAGGACGGCAAGGAGCAGCGCCTCCAGGCCGAGCTGCTGCTCGTCGCCGTCGGCAGGGCGGCCAACGTCGAGAACATCGGCATCGAGGGGACGGCGATCACCGTCGAACGCGGGGTCATCGCCGTCGACGCGATGCTCCGCACCGGAGAGCCCGGGGTGAGCGCCGTGGGCGACGTCGTCGGAGGCTTCCAGCTGGCGCACAAGGCGCTGCACGAGGGCGTCCTGGCCGTCGAGGCGATTGCAGGGCGCGAGCCGCACCCGCTCGATCCCAGGCTGGTGACCCGGACCACGTACTGCACGCCGCAGATCGGATCCATGGGCCTGAGCGAGGCGGAGGCCCTCGCAGCGGGTCACGAGGTCGCGGTCGGTGTCATGCCCTTCCGCGGCAACGGCCGCGCGCTGATCTGGGGCGAGAGCGGCGGGTTCTGCAAGGTCGTCGCCGACAAGGCGGACGGCACGGTCCTCGGCGTGCACATCATCGGCCACGAGGTGACCGAGCTCATCTGGGGGCCGGCCCTGGGCGGCCTCCTCGAGACCACGGCTTTCGAGATGGGGCACGCGGTCGCGCCACACCCTACACTCAGCGAAGTGTTGTCAGAAGCTGCCCTTGCGGTGAGCGGCGAGGCAATCCACATTTGAGCGGGTGGAGGGCCGACGCATCGCCGGTGGCGTCAGCCTCGTTCGGAGGGATGATCGACACGTGGCAATGACCAAGACTGACACCAGGGCGCGCGCCGGCCTCGACGCGGCGACGCTCCGCCTCATGTACCGGCACATGCTCCGCTCCCGGTTGCTCGACGAGCGCCTCTGGGTGCTCAACCGTCAGGGACGCGCGCCCTTCTGGATCTCCGCGGAGGGACACGAGGCGGTTCAGGTCGCCTTTGGCATGAACCTCCGCCCGAAGCACGACTGGGTGGCGCCGTACTACCGCGACCTCGCGCTCACGCTGGTGCTCGGGATGACACCCAAGGAGCACATCCTGTCGGTGCTCCAGCGGGCGGCCGATCCCAACAGTGGTGGCCGGCAGATGCCGGCGCACTACGGGTGCCGGCGGCTGAACATCATCACCACCGGGTCACCGGTGGGAACGCAGCTCCTGCACGCAGCGGGGATCGCGCTCGCCGCGCGCATGCGCGGGGAGGACACGGTGACGCTGACCTCGATCGGCGAGGGCGGCACCAGCGAAGGCGACTTCCACGAGGCGCTGAACTTTGCGGCGATCCACAAGCTCGCGGTGATCTTCCTTGTCGAGAACAACGGCTTCGCGATCAGCGTGCCCTGGCAGAAGCAGATGCCCACGAAGGACGTCGCCGATCGCGCCAAGGGATATGGCATTCCCGGCGTCATCGTCGACGGGTGCGATGCCATCGCCTGCTATCGAACCGCTCGCGAGGCTGTCAAGCGCGCGCGTCGTGGCGACGGCCCGACGCTCGTTGAAGCGAAGGTGTTGCGCCTGACCTCGCACAGCTCGGACGACGATCAGCGCCGCTACCGCACGGCCGAGGCGCTCGAGGCCGACAAGGAGCGTGACTCGCTGTTGCGCTTCAAAGCGACCCTCGAGGAGCTCGGTGTCCTGCATCCCGGTGACGCGGAGGAGATGCGCAGTGAGCTCGTGCTCGAGCTCGATCGCGCCACCGACGAGGCCGAGGCGTCGCCGCTGCCGACACCCGAGAGCGCGATGCTCAACGTCTACGCCGAGCCGGGGGACTGACAATGCCCCAGAAGACGTACATCGAGGCCATCCGCGACGGCATCCGTGACGAGATGCGGCGCGATGAGCGCGTGATGATCATCGGTGAGGATGTCGGTGCGAAGGGCGGCGTGTTCGGTGTCACCGAAGGCCTGCAGAAGGAGTTCGGTGAATCGCGGGTGCTCGACAGCCCACTCGCGGAGTCGATGATCGTCGGCGTCGCCATCGGCGCCGCCATGAACGGTCTTCGTCCCATCGCCGAGATTCAGTTCCAGGATTTCATCCTGCCTGCGGTCGACCAGATCATCAGCGAGGCCGCCAAGATCCGGTACCGGAGCAACGGTGACTGGAACGTTCCCATGGTGGTGCGCTCGCCGTTCGGTGGGGGCGTGCATGGTGCGCTCTACCACTCGCAGTCGATCGAAGCGATCTTCGCGCACATCCCCGGTCTGCGCGTCGTCGTCCCGTCGACTCCCTATGACGCCAAGGGCATGCTCATTGCTGCGATACGCGACCCGGATCCGGTGCTGTACTTCGAGCACAAGCGCTGCTACCGCGCCATCAAAGGCGAGGTTCCGGAGGGCGAGTACATGGTGCCGCTCGACCGTGCATCGGTCGTGCGCGAGGGCACCGACATCGCGGTCTTCAGCTACGGGATGATGGTGCACGCCTCGCTCGAGGCCGTCGGTCGCCTTGCTGCAGATGGGTTTTCCTGCGAGGTCGTCGACCTGCGCTCGCTGCGTCCGTTCGACCGCGCGGCGATCGTCGCGAGCGCGCGCAAGTGCGGCAAGGTGCTCATCGTGCAGGAGGCGAACCTGGCGGTCAGCGTCGCGTCGGAGGTCGCGGCGATCATCGCGGAGGACTGCTTCGACAGTCTCGATGCCCCGGTGATGCGTCTCGGCGGTCCGGAGATCCCCGCGATGCCGTTCTCGCCGCCACTCGAACAGTTCTACCTGGTGACGCCCAACAAGGTCGAGGCGAAGCTCCGCGAGCTTGCCGCGTACTGACACGAATACAAGGAACTTCGCGAAATGGCCCTGACCGTCACGATGCCGCAGCTCGGTGAGAGCGTCACCGAAGGAACCATCGCCAGGTGGCTCAAGCAACCCGGCGATGCGATCGCGAAATACGAATCGATCGCCGAGGTGATCACCGACAAGGTGAATGCCGAGATCCCGGCCCCGGCCGACGGGGTCATGTCGGAGCTCATCGCCCCCGAGGGCACGGTGGTGCCGGTGGGGCAGCCGATCTGCTCGATCGACACCGCTCCTGCTGCGGGCGCGGCGGTTGACGGTGTGGCCAAGGAGACGGTCGCGATCGCCGCATCCGTGGAGAGCGCCCCCGTCGCACCCACTGCCGAACCCGTGGCCGCTGCGGAGGCACCCGCGCAAGCGCCGTCCGGCGGGGAGGCGGCTGCCGACCCGGTTCAGGAGGCCCTCCCCCAGCCCGCCATCGTCTCGCCGGGGGCGAGCGACGTCGCGGACGGGAACGGGCAGGCCGGCGGCTACCACCTGACCCCCGCCGTGCGGATGCTGGTCCGCGAGCACGGAGTCGACCTGTCCCAGATCACCGGCAGCGGGATCGGAGGGCGCATCTCCAAGAAGGACGTTCTCGAGTTCGTGCAGCGGCGCGACGCCGCTGGTGCGTCGGTGCCCTCGAGGCCGTCGGCCGGGGTGCCCGCCCCGGCGACCCCCCAGGCTGTGTCGCCACCGCAGGCACCCCAGCCGGCTTCGTCGGTGGTGCCCGCCCCAGCTCCAGCGCCCGCCGCTCCAGCCTCCTTCACCAGCGGTGAGGGGGAGACCGTCGTGCCGCTCACGCAGGTGCGCAGGACGATCGCGGACCACATGGTCAGGAGCCTTCAGACGTCGCCGCACGCGTACGTGATGGTCGAGGTCGACATGTCCGCGGTGTCGCGGATTCGCGATCGCGAGAAGGCCGCGTTCGAGGCGCGACACGGCGTCAAGCTCACCTTCCTGCCGTTCGTCGCACGCGCGGTTATCGAGGCGCTGCAACGGCATCCGACGCTGAACTCCTCGTGGAGCGACGCCGGAATCGTCGTCAAGAAAGCGATCAATCTCGGCATCGCCGTCGCGTTGGAGGACAACCTGATCGTTCCCGTCGTGCGCGACGCGGACCGGCTGAGCATCACCGGCCTCGCGACCACCATGGCCGACCTCGGCGCGCGGGCGCGCACCAATCACCTCAAGCTCGACGAGATCCAGGGCGGGACGTTCACGCTGAACAACACCGGCGCGCTCGGTGCGTTCATGACCCAGGCGATCATCAATCAGCCGCAGGCGGCCATCATGACCATGGATCTCGTGGTGAAGCGTCCGGTCGTCGTCGGCGACGCAATCGCGATCCGGCCCATCATGAACCTGGGACTGTCGTTCGACCACCGCATCAACGACGGCCTGCAGGCGACTCGATTCGTGACCACCGTCCAGAAGCTCCTCGAGGGACTGGACCCGTCGGGGACCCTCGTCTAGCCCGTCCTGGCTATCATCAGGAGGAACGATGATCGAGCAAGGCGCTTTCGATGCGTGGGGGCTCAGGACCCCGCCGGCCTGGGCGCAGCGCGCCCTGGAGAAGGGGATCATCGACGAGAGCCGTTTCCACGCCCTGATCCGGGTCGCCTCTGAGAACCCGTCGCTCCAGCGGCGAACCCCGCGCCACCCGGGAAGCTGTTCCTGCCGGCGCCGGCCCACCCGTTCCTGCACGCGCTGGCGGGCGTAGCCAGAGACCGCGACCGCTGACCGGCCAGGCGTGTGGCCATGCCGAGGATGAGTGTCGCGCGATGATCGAGCTCGTCCCGTGGTCGGACGGTGATCTGTGGGTCGTCGAGAAATTCCTCTCCGACCCGGAGATGATGCGGTACCTCGGTGGTCCCCAGAGCCACGACCAGATCGTCGACGCGCACAGCCGGTACCTGGACACCGGCCCCTCGGGAAAAGGGGGGATGTACACGGTGGTTCTGGCCGGCTCCCCGTCGGACGTGGCCGGCAACCTCGGTTATTGGGAAAAGGACTGGCGAGGGGAACTCGTCTACGAGACGGGGTGGATGGTCTTTCGGGAGTACCAGGGCCGCGGCATCGCGAGCGAGGCCCTGGCGACGCTGGTGGCCCGTCTTCGGCGCGAGCCGGCGCACCGGTTTCTCCACGCGTTCCCGTCGATCCTCAACGGACCCTCGAATGCGATCTGCCGTAAGGCGGGGTTCGCCAACCTCGGGGAGTGTGCATTCGAGTACCCGCCCGGACATCCGATGCGATGCAATGACTGGCGCCTCGATCTCTCGCCCGTGCCCGATCCCGGCACGCCTTCAACCTGACCCATTCCCCGCGGGAAGGGCGAGGGGTTCAGCGAGTTCCGGCGGCCGGGGTCAGTCGGGGTCCTGGTGCGGGTAGCGCCACTCGGTTGGAGGGACGAACGTCTCCTTGATGACGCGCGGCGAGACCCAGCGAAGCAGGTTCAACGCCGACCCAGCCTTGTCGTTGGTGCCGCTCATCCTCGCGCCGCCGAACGGCTGCTGACCGACCACCGCTCCGGTCGGCTTGTCGTTGATGTAGAAGTTGCCCGCGGCGTAGCGAAGGTGTGCGGCCGCCTCGTCGATCGCCGACCGGTCGGTGGCGAACACGGCCCCGGTGAGGGCATACGGGGAGGTGCGATCGACGAGATCGAGCACCGAGTGCCAGTCTGAATCCGGGTAGGGGAACACGGTGAGGATCGGCCCGAAGAGCTCACGCTGGAGCAGGTCGTGCTGCGGATCGGTCGTGGCGAGGATCGTGGGGTGGACGAACCACCCGACATCGCCGTCGCACTCGCCGCCGGCGACGAGCGTGAGGCTGGGATCGCTGCGAGCCGCCGAGAGCACGGCCTCGTGCTTGCGAAAGCTCGGCTCGTCGATCACCGCACCCATGAAGGTGCCGAACTCCGCGGGATCGCCGACCGGGATCGCCTCTGTGGCCGCCGCGAGCGGCTCGCGGAGCCGCTCCCACACCGAGTTGGGGATGTACGCCCGCGACGCGGCCGAGCACTTCTGCCCCTGGTACTCGAACGATCCGCGGAGCAGCCCGACCAGCAGCGCGTCGCTGGACGCCGATGGGTGCGCGAGCACGAAGTCCTTGCCGCCGGTCTCGCCGACCAGGCGAGGGTAGGTCCTGTAGTGGCCGAGATTGGCTGCAACGGTGCTCCAGAGATGCTGGAACGTGTCGGTCGAGCCGGTGAAGTGGATGCCGGCCAGCGATGGGTGCTTGACCGCCGCCTCCGAGACCGCGGCGCCCGGGCCGGCGATCAGGTTGATGACGCCGGGCGGCAGGCCGGCTGCCTCGAGGATCTCCATGATCACCTGTGCCGCGAGCAGTGCCGTGGTGGCGGGCTTCCAGACGACGGTGTTGCCGACGATCGCCGGTGCTGCCGCAAGGTTGCCGCCGATCGACGTGAAGTTGAAGGGGCTGATCGCCAGCACGAAGCCCTCGAGCGGGCGGTGGTCCATGCGGTTCCAGGTCCCTGGCGCGGACACCGGCTGCATCTCCTGGAGCTGCTCGCCGAAGTGCACGTTCCATCGCCAGAAGTCGATCAGTTCGCACGCCGCATCGATCTCGGCCTGCTGGACGCTCTTGCTCTGCCCAAGGATGGTCGCCGCATTGAGCCGGTCACGAAAGGGGCCGCTCAGGAGGTCGGCGGCGCGGAGAAAGACCGATGCCCTCGTCTCCCAGGGCGCCGTCGACCAGTCGTGACGGGCGGCAAGCGCGGCATCGACCGCGGCTCGGATGTCGTCAGTGGTGGCGGTCGACGCCTCGACCATGGCGAGGGAATGACGGTGCGGCGCACTGACCGAGATCCGCTGGCCGTGACCGTCGACGCTGCGCCCCCCGATGTGGAGGGGGATGTTGTGCGGGGCGGCGGCCTGCAGGTCCTGGATGGCACTGCGGAGACGGGCGCGCTCGGCCGACCCCGGCGCGTAGCTGTGAACCGGCTCGTTGATCGGAGGCTGAGAACTCATCGGGGCGATTGTGGCGCAGCGAGTGTGTAGAGTGAGAGAGCGCCATGGACCAGATCCGCTTGCGTCCCGTCCCCGTGGCCGATCCCCGTCCGCTGCATCTACGGCTTCTCCCTGAAGGGGTCGATCGGCGCCCCGAGTGGCTCACCGTCAAACTGCCGGCGGGGGACGGGTACTCGCAGATCAAGGGGATCATGCGCGGGCAGAATCTCAACACGGTTTGCGAGGAGGCTCGGTGCCCGAACATCGCCGAATGCTGGGGGCACGGCACCGCCACGTTCATGATCCTCGGCGATGTCTGCACCCGGGCGTGCGCCTTCTGCGCGGTGAAGAGCGGAAAGCGCGGCGGCGACATCGACTGGGACGAGCCTCGCCGCGTCGGCGAGGCGGTCGCCACCATGGGGCTCCGCCACGCCGTGGTCACGTCGGTTGACCGGGACGATCTCGCCGACGGCGGCGCCGGCGTCTTCGCGGCCACGATCCGATCGATACGAGCGCTGTCTCCGGGGACGACCATCGAGGTGCTGACACCGGACTTCCAGGGCGACCACGACGCGCTCCGCACGGTCATGGACGAGGTCCCCGAGATCTTCAACCACAACGTCGAGACGGTCGGGCGTCTGTATCGCAGGGTCCGTCCGAAGTCCGAGCTGGATCGCAGCCTGGAGTTGCTGCGAGCCGCCAAACGCATCGAGCCGCGCAGCCGGACCAAGTCGGGCCTGATGGTCGGGCTCGGCGAGGAGATGGCCGAGGTCAAGGAGCTCCTCGAGCAGATGCGCGCTCACGACATCGAGATCATCACCATCGGCCAGTACCTGCGACCGTCGCTGAAGCACCATCCGCTGATCCGGTATTGGCATCCTGACGAGTTCGCCGAGCTGAAGGCGTACGGCAGGGCCCTCGGCTTCAAGCACGTCGAGTCAGGTCCGCTCGTCCGCTCCAGCTACCACGCCCACGAGCAGGCGGTCGCTGCCCACGCCGGATGAGTGATTCGGTGGAGTTGCCGGCGCTGCGCTGGGCCTGGCTCGGAACGGTCGGGTACCGGGAAGCGTGGGCGATGCAGCAGGAGGTCGCGCAGGCGCGACGATCGGACGCCCTTGTCGATGATGCCGTGCTCCTGCTCGAACACCCTCCCGTGTACACGGTGGGCCGCCAGGGTGAGCCTCGCCATCTCGGCGAGGGTCCGGACGCGCTGGTCGCCGCGGGCGCCGAGTTCCTCGAGGTGGATCGCGGCGGGTCGGTGACGTTCCACGGCCCCGGGCAGCTCGTGGCCTATCCGATCGTTCGCCTTGCCGGGATCTTCCCGATACCGCGCCATCCAGCCCACGGTGACGTCGATCGCTACCTCCGCGCCCTCGAGGCCGGACTGATCGCCACCGCCGCGAGGTGCGGCGTCGAGGTGGCGCGCCGGCCGCCGTACACTGGCGTCTGGTCGGGCGAGCGAAAACTGGGTGCGATCGGGGTCAAACTCGCCGGCGGCGTCACGACACACGGTGTGGCGCTGAACGTCACCACCGACCTCGGCTGGTTCGAGCGCATCACCCCCTGCGGCATCGAGGGCGCCGGGGTCGCGTCGCTCGAGACCCTCGGCGCTCGCGGGCACACGCCCGCCGAGCTGGCACCGGTGCTGGGCGCAGCATTGGCGTCCGCGTTCGGATGCCGGCTCGAGGAAGCGGGTCCGCTCGGCGCGCTGATCGCCTCACGAGCCGGCGAGGCAACAGCGGCCTGAGTCGTCGCCGGCCCCTTCGGGCGGCATCGATCGGCGAGCTCTCGGCGATTTCTCAGCGGCGTCTCCGCGCCGTCTCAGGAGCCGCGCTCCGGGGTCTGGTTGCATGGAGCACATCCCCCGGAATCACCAAGGAGAGACCCGAATGACCCGTATCACGGCGCTCAGGAACGGCGTCCTGTGCGGCCTTGCCGTCGTCGCAGTCGCCGGGTGTGGCGCGCTGCACTCGAGCGGAACCGCCGCCACCGCCGCGCCGGCCGGCACCGCTCCCGCCGGCGTGACCGCGACCGCACCCGCGGCGGCGCCGACAGCGACGCCGGACACCAGCGGCATCAACCAGCAGATCAGCAGCATCGACAACCAGCTCGGCACCATCGACGGGCAGCTCAACGCCGCCAACGCCGGGCTGAACACCAGCGAAGGAGACCCATCCCAATGAACACTCGACTGCTCGCGCGTGGCGTCGCCACGCTCACGCTCACCGCGGGACTCGGACTCGCAGGCTCCGTAGCTGTCGACGCGGACACCACACCGACGCCGGCGTCGACCGCGACACCGACGCCCGCACCGCAGCCCATCGGGCTCACCGCGCTCAAAGCGGCGTGCAACGTGGCCGTGCAGCGCCGCATGGGCACGCTCGCAGCCGACGACACCTTCGTCAAGGACTCGGCGGCGCTGACCGGCAGCGACCGGACGACCCTGGAAGGACAGATCAGCGCGGACCAGGTTGGATTGCCGGCGCTCGACAAGACCATCCAGGGCGACACCACGTACAAGCAGGCCTGGGCGGACTGCCAGACCATCGTCACCGGCTATCGCGTCTACGTGCTCGAGGATCCGAAGATTCACGAGGTCATCGCGGCTGACGGAGTGACCAAGGTTGACGAGACGTTCGTGACGCTGATCCCGGAGCTGCAGTCGCTGATCAACAACTCGTCGGTTTCGGTGACGGTGAAGGCCGAAGCGCAGGCTGACCTCAACGACCTCACCAGCAAGGTCGACGCGTCGCAGACGTCGATCTCCGGTGTCGCGTCGTCGGTGATCAACCTCACGCCGTCCGGCTGGCCCGGCAATGCGGTCCAGTTGAAGAGCGCCGCGCAGAACATCAGGACCGCGCGGACCGATCTCGCGGGTGCCGGTGCCGACGCGAATCACATCATCCAGCTGCTCGGCGCGTAACGACCTCGCCTCCCAACCAACCGTCAGGGCGGCTCCATCGCGGAGCCGCCCATCGGCGTCGAACATGCGTTCCGCTATGCAAATGGCCCACAAATCGGTAGGATCGCGACCACAGGACGTCCATCTGTTCGGTCCGTCGCACCCCACATCACATCAAACCCCCGAACCCGATGGACGCGCCGAGGGAGCGTCATGGCCACCTTCGTCCGAAACCGCGTCCTCAACCAGTTGGTGTGGTCAGCAGAAGAGGAACGACAACGGGTGCAGCGACGCGAAACGCTGTGCGAGCTCGACGGGCTGCTCACCCAGCTCGAAGAAGTGAATCTGCGAGGCGGCCCCATTCCCACACGGGTGCTGGTCGCGCTCCGTCGCCGCGGCGTCTCCTTCCGCCCCCGGACCTCGGCGGCGGAGCTGATCGAAGCGGTGTTCGTCGTGCAGGAGCGCTTCATGCGCCAGCCCGACGGCCTGCATCGCGACGCCGTGTCGACGACGGCAAGCGAACTGAGCAGACGCCTGGCGTCCTGAACGCTACGCTGCAGGGGTGGACGTCGATGCCGCCCGCCGAGCGGCTGGGGAGGCCGCGGTACCGCTGGTCGTCGACGGCATGCGTGTCGGCCTCGGCACCGGCTCCACAGCGCGTTGGTTCATCCTCGGCCTCGCGGAGCGAGTGCGCGGCGGCCTGACGGTTCGGGCGGTCGCGACCTCGCTGGCGAGCGCCGAGCTTGCCCGTGAGCACGGCATCGTGGTGGAGGAGCTCGGCGCCGACGGGCTCGATCTCGCGGTCGACGGCGCCGACAGTGTCGATCCCGAGCTGCGCCTGATCAAAGGCCGCGGCGGTGCGATGCTGCGCGAGAAGATCGTGGCCGCTTCGGCGGCGCGCTTCGTGGTTATTGTCGACGACGGCAAATACATGTCCCGCCTCAGCGGTCGCATCCCGGTCGAGGTGGTCCGCTTCGGCAGTGCCCGGACGCTGCAGACGCTCGGCGATCGGACGTCGCTCGAATTCGTCATTCGAACCGGAACCGACGGCGAGCCGTTCATCACGGACAACGGCAACCTCATCGCCGACAGCGAGTACACCGAGATCGACGACCCGCTGGCTCTCGCGGGACGGATCGAGCCCATCCCCGGGGTCGCGGGGCACGGGCTCTTCCTGGGCATGGCCGACCTCGTGTTCGTGGGCCACAGCGATGGCAGCGTCGAGCAACTCGCCGTTGCCGGCGATACAGTCGCACCGGGCGGATAGCTCAGCTGGTCAGAGCGCCTCGCTTACACCGAGGAGGTCGCGGGTTCGATCCCTGCTCCGCCCACGCTTGCCGCACCGGCCGCCGACCGTCCGCACTCCGTCACTCTCCTGAAAGGAAGGCGCGGCGATGATCGTGGTCGATGGTCGCGGGTCGCGACCTGCGTTGGGAGTAACCAAGCGTGAGACGTCGCTTCCTCAAGATGCCACTCATCATCGGCGCCGTCGTCGTGATCGTTGCTGCGGGTGTTGGCACCTTCTTTCTCACCCGTGGCGATGCGGCCTCGGTCTCGTATCGAACCGGCGTCGCCACCCTCGGGACGATCACGCAGACGGTGTCCCTGTCGGGAAACCTCGCCCCCGACGGAGAGACCGATCTCGACTTCGAGGGCAGCGGGAAGGTGACGTCGGTCAATGTCCAGCCGGGGCAGACCGTAACCACCGGCGAGGTGCTCGCCACCCAGGACCCGACCACGGTTGATGCCAGCCTGACGCAGGCGGAGGCGACGCTCTCGGCAGCCGAGGCGAACCTGACCCAGGCCAAGTCGGGGACAACCGCATCGAGCCTCACCCAGGCCGAGGGGCAGGTCAACAGTTCCTACGTCTCGTACCAGACCGCCATCACGAGCCTCGCGGACACCAAGGCCGTGAACGCGGAGCAGATCGCCCAGGCGTACGCGGCGTACACCACGGCGCAGTCACTTGCCACCGCCGACGGGTGCACACCCGGGGACACCACGCCGCCCTGCCCGCAGGACGAGGCCGCGATCAGTCAGGACTACCAGGCGTGGCAGGCGGCCGTGGTCAAGGGCACGCAGAGCGACGACCAGGCGCAGGGGCAGGTCAACGCCGACAAGGTCCAGTGGGAGAACGCCAAGGCGTCGCTGACCGCGCTCGAGAACGGATCGGCCTCGTCGACGACGCAGGTCTCAACCGACCAGAGCCAGGTCGAGATCGACCAGGTCAACGTGACCAACGCTCAGGCGGCGGTCAACGCCGCGACCCTCAAGGCGCCGACGGGCGGCTTGGTCGAAGAGGTCAACGTCACCGACGGCGAGCAGATCTCGAGTGGGGGCACCGGCGGGGCATCGTCGGGTTCGAGCGGATCCGCGACCCACGCGATCGTGATCATCACGCCGGGCGTCTTCGAGGTCACCGGATCGGTGAGCGACACGCTGGTCAACGAGATCGCGGTCGGACAGTCGGCCGAGGTCGTCGCTGCCGGATCGAGCGAGGCGGTGGCCGGCAAGGTCACCGAGGTTGCCGAGGCGGCCACGGTCACGTCCGGCGTGGCCAGCTTCCCGGTCACGGTGGTGCTCAGCGGCGCCAGTCCCTCGCTGCGACCCGGCATGTCCGCGTCGGTGAGCGTCATCATCAACCAGGTCGTGGGGGTCACCACGGTTCCCACCAGCGCCGTGCACACCACCGGCGCCGGGAGCACGGTCACGCTGTTCGTGAACGGCAAGCCGGACCCCGTGGCCGTCACGGTTGGCGCGGCCGACGCCACGCTCACCCAGATCCTCTCCGGGGTGAAGGTCGGTGACACGGTCGTGATCGCGACCATCACCAGCACGATCCCGTCGTCGACCACCGGGACGGGCCGCAGTCTTACGGGCGGTGGCTTCGGTGGAGGCTTCGGCGGCGGTGGATTCGGTGGCGGCGGCACGGGCCGCGCGGGCTGATATGGCCGCGGAGATCATCCGCCTCGTCGACGTGAGCAAGGTCTACGGCACGGGCGACGCGACGGTGCGTGCTGTCGATGACGTGTCGCTCTCGGTGAAGGAAGGCGATTTCCTTGCCGTGATGGGGCCTTCGGGCTCTGGAAAGTCGACGCTCATGCACATCCTCGGCTGCCTCGACGTCCCCACCAGTGGCGAGTATCTCTTCGCCGGCGAGGACGTGAGCCGCATGAACGAGCGCGAGCTCGCGAGCATTCGCAACCGTCGCATCGGCTTCGTGTTTCAGCAGTTCCACCTGCTGTCGTCGATGTCGGCGTGGCGCAACGTGGAGCTGCCGCTGCTGTATCGATCGTCGCGAGACCGCAGGAACACGGCGCTGAACGCGCTCGCGCAGGTGGGGCTGAGCAGCCGCGTCCAGCATCGTCCCAATCAGCTCTCAGGCGGCCAGCAGCAGCGCGTCGCGATCGCTCGTGCGCTGGTCACCGAACCGACCATGATCCTCGCGGACGAGCCCACCGGCAATCTCGACTCCAGGTCGAGCCGCGAGGTGCTCGACATCCTGACCGGTCTCAACAAGTCGGGGCACACCATCGTCTTGATCACCCACGACCCCAACGTCGCCGGCGTTGCCGAACGCGTCGTCGAGATGGCTGACGGCCGGCTCAAGGACCGGGTCGCGGCATGAATCTCTGGCGCACGTTCGACACCGGCATGCGAGGTTTGCTCGGGCACCGCCTGCGCTCGATCCTGACGACGCTGGGCATTCTCTTCGGCGTTGCTGCGGTGATCTGCACGGTCGGCATCGGCACCGCGTCGGCGAACTCGGTGAACTCGCGCATCGCCGCGCTCGGCACCAACCTGCTCACCATCTCGCCCGGCACGACCACCAGCTTCGGCGTTCGCGGCGGCTCGGGTTCCGCGAACACCCTCACCATGGCGGACGTCACCGGCCTCGAGGACAAGCAGGACGCGCCCGACGTTGCGGCGGTAGCGCCGGTGGTCGAGGGGACGGCGACGCTCGTGAGCACGAGCTCCAACTGGTCGACCACGGTGCAGGGCAGCGGCCCCGGATGGCTCATGACCAACGCGCGAACGCTGTCCCAGGGCGTGTTCTTCACGCAGCAGCAGGTTGGCAAGCACGCCCAGGTGGTCGTGCTCGGCGCCACCACGGCCGCCGAACTGGGAGTGACCGTCGGCTCCCAGGTGAGCATCTCGGGCGCCCCGTTCGACGTGGTGGGCCTGCTGACCCCAAGTGGCAGCACCGGCTTCACCAACAGCGACGACCTCGCGGTTGTCCCGATCACCACCGCACAGGACCAGATCACCGGTGGGAGTCCGGATTCCGTGCAGCGGATTCTCATCAGCGCGAGCAGCACCGGAACCATCGGGTCCGCCTATCTCGAAGCCGATCAACTGCTGCTCCAGACGCATCACATCACCAACAGCGCATCAGCTGATTTCACGATCACCTCGGCGTCGACGCTGGCGAGCACCGCGGCGTCGGTGACCACCACGCTGACCATCCTGCTCGCCAGCGTGGCCGCGATCTCCCTGCTCGTCGGCGGCATCGGCGTGATGAACATCATGCTGGTGTCGGTCACCGAGCGAACCCAGGAGATCGGCTTGCGCAAAGCGCTTGGCGCGACGCCTCGCGACCTGCTCCGTCAGTTCCTCATCGAGGCAGCCACCCTGAGCTTCGTCGGTGGCGTGCTGGGGGTTGGTGCGGGCCTGCTCGCCGGAGTCCTCGTGCCCAGGCTCGCCAACATCGCCGTGACCATCACGCCGACGCCGGTGATCATCGCCGTCTGCGTTGCTGCCGGGGTTGGCCTGATCTTCGGGGTATATCCCGCGGCGCGCGCGGCTCGTCTCGCGCCGATCGCTGCACTGCGAGCCGAATGAATTCGCATCCTGTCATCCAGTTGGGAGAAACAACCTCATGAACCGTGCCACTCTCGGCGCCGCCGCGGCAGCGGCCTGCGTCGGCCTTGCTGCCTGCGGGAGCGCCGCAGCCGGTGGGGGATCCACGCCGTCAGCATCGCCGTCCGGAGGCCGAGCCGGCTTCGCGCGAAACGGGGCCTTCGGACAGCTCGTCCAGATCAACGGGTCAACGCTGATCCTCAGCAGCAGCACGGGCGACTCGACGGTGACCTACGCATCGACGACGACGATCACGCAGACGAGCACGGGCACCCTCGCGGACATCACCTCCGGGATGTGCATCACCGCAACCGGCACCAAGGACGCGACCGGGGCGCTGACCGCGACCACCGTGCTCCTCAGCGCGCCGGTGAGCGGCTCGTGTGCCACAGCGGGGTTCGGCGGCGGCGGGGGAACGTTCAGCCCGCGACCCGGCGCCACCCCGCGCCCGAGCTTCTCGCCTCCAGCCGGTGCCGCCGGGTTCACGGCCGCGCGAGGGCAGGTGAAATCGGTGAGCGGCACGTCGGTCACGCTCACCGAGGCGACGGGCGTCTCGGCGACGATCACCGTCCCCACGACGGTGAAGGTCACCACCTCGACGGTCATCCAGGCCGCTGCGCTGCAGACCGGTGAGTGCGTGACCGCCATCGGCGCAAAGGACAGCACGGGCGCGGTTGTGGCGAGGGCGCTTACGATCACCCCGGCAACGGCAAGCGGTTGCACCGCCGGGTTCGGCCGTGGAGGCTTCGGAGGCGGCGGTTTCGGAGGCGGATTCGGCGGTGGTGGCGGATTCGGCGGTGGTGGGAGCACCAGCGCCTGAGCAAGTGAGCTGATGCGGGTATTGGTCGCGGAGGACGATCGCGGGCTCCGGGAGGTCCTCGTCCAGGGCCTCGAGGAGGCCGGATACTTCGTCGACGCCGTGGCGGCGGGTGACGAGGCGATCGATCAGCTTCGCTTCTACGAGTACGACGTCGCGGTCATCGACTGGCGCATGCCACGGGTCAGCGGCCTCGAGGTCGTCTCCTGGGCACGCCGGAACAACCGCCCCACGGCGATGCTGATGCTCACGGCCCGGGACACCCCGTCGGACCGGATCGAGGGCCTCGATGCCGGCGCGGACGACTACCTCATCAAACCGTTCGACTTCGGCGAGCTGGTCGCGCGTATCAGAGCGTTGCAGCGGCGCCCGCGCAATGTCGACGGGCCCGCGATCACCCGGGGCGCGCTCACGCTCGATCCGGCGCGGCGAGAGATCGATGTCCGCGGGGCCCCGGTGAACCTGACGTCCACCGAGTTCAACATCCTGGAATTGCTGCTCCGGCGGTCCCCGGCGGTGGTGGACCGCAAGTCGATCGCCGAGCACGCGTGGCGGGACGAGACCCAGCCGCTGGGGTCCAACGCCATCGACGTCCAGATGAGCCGGTTGCGGGCCAAGCTGCCGAACACGGGCGTCCACATCGTCACCGTGCGGGGTGCGGGATACCGCCTGGAGGAGGCGTGAACCGACGGCTCGAGCGGGTCAATGTCGCCTCGCTGCGCGTGGCCCTGATCAGCACCGGGTTGGTGGCCTCGGTCTACGCGATCGTCGCGATGGCGGTCGTGCTGTTCGTGACGAACAACCTCACCGCGCAGGTGGACAGCCGCTTGGCGACATCTCTGGCCACCTACGAGCACTACCCACCACGCTTCAACACCGCCAACGGCGTGGGCGACACTGGCGAAGGAGCTCTCAGTTCCCCGGCGCTTGTCTGGTGGGTCTTCCCGCCGGGCAGCCTGCCAGGGGGACAGACCCAGATCACCACCATCAGCGATCAAACGCAGCTTCCGGCAGCCGACACGGTGGCCACCGACCCGACCACCGCCCAGGTCAAGGGGGTGGACGTGCGGATGGTCGGTACCTCAGTGATCACCGGCTATGGTCCTGCTCGGCTGGTCGTCGGCTTCAACGTTGACTCGGTCTCGCAGACGCGGTCGTCGCTGATCGTGACTGAAACCGCCGCTGGATTCGGAGTGCTGCTCCTGGTGTTCTTCGGCACACTGATCGTGGGTCGCCGGGTCGGCGCCCCGATCGAGCTCGCCCGCCAGCGCCAGCTCGAGTTCACGGCCGACGCGTCGCACGAGCTCCGCACCCCGTTGGCGGTCATCGAGGCCCAGACCAGCCTGGCGCTGAGCCAGGACCGCGACCCCGCCTGGTACCGCAACGCGTTCCAGCGGGTTGGCTCGGAGAGCGGGAGGATCCGGCGTCTGGTCGACGACCTGCTCTGGCTCGCCCGGGTGGACACCCCTCAGGGGCGTCCGGCCGCCGAGCCGGTCGACGTCGGGGTGATGGTCCACCAGGCCGCGGAGCGGTTCGCGGCGGTCGCCGAGAGCCGCGGGACCACGCTCCAGGTGTCGGTCGGGCTTGGACCCCTCGCCGTGATGGGATCGTCCGAGTGGCTCGACCGGCTGCTCGGCGTCCTGCTCGACAACGCGTTCAAGTACGCGCCGGCCGGCGGCGTCGTCGCCGTGAGCGTGGGTGTTGAGAGCGGGCGAGTCCGGCTGGTCGTCGAGGACTCCGGTCCGGGGATTCCGGCCGAAGAACGCCCCAAGATCTTCGATCGCTTCCATCGTGCGGAGGCGCAGGGAGGCTACGGGTCGGGTCTCGGATTGGCGATCGCCGACGCCGTCGTGCGCCATACGCATGGCCGCTGGGAGGTGAACACCTCAGCGCTCGGGGGCGCTAGGATGGCAGTCAGCTGGCCGCGGGTCCTGAGCGGCTCTCGAGATCAGGGAGAGCCGGATCCGGCTGTCAGCTGGAGCGTTCCGGCACCCTCCAGCCCGCCCGGGCAAGCCTGAGGGCGGACCGCCCCGTGAGATCGGGACGGGGGAAAACGCAACTCCAGGTGGCACAATTTGGCCAGTTCGTGCCATCATCTTCCATAACGGAACCGAGTCTGGAGGAGGCCGGAGCATGACCAAGGGAGCTATGGCGGCGCTGAGCGCGGGGGTTGCCGTCTTTGGGTTCGATCCTGAGCCCGGGACCCCAGCGAGCCGGGCGTTGCACGTGCTCACCGTCAAGAGAACCCTGCCGACGGGCGATCTGGGCCCCAAGGAGCGGTTCCCCGAGGCGGCGCTGCGTGCCGCCGTCGAGGCCGGAATCGATCTCGGCGGCCGGCGCGGAACCAGGGGCGGCCAGCGCCTTCACCTGGTCGGCGTCGACGACGACCCCGCCCGCGCGAGGAGCGTCACCGTCTGGTACTACGCCGCGGCCCCGTACGGTCCGCTTCCCGGACCGGGTGTCTGGTCGGCGACCGGACGTGGGCTCCACCTCGACGCGCCCGGGGCGGGAGCGCTGCGCGCCGCGCTTGACCGGCTCCGCGCCGACACACGGCAGCTTGCCGGTGCCGCTGCCCTGATCGGCGACGTGTTCACCGGCGACGACCTGCTCCGCCTCCACGTGGCCCTGCACGGCGGCCCGGAGGGCAGCGAGCGGACCTTCCGGCGGCGCATCCAGGAGCTGCGTGATTCCGGCGTGCTCCGGCCGGTCCGGGACACCGAGGTGGCCGCGCTGCGGCTCCGCGTCCCCCGGTTCCGGTCGCCCGCGGGGACGGGTGGCAGGCCGCCCGAGCTGCTCCGCTACTCCGGCGCCGGTGGAGAGGACGAGCAGCTGGCGGCCCTGAGGGCGCGCCGGGCGGGCTGACCCCGGGTTATCCGGCGTCCGCCGGCCAATCGGGCTCGGCGCTCGTCAGCACCAGGGTCACCGGACCGTCGTTGACGAGGTCCACTGCCATGTGGGCGCCGAATCGTCCGGTCTGGACGGGGTGCCCCAGCTGACGGAGCGCGATCACGAACGCCTCGCAGAGCTCGGCGGCACGGTCGGGGGCCGCGGCGCGGATGAACGAGGGGCGGTGGCCCCGCGACGTGTCCGCATGGAGCGTGAACTGACTCACGACCAGGATCGCGCCACCGGACGCGGCCAGGTCGAGGTTCATCCGGCCTTCGGCATCGGGAAAGATGCGGAGGGTCGAGATGCGCCGGGCGAATCGCTGCGCCACCGCCACGTCGTCGGTGGGGCCGACCGAGAGGAGGACACAAAGCCCGTGCCCGATCGCTCCCACCGTCTCGCTGCCGACGTCGACCCGGGCGCGGCTGACCCGCTGGACGACCGCCCTCACTCGAGGAAGCGCAGACCGCGCCACATCCGGATCGCCTCCGCCTCCGCCTCGAGGAAGCTCGGCCGCGAATCGCGCATGCCGTGCACGAGGAAGCTCCAGGCGCGGCGCTCGCCGTCGGCGCCCTCCATCGTGCCGAAGGCGCTGCCGAGCGCCCGGGGCGGGTACATCTCGATCCGGTTGCCGTCGCGCATGCGCTTGAAGATCGGCCGCCGCACCAGGATCGACTCAAGGGCTCGCTGATCGGCGAGCCTTCCGTTCACAAGATCGACGACGCGAAGCTTGGCGATGGGGTTGTCCGGGTCGCGAATACCGACCCGGCAGGAGAACCGCTCGGAGAGATCGCGGAGGACGAACACCAGAGCGAGTGCGTCGGTCTCGTCGCCGGCGACACGGATGAAGCCCGCGGCCGAAAGGTCCGATCCCCGCGGGTCATCGTTGCGATCGGATGCCAACGCCTGCTCGAAGAAGAGTTGGTGGAACAGCCCGGTCGAGCCGGCATCGGCAAGCCAGGGGAGCTGGTCGCGCCATTCCCGGCCGATGACGAGCTCGGTGAAGCGGGCCTGTAATCGATCCCGGTCGTCTGCGGGGATGCCGCGCACGCGAACGTGGATGACCCGGGCCATGCTTTGATTGTACGGGCGCCTCAGCGGGCCAAACGCGCCATGGGAGGCGCGTGGCGTGCCGCTACACTGCGTCGCGGATCGCCGAGGTAGCTCAGTTGGTAGAGCACAGGTCTGAAAAACCTGGTGTCGACAGTTCGATCCTGTCCCTCGGCACCACTCGTTTTGAATACAACTCTGCACCGTGTGAGCGCGCGAGTTCACGAACGACCCAGCTCGCTGCCCATCGCAGGGCGGGCGAAGGTGTCAGGCAAGGTGTCCGCACCAGTGGCAGCGAGGCTCCGGACATTTCACCCACGTTCGGGCCAGCGCAACCGGCGCACCGCGAAACTAGGTTTGGTGTACCTGAACTGCGGAGCGCCCTCAATGCCGAACGGACATACCACGAATCGTCTCGTTAGGTGGCTCACCAGGTCGAAGAGGCGGGTTGAGTCAGACCATCCCGTGCTGATATGCGTAGCGGACGGCTTGCGCACGGTCGCGTGCCCCGGTCTTCGAGAAGATGCGGTTGATGTGCGTCTTGACGGTGGCGTTGCTCAGGAACAGCGCCCGCGCAATCTCGGTGTTCGACAACCCGGCAGCGATCAGCTTGAGGACCTCGACTTCGCGCGGACTTAGGTCGTGAGGGAGCGATTCCGGAGGCGTTGTCCGTCTGGGCTGGCCCTCCAACACTGCAGCTACCAAGCGCTGCTGGATCACCGGATCGAGATGCGTTCTCCCCGCGGCGAGCGCACGGATTGCGTGCTCAATCTCCTCGGCGCTGGCGTCCTTAGTGAGGTATCCGCGCGCGCCGGCCTGGAGGGCGGGGAAGAGTGATTGGTCGTCGGCATAGGTGGTGAGCACGAGCACCTGGGTTTCGGGAAGGGCGGCGCGGATCCGCCGGGTCGCCTCGGCACCTTCCATCGTGGGCATGCGGAGATCCATGAGCACGACATCCGGCCGCTCGCTCTCGGCGCGCTCCACAGCCTCGATTCCGTCGGACGCCGTTCCGATTACCTCGACGCCGTCAATCAAGCCGACCAGCATGGTCAGCCCGTCGCGGACGACGCGCTGGTCGTCGGCGATGAGCACCCGGATCGGGCGTTCGGTCATGCGGGTACGACCACCTCGACAAGCCATCCTTCGTCCGTCGGGCCCGCGTGCACGCTGCCGCCAACTCGCTCGACGCGCTCGCGGAGCCCAGCGAGTCCGCGTCCTCCGCCGACCCCGTGCAAGCCTTCGCCGACTTGGGAGCCGGTCGCGAGCCGGCTCCGATCCTCGACGCGCAGGGTCGTGTGATCAGGTTCGTAGCGAAGGGCGATGTCGATGGCAGCGCCGGGCGCGTAGCGGGCGACGTTCGTGAGGGCCTCTTGCGCTCCTCGGTACAGCGCCAGCCCGGCATCCGACGGAAGTGTCCGCGCGCTTCCTTCGATGCTGAGGTTGACAGTCGCCTGCATGTCGTCTCGGAAGCTCTGGACCAGCGAGTCGAGCTGCGACACACCCGGCAACTCGTCGCCTCGCAATGCGCCGACGGCCTGGCGGGCGTTCGTGAGTCCGTCCTTCACCAACGCGCCGGCACGGTCGATGGCGGCGTGCAGGGAGGGTGTCGCATGCTCGCGCTCGGCAAGCTTTCGTGCCGCCTGCAGCTGAATCGCGGCACCGGACAGTGAGTGTGCGAGCACGTCGTGCAGCTCGCCGGCGATCCGGCCGCGCTCAGCGATCGCCGCGGCACGGGTCTGCTCCTCGCGCGCGTCTTCGAGTTGGGCGAGCAGCAGCTCGGTCTGGTCCTGACTTGCTCGCGACTGTTTCATGAAGTACCCGACCAATCCGATGAGAACCAGCAGGAGCGTCGCCGCCAAGAGCCCGACCGACGAGGTTCCTGACAGTGCCGCGGCGGCGTCCAGCGCGATGCCGATCGCGGCGCCGAGCGGAATCCCGAGTGACCAAGGGAGCCGGACGACAGCCATCCACACCGCAGCCCCACCCCCGAGTTCGGTCGCACCCTGCGGCTGCAAGGCCACCAATGCCACCCCTGCCGCGCCCATCAGCGAGATCACCGCAGTCTGCATCACGTATCCGCGCTCAGTGAACCCGCCCCTGATTGCGATCGCGAGGGCTCCAGCGAACGCCAGCAGCGCCAGCGTCACGCCGAGCCCTTTGCCTTGGATCGCCGGGTGGGGCTGCCCACCGATGGCACCCGCTATCACCACCAGAACCACCGCCCAGCCCATCGGACGCAAAGTGTCGCGCTGGCGGCGGACTCGCCCCGCGGCGTGCTCGCGGGCCTCCACAATCCGCGGGCTCTCATGAGCCGACGTCACCGGAACGCTGGTCGCGGTTCTGAACTCCCCAGGCGCACTCATTCGACACAGACGATAGAACGCCTCCGGCCCATATTTGGGACCCGGAGGCGTTCCAGTGCTGCGTGGGCGGTCAGACTGCGGCACCAACTGCCACGGTGGCCTTGGCGGGCGCCGCCTGGAGGGCAAGGCCCCTGAGGTATACGGTCACCACGCGGACGATCACCTCGCAGATCGCCATCGAGACCAGGGCCACCGGCCAGGCCGCCGCGCTGATCTGATGGGCGATGCTGAAGCTGCGGATGGCGGGCTCGGCCCCGTGGGTGACCAAGAACGCGAACACGACCCTCGAGGAGATTCCCGCGACCAGCAGTCCGCCAGCGACCCAGCCGACACGAGCCAGCGCGAAGCCGTCACTGCCGCGGCGAACGTGCGTTGCGAACCCACTGAGCAGCCCGAGCGACAGTCCCGCACCGGCGAGCAGCCCGATCAACACGAGGTCGTTGCCGGTGGTAGGAATCGTGTGCAGGTACTGCTGCGCGACAACGAACACGAGCACGAGCGGGATCACCAGCGCGCGGCGGTCCAGCCGCTTCGTACGCGCCTGCAAGCACACCATGACGATGAATCCGGCGTTGATCAGGTAATCCGTCGTGGTCATCGGGGGTCCTCCGTGAATCTGGTTCTCGTCCGAAGTGGACGATCCCCATGATTCGGCCGTCGCTTCTCGAAGTCGTCGGCCCGCGGGTTGGACTTTTCGAGGTCGGATCCACCCGGTCACTCAACCCGTGGGTTGATCAGCGGGGATACCGACGTTCAGTCAAGCCACGGATCCCCGTCTGGCATGCTCGCCCGTTCTACGCAGGTCAGCCTCGCGAGGGCACTGCGGTGCGGTTGACGTTGCTGCTGATGAGCTTGCGACGTTCTGCATCCACGCCCTTGGAGCTGCCAATGGCATGTCGTCGAAGGCTGCTATCCACCGACTCGTTGCCGTGACATTGGCCGGGTTGCGTCCTGAAGCCGCTCGACCCAAACATCCACCCTCTGACCACCCTTCGAGCAGAAGTTCGCAAGTGGGGCGCGTATGAGTTCGATCGAGGTTCCCGGGGCTCGGATCTACTACGACACTTACGGCAGCGGCCGGCTTGTGGTGTTGATTCCCGGAGCGGCCGGCACAACCTACCCGTACAGGTTGTTAGCGGAGCAACTGGCAGCGCACTACACCGTTGTCACCCACGACCGACGCGGTTTCTCGCGGAGCGAGCTCGTCGGGCCGCAGGACTACGATCATCGAATCGAGTCAGATGCGGAGGATGTGCGGCGCTTGATCGAGCACCTGAGTGACCAGCCAGCGATCGTATTTGGCAGCAGCTCCGGGGCAATCGTCGCCCTTGAAACGCTGATCCAAGGGTCATGCCGTTCGGCGAGACGGGCGGGCGTCTGGTCGGAGCTGTTGTCACCACGCCACGCTGGATCGACGTGTTCCGCAAGGTCGTTCCCTTTGCGGGGGTTGACTCGCGGTAGGCCGTCGGTGACCCTCCACGTCAGGCGGATCAACGTGCTCGTCGACGAGGTGAATCATGCAGGACAGGCCGCCTTCCTCCGGGAGATCCTCGACCGGCGATGGTCAGGCGACGTCGCAGGCCATGGCGACCAGGTCGGCCATCGTGAGCAGCCCCGGCCGCGCCGCGTACACGGGCCCGACGAGGTTGGCGATGACAGCCTCCGTGCCCACGTCGCCGTTGAGGCCACCTTCGATCACCTGGTGCACCGTCGGGTCACCCGTGATGACTACCTCGTCGATCGAGGAGTATCCCGCCGCCATGACGAGCTCGAGCCGGATGGGCTCGTGGGATGTCACGCGCCCGACGGCGACCTGGTGCTGACCGATCACGGAACCGGCTGGCACGGTCCCGAGCGGTGTCGACACCGGCACGTCGGCGATCACAGGCTGCAGTGACAGGTCGATTCCCGTCAACGTCCATCCGAGGCGTGCGGCGATCAACTGCACGGACTGGCGGAGCCCGACGTGTCCGATCCGACCCTCGCGTGCAAGCCGCTCGAACTCGTCTCGAGCCATCCCCACGCCCGCTTTTCGCTGCAGTTGCTCGCGGCGACCGTTCGTATCCACCACCCGCCTCACGCTGATCCTGTCGACCCTGGTGCAGAGGCCTGTCAGGGTCAGCGGCAGCGTGTCCATCATGAACCCCGGGTTCACGCCGGAGGCGAGCACAGTCACCCCCGCTTTCTGGGCGATCGCGTCCAGCTCGTCAGCCACCTCGGGGTCCAGACCTCTCGGAAACGCGAGCTCCTCACACGAGGAGAGCACATTCCATCCCAGGCGAGCCAGATGCATTGCCTGAGGAGCGGCGAGGCGGAGGCTGGACGCCGTTGCCTGGATCGCGACGCCTCCTCCAGCGGGAGGCGCACCTACATCCGAGGCGACCACGATCGTGGATGACGCCTTGATTCCCGGGATGGCACCCAGAGTCAGCCCAGACTTGGTGGGATCCGAATCGACAGCCCCGGTGACGTCGACGTCCACGGTTCGTGACAACAGGCGGTTGCAGATCCGAACACCGATCGGACCGAGCCCGAAGACGACCACCGGAACCGCGTTCCCGGTCAAGGTGTCGTCGCCCGTACGCCCTCGAGCGCAAGGGGATGCTCGGTGGTTTCTGTGTCACTCGGCGCCGGATGTGGCGCAACCGGCTCGAAACGCACGAGGAAGAAGCGGGGAGCGGCCGGGGTCATAGGTGAGCGCGAGCCCGCCGACACCGTCGGCGTGCGCGCAGACGTCGATGGCAGTCTCTGCGGTGACGTCCATGTGGGAGTGCGTGCACACACGCCACGGGATCGTGGGTTGCGCGAGCTCGAGCCGGGGGGACGTTTCCTCTCGGTGACGGGGTCGCACCCTGCCGACACCACGCCTCGCTCCATGCTCCGCACGCCCAAGTCAGCGTGAATCGCCGCCGCAAGCGACTGAGCGGACAGTTCGTCCTCGGACACGTGCGGCAGGATAGCGAGGGCGTTGAGCTAGACGCCGTGGCCTCCCAGATCGACAGGACTATCGGAACGCCCGATCGATGCAACCGCCGCACCTACTGCGAGCCGTGGGGCGTGCCCTTCTCCTGTGTTACCTGGTCTCAGCTCGGAGAACGAGCATGTCGCTTCTCCGCGATACCGTGGTTTTCGATCACCCTGCTGCAGCTGCGAGTGGCGGCGCCTCGAGCAACCCTCGTGAGCCTCCCTCGCGGGACGACGGTGGAGGGTGAGGCGGCCGGCAGGCGCTGCGTGGACCTAGGTGCCGAAGGCTGCGAACGACGCAAGTGGTGCGTTCGATATGGTAGGGTCGAGCGTGACGCGGCATGTGTGTCGCCGTTCGGGAAGGGCCTCAGAGATGTTGAGCGTCATTGGCAACGCTGGCTTGGCTCATCGCCGCCGTGTCCGTGTGGTGCGAGGAGTTGCGGCGCTGGCTGCGGTGGGAGCGTTGGCGGTTTCGTCGCAGCCCACTCTCGCTGCATCCCCGTCAGGGACGATCACGACCATCGCCGGTTCGGTTGGCGGACCTGCGCCGGCCACGTCGGTGGCCGTGATGCCGATTGCCCTCGCAGCGGCGGGGACCCACGTCTATGTGACCGATCAGGCGTTCAACGCCGTGCGGTCACTCAACGTGACCACCGACCAGTTGACGACCGTGGCCGGCAGCGGCCCCGCCGGATTCTCCGGAGATGGCGGCCCGGGTCCCGCCGCACAGCTGTCGTATCCGTTCGGTGTCGCCGTCGACCCGTCAGGCAACGTGGTCATCGCGGACCTGAACCATCACCGCATCCGCGTCACCGCATCAACCACGGGCAGTTTCTACGGCCAGGCGATGACCGCAGGCGACATCTACACGGTGGCCGGCAACGGCAGTCCAACGTACGCCGGCGACGGCTCGCCCGCGATTTCGGCGGGCCTGGATCCCGCCGGGATCGCGGTCGATGCCGCCGGTAACATCGTCTTCGCTGACTACTTCAACAGCCGTGTCCGAGTCGTCGCAGCAAGATCGGGAACGTTCTACGGCCAGGCGATGACGGCGGGTGACATATACACGGTGGCGGGAAGCGCGGCCTACGGCTTTGCCGGCGACGGCGGCCCCGCGACCGCGGCGGAGATCGACGACCCGCAGGGTGTGGCCGTCGACGGAGCGGGCAATGTCGTCTTCGATGACTTCGCCAGCATGCGCATCAGGGTCGTTGCGGCCATCACTGGGACGTTCTACAGCCAAGCCATGACGGCGGGTGATATCTATACCGTCGCCGGTGACGGGGTCTCCGGATATGCAGGTAACGGCGGTCTTGCGACCGGTGCCGAGTTTCAGTTCCCCTGGCAGGTGTCGGTCGACGCCTCGGGCAACCTGATCATTGCTGACGGCACCAACGGCGGCCTCGCAGGGAACGATCGGGTGCGGGTAGTCGCCGGCGGGACCGGCACGTTCTACGGACAGGCGATGGTCTCCGGCCACATCTACTCGGTCGCCGGCGACGGGGTCGTCGGGTTTGCTGGAGACGGCGGTCCCGCAAGCGCGGCTGAACTCAGCCTCGGCTCCGGCAGCGCCGTGCAGGACTCGTTCGGCAACCTCGTCATCGCGGACAACTCGAACGACCGTGTTCGCGTCTTGGCAGGCAGATCCGGCACCTTCTACGGCCACGCGATGACCGCGGGTGACATCTACACGATTGCCGGTAATGGCAGCGCTCAATACTCGGGCGACGGGGCCAACGCGACTGCCGCCCAGATCTCTCCAAAATCTCGAGCGAAGGTGGACTCCTCGGGGAACCTGGTGATCGCGGATATCGGCGACAGCCGCATTCGGGTGGCCGCACCGCGGGCTGGCACCTTCTACGGCATCACGATGTCGGCGGGCGATATCTACACGGTCGCCGGGATCGGCCGGCGCGGCTTCTCAGGTGACGGGGGACGAGCTTCTGCCGCCAAGCTCAACAAACCATCTGGAGTCGCCATCGACGCTGCGGGTAACCTGCTCATCGCCGACACCTTGAACAACCGCGTCAGAGTGGTCGCTGAGACGCCGGGCACGTTCTACAACCAGAGCATGTCAACGGGCAGCATTTACACCGTCGCGGGTGACGGGACGGCGGGATCGCCCGGCGACGGTGGACTTGCGACGTCGGCAGAACTGTCTCAGCCGAACGCAGTCGTCGCGGACACGCATGGGAATCTGCTGATCGCCGACGCTGACAACAACCGAATTCGAGTGGTCGCAAGTTCGACCGGCGTCTACTACGGGCAGGCCATGACCTCAGGACACATCTACACGATCGCGGGAACAGGCGTCGCCGGCTACGGTGGCGACGGGGCCCTTGCGACCGCTGCTCAGCTTTGGAGACCGGTGGGGGTCACGGCCGACGCGTTCGGCAACGTCGCCATCGCCGATACCAACAACAACCGCATCCGAGTGGTTGCGGACACCACCGGACACTTCTACGGGATGAGCATGACGGCCGGGAACATATACACCATCGTGGGCAACGGCCATTCGGGCTTCTCCGGTGATGGCGGCGCGGCAACCAATGCGAGGATCTTCCGACCCGCGGACGTGGCTGTGGACTCGCTCGGTGACCTGCTCATTGCCGATCAGAGCAACAACCGAGCCCGCTTGGTCGCGGCTGCGTCCGGTGACATGTTCGACCAGGTCATGACTGCAGGCGACATCTACACGGTGGCGGGTGATGGCGTGCAAGGTTTCTCAGGTGATGGAGGCGCTGCAACATCAGCGCAACTCCACCTGCCGCTCGGCGTCGCGTTCGACTCCGCCGGAGA
This sequence comes from Candidatus Dormiibacterota bacterium, assembly GCA_036786805.1. Lineage (GTDB taxonomy): Bacteria > Chloroflexota > Dormibacteria > Aeolococcales > Aeolococcaceae > Palsa-851. The sequence goes on along the minus strand of DAIQQM010000009.1, from coordinate 2,216 downwards.
CGCACTCGTCTCCGACAGCGGAAACCTGAGGATTCGCCTGATCCTGCGATAGACGAACCAGGCTCAGCTCACAGCCAACTCGGTTACGCCGGTGGGTGGTCCTTCGGAACCCACCTCACGCTTCGTCCGGATCCAGACTTTATGGTCCTCCAGCCCCATCGGGTGAGTACTTTCGGCCCTTGTCAGCGTTATTTGACGCGGCGCAACCTGAACGCCAGCGAACAACGATCTGGACAAGCCACCAGTCGGATCACGGAGGTGTGCCATGCCAGCAGCCGTGGCCGCCCGCACAGCGGGCACCGGGGCGGATGTGCTCCCGGGCGCCGATGATGACGGCTTCTTCGGCATTCGCTTCGAGTCGATCGGCGGCCTCGGCGCCCACCTCGCCGGACAGATCCTCGCCGAGGCCGGCGTCCTGAAGCAGGGCCTGAACGGTTCGCACTTCTCGTCATACGGATCAGAGAAGAAGGGCACGCCCGTGAAGTCCTTCGTGCGCTTCTGCCCGGCCGACCGCGAGGTCCGCACGAGCAGCCCTATCGAGAGCCCCCAGGTGGTCGCGGTCTTCCACGAGGCGCTGGCGCGCTCGTTCGATGTCGCGGCCGGCCTGAGCCCAACCGGCACCCTGATCGTGAACTCGCGCTTGACCCCGGACGAGATCCGGGAGGCGCTTGGCATCCGCTCCGGCACTGTCGCGGTGCTCGACGCGCTCGGCATCGCGCTCGAGGAGAAGACGCGAGTGAACACTGCGATGCTCGGCGCGGTCGTCCGCACCTGCCCCTTCCTCGACATGGAAGCGGTGAAGGAGACGATCCGCGAGAAGCTCTCCGTGCGGAACGCCGGCGTCGTCGACGCGAACCTCCGCACCTTCGACCGCGGCTACAGCGAGCTGCGGACCATGACCTGGCCGCCCGCGCCGGGCGACGCCGGCCGACCCGTGCAGCGGGCCGCGCCCGCGTTCGGGTACCTCGACGCGCCGATCGGTGGCGTCATCCTCGACCCGGGCAACAGCATCGTCAAGAACCTGAGCACATCGCGGCAGGGCTTCCTCCCGTCATACGACCCCGACACCTGCTCGCACTGCGGGATCTGCGACATCGTCTGTCCCGATCTCTGCTTCGTCTGGTCGGAAAACGGCGATGGCGAGCCGGCCGTGCGGCTGCTCGGCATCGACTATCACTACTGCAAGGGCTGCCTCAAGTGCATTGACGCGTGCCCGACCGGCTCGCTGACCGAGCTCCGCGAGGAGGCCGGCTGGGCCGAGGAGCATCGCGTCCCGCTCTTCCCGTGGCTCGAGCTGGGAGGGACCGCGTGATGGCCATCATGGCACCGCCGAGGACGAGCGCCGGCCCCGCCCAGCAGGTCGTCGGCTTCCGCACCGGCAACGAGATGGCCGCGCTCTCCGCCAAGCAGATCAACTTCCATCTGATGGGCTACTACCCGATCACGCCTTCGACGGAGATCGCCGAGCTGCTCGACGAGATGAAGGCCGCCGGCCAGCACAAGATCGTCATGGTGCCCGCCGACGGCGAGCACGGCGCCGCCGGCATCTGTTACGGCGCCACCACCGGCGGCGGACGCGTCTTCAACGCAACGAGCTCACAGGGTCTGCTGTACTCGCTGGAGGAGCTGCCCGTGCAGTCCGGGACGCGCTTCCCGATGCTGCTCGACCTCGCGACGCGTGCCGTGAGCGGGCCGCTCGACATCCGCGGCGACCACTCCGACGTCTACTACGCGCTGAACACGGGATGGCTGATCTTCACGGCGCGCGACCCGCAGGCCGTCTACGACCTGAACCTCATCGCGCTGCGGGTGGCCGAGCGCGCCGATGTGCGGCTGCCCGCGATCGTCGCCTTCGACGGTTTCTTCACCAGCCATCAGAAGCGCCGCGTGTCGACCTTCGAGGACGACGCCACCGTGCAGGGCTGGCTCGGACCCGTGCGGGAGACGGTGACCGCGCTCGATCCCCGGCATCCCGTGACGATCGGGCCGTACATGAACGACCCCGACCTGATCAACAACAAGTACCAGCTGGAGCGGGCGATGGGCGCCGCGCTCACCGCGCTCCCGGAGGTTGTCGCGGAGTACGAGCGGTTGAGTGGCCGGCGCTACGACCCCCTCGATCTCTACCGCATGGATGACGCCGAAGTCGCCGTCTTCCTGGTCAACTCAGCTGCGCAGACGGCGAAGGACGTCGCCGACCGGCTGCGCGCCGAGGG
>DAIQQM010000107.1:5235-8346 GCA_036786805.1 Candidatus Dormiibacterota bacterium | reverse complement strand
GACCTGAGCTGAACAGCCACACCGGCATCATGCCCAGGGCCGAGGTGTGGATCTGTGCGAAGCGGCGAGCCTCGCCGAGCCACCTTCCCTTGTAAACGGCACTGCCCAGCACGACCGCGCTGTATCCGTCCAGGGTCGTGACGTGCTCGACTGGGACCGCGTCGGCCTCGAAGCCGTTTCGGATCAGGCCCGTTGCGATCGCCTCCGCGATCTCGCGCGTCCCGCGGTGGCGGCTGGCGGCGGCGATGAGGACTCTCATGAGAAGGCGGCCCGGTCGTTCATCTGTTGGCGAGCCGACCTTCCGCGCGCCACTTGTGCCGCTTGGCTTCGTACTCGGGGGGCAGCGCGCCCTCGAGCGCCTCGGCCGCATCGAGCGCATTCAGAGCCGACGGGTAGTCGCCCCAGCGCGCGTCGCAGTCGGCGAGCAGCAGTGCGAGCGCCAGCGCTTCCTCATGCTCTTCGTCGGACACCGGCGGGCCGGGTACCGGAACCCGGTCGGCGAGCACGCCCGAGCTGAGCGGCGACGGCCGCGCCGTGGCGAGGTACGGAGCCAGGTACCTGCCGGCGATCTTCCCCGGAGGCCACCATAGCGCCTGCCCGGCGGCCGTCGAGGCGTCGCGCGAGGGCCGGTAAGCCGGGGGCGCTTCGATCGCCACCGTCGCCTCGCGGACGAGCCGCTGCGGCTCCGCGCGCAGGTACAGCGGCGCGCCCCCCGTGAGCAGCAGTCCGCGCAGCACCGGGCGGAACGGCTCGGGCGTGACGGCGGCGCCGGCCAGGGCGGCAATCTTTGCCGCCACTGCATCGGCCTGCTGAGCCGCGAGACCTCCCTGCTTGAGCGGGAACGCGGTCACGTCGCCCGCAGCAAACACGTGCTCGACGTCGCTGACCTGACCGAACTTGTCGACCGGAATGAAGCCGTGCTGATCGTGGGGGAGTCCGGGCAGCCTCGGGCCCTCGAGCACGGGCAGGGTGATCACGCGGTCGGCGAACACCTCCGCCCCGCCGGCTAGCAACAGCATGCGGCCGCGCACCACCGCTGGAAGCGACGAGGATCGCACCGTGATCCCCCGCGCCTCGAGCAGCGAGCGCACGGCGTCGGTGGCGGCAGGGCCGAACAGCTCGAGCGGCTCCTCCTCGGGCGTGACCAGCGTCACCCTGACGTCATCGGCGCCGTGCTCGTTCAGGTGTGCAGCGGTCATCAGCGCGAGCTCGTACAGGGGCAGCGGCCACATTCGCTCCGACGGAAGCGCAAGCGCGACCGATCCTGTCCGGGTCGTGGTCAGGTCATGGAGCAGGCCGCGCAGGACCGGGACGTCGTCTCGGCCCCGGAAGGTGAATGCGCCCGGGAACGGGACGCCGGGCACCGCTCCCGTGGCCACCACCAGCACGTCGAACGAGATCCTTCGTCCGTCCACGGTCACCGCGATCCGGCCACGGGCTTCGACATCGGCGAGCGCGTCAAGAATGAGCTCGCCGCCGCCCTGGTCGGCGAGGATCTCCGCGAGGTCGTAGACGCGCGCCTCCGCCCGGTCGAAGGCCTCGGCGACGGTCACGGGGCGGTACACGAACTCGGGCGTCGGCGAGATGAGCGTGACGTCGATCAGATGGCCCGCCAACGCCCTGAGCGCCAGCAAGGTCTCGAGCGCGGCGACGCCACCGCCGGCGATGACGACGTGCAGCCGGTCGCGCCGCACGCTCAGCCTCGATCTCGCATCGCTCGTTGCCGTGCGGCTTGCAGAGCCCGCTCGATCCGGGCACGCATCTCGCGCGCACGAGCGAGGTCGGCACGGCGCGCGTTGCGCCGGCGCAGGTCGTCGTACACGTGGGTCAGCGGCCGCTGGGCGGCGGACGAATCCTGATCGTCGCTTTTACCAGTCATGGGCGCGACGGTAAACCGGCGTCACGCCCGTGTCATCGTCGCTGCCCCGCCGGGTCGGTAGGGGAAGCGCCGCACGATGACTGCGGCGTATTCCCGATGTGCCTGGCTCAGGCATCGTTAACGGTCCCGTGCGAATGTCGGACTCTCGCGAGCATCTTCCCGTCACCGTGTTCGGTCCAGATGTGCTGCTCAGCATCACGATCGAGGCGAGCGGTGCCGTCGATCAAGTGCACGTACACGCCGCAGGCCAGGGGGTGTGGGTCGCACGCATGGCGGCCGAGCTCGGAGCATGGCCGATCCTGTGCGGATTCCTTGGGGGGGAGACGGGCGCGGCGCTTCGTGCGCTCCTTGAGGTGCTTCCCGGCGAGCGGCGGGTTGTGCACACGGCAGGATTCAGCGGGAGTTATGTCGTCGATCGCCGAACCGGGGAACGGCACCTGGTGGCGAACGCGGCGCGGCCCGCCCCACAGCGGCACGAGGTCGACGACCTGGTGGCCGCGACGTGCGCCGCGGCGCTCGACAGCGCGGTCCTCGTGCTCTGCAACCCGTTTCCGGGAGAGGGGCTCCCGGACGAGGTATATGAGACGCTCGCCGCGGACGTGCGGGCGGCCGGGGTGCCGGTGATCGTCGACCTTTCGACGCCGCGACTCGAGCACGTGCTTCCCCATCGGCCGGATCTGGTCAAGCTGAATGACTGGGAGCTCGCCGAATACGTGCGCGGTCCGGTCGACGGGCGCCATGCGCTCGACGGCGCGCGCCGGCTGCTGGAGGCCGGCGCTCGTGCCGTCGCGGTGACCCGGGCGGACGCTCCGATCCTCGTGCTGCCCGCGGACCAGGAACCGTTTGAGATTGTGCCGCCGGCGCTGCCCCACGGGTTCCGCGAGGGTTGCGGGGACGCGATGATGGGTGCCGTTGCGGCCGGGTGGGCCCGGGGCCTTCCGCTTCGCGAAGCACTGGTGCTCGGTGCAGCCGCCGGTTCGGCCAACTTCCTGCGCCACGGGCTCGGGAGCGGCAGCCGGCGACTGGTCGAGAAGCTCGCGGACCGTGTGGTGGTCCGCCCGCTGACGGTTCGAGTTCTCGGCTAATCGTCGGCCGACGGAAAGGGACTGACGACATCCTGCCCGCACACGATGCCGCGGGGCGCGGTGTGGGCCACCCACTCCAGGTGACCCGCGACCGGCTCGGTCGTGGCGAGCATCTGGAGCGCGGGCGCGAGCTCGACGCGGCGCCCC
>DAIQQM010000107.1:1923-5135 GCA_036786805.1 Candidatus Dormiibacterota bacterium | reverse complement strand
GCCCGGATGCTCGGCTCCCGGGCGTGGGCGACGCTTGCAGCATGCCCAATCAGCCAACTCACAGTCCGCCGCTCGCGCACATCCGCGTTCGCGACTGCATGCACCCCGGCACGCTCGCCTGTGGCGCGGACGACTCGCTTCGAGACGTCGCCGCGATCATGGCCACTCACCGGGTACACGCGGTGGTGATCACGGCCGCAAACGGAGCGCGTCCGGTCGGTGTGGTGTCCGATCTGGATGTGGCCACTGCCGTGGCCGCCGGGGCCGACTGCACGGCTCACGAAGCGGCCGCCACGGAGGCGCTCACGGTCTCAGCCGACGAGCCGCTGCGAAACGCGGCGCAGATGATGAGCGAGCACGGTGTGTCGCACCTGTTGGTGGTCGACGGCGCCGGTGGATACCCGGTGGGCGTCCTCTCGACGCTCGACGTCGCCACCGTCTACGCCGACAGCTGACGACCCGGCTCACGAGATCGATGAGCGCGATTCCCGCCGCGGCGAGATATCCATCCGAGCGCGAGGCCGACGTCGTCCTGCGCGACGGAGCGACCGTGCACGTGCGCCCCGTGCGTGCCGACGATGGGCCGGCGATGCGCGCCTTCTTCGAGTCCGTCTCGCTGGATTCGATCTGGTTTCGCTTCTTCGGCACGCCCAACCTGGACTGGGCAACCTCGTGGTCGGTCAACGTCGACTACGCGGATCGGTTCGGACTGGTCGTGGAAAGCGGCAACCCGCGCGCGATCATTGCTCACGCGGCATACGTGCGGATCGACTACGGGCGCGCCGAGGTGGCGTTCCTGGTCGCGGACGCGTGGCAGGGCCGTGGCATCTCGACGATCCTGCTCGCCCATCTCGCGGAAGTGGGTGAGCAGCACGGATTCTCGACGTTCTTCGCACAGGTGCTGCCGCAAAACCACCGGATGATCGACGTCTTTCGCGAGAGCGGATTCCCGGTTGAGCTCCACTCGGCGCCGGATGCCCTCGAGATCGAGCTGCCGACGTCGCTGTCCGCCGCGGCGCTCGAGCGTTTCGAGGAACGCGAGCGAATCGGGGCTGTGGCTGCGGTTCGTAGCTTCCTCGAGCCGAGTTCCGTGGCAGTGATCGGGGCGTCGCGACGGCGCGGGACGATCGGCGGCGAGATCCTCCACAACCTGCTTGCGGCCGAGTTCAGCGGCGCGGTCTATGCGGTCAACGACAAGGCCGACGTGGTTCAGTCGCGGCGGGCGTACCGGTCGGTGGTCGACGTCCCCGGCGGCGTCGAGTTGGCGATCGTGGCCGTGCCCGCCGAGGAGGTGGTAGACGCCGCGCGCGAGTGTGCGGACGCAGGGGTGCGCAGCCTGCTCGTGATCTCATCGGGGTTCGCGGAGACCGGTGCCGAAGGCGCCCGCCGCCAGGACGAGCTGCTCGAGGTGTGCCGCGACGCCGGAATCCGGATCGTCGGTCCCAACTGCATGGGGGTTCTCAACACCTCTCCGCGGGTCCGGCTGAATGCGACGTTCGCTCCGCCCGTAGCCGTGCCGGGGAGGGTTGGGTTCATGTCACAGAGCGGAGGACTCGGGATCGCGATCATCGAGGCGGCAAGTCGCCTCGGGGTTGGATTGTCGTCTTTCGTCTCAGTTGGGAACATGTCCGATCTGTCGGGCAACGACTTTCTCCAGTACTGGGAGCAGGACCCGGACACCAAGCTGGCGCTGCTCTACATGGAGTCGTTCGGCAACCCCCGGAAGTTCGCTCGCGTCGCCCGCCGGGTGGCGGCCACCAAGCCGATCCTTGCGGTCAAGAGCGGTCGGTCGGCCGCGGGTGCCCGCGCGACCTCGTCACATACCGGCGCGATGCTGTCGGGCTCCGACGTGACCGTCGATGCGCTGTTCGAGCAGGCCGGGGTGATCCGGACCGACACGATGCACGAGCTGTTCAGCGTCGCCGCGCTGCTGTCGGCTCAACCGATCCCGCGCGGGGACCGGGTCGTGATCGTCACCAACGGCGGCGGCCCTGGGATCCTGTGTGCCGACGCATGTCAGGCGGCGGGCATTGAGATCGCGGAGCTTCCTACCGACGTCCGCGCCCGGCTGGCCGAGTTCCTGACCACGGGCGCGGCGCTTGGCAACCCGATCGACATGATCGCGACCGCTTCGGCAGACGATTACCGTCGGACGCTCCAGACGCTTGTCGACGCGGATGCGTGCGACGCGATCATCACGATCTTCGTCACCGCGCTCGTAACCACGGCCGCCGATGTCGCCGCCGCAATTTGCGACTTCGCGCAGGCGAATCCCGAGGTTGCGACCGCATCCGTGTTCATGGTCAGCGACGGCGTTCCGCTCGAGCTGTCTTCAGAGCAGGTACGGGTACCCGGCTTCGAGTTTCCCGAGGACGCCGCTCGCGCGATGGCCCTGGCGGTCCGGCACAGCCGCTGGCGCGCAAGAGACGTGGGCTCGGTGCCAAGGTTCGAGGGGCTTCGATCGGTCGAAGCCGCGGCGATGATCAGCAAGGAGCTCGCGCGGGACGAGGCCTGGCTGTCGCCCGCGTGCGTGGCGCAACTGTTCGACTGCTTCGGGCTGCCGCTGATCACCACGCGCGTCGTTCGCGACGCCGAGCAGGCGGTCGCGGCGGCGACGGAGCTCGGATCGCCGGTCGCGCTCAAGGCGAGCGCGCCCGGGCTCGTGCACAAGACCGACGCCGGTGGCGTCCGGCTCGGACTCGAAGGGGCCGAGGCCGTACGCGCCGCTGCCACCGAGATCGAACGCTCCGTCGAGCGTGCCGGGTACCGGCTCGACGGACTGGTCGTTCAGCCGATGGCGCCCGCGGGCGTTGAGCTGATCGTCGGCGTCGTCAATGACCACAGCTTCGGCCCCGTGCTCGCCTGCGGCGCCGGCGGGACCACCGCGGAGCTGGTCAGCGATGTGGCGGTCCGGATCACTCCCGTGACGGACCTCGAAGCGCGCGAAATGGTGCACTCGCTGCGCACCTTCCCGCTGCTCGACGGCTACCGCGGCGCGCCGCGCTGCGATCTGGCCGCGATCGAGGACGTGCTCCTGCGCGTCAGCGCGATGGTCGAGGCCCACCCCGAGATCGCCGAGCTCGACTGCAACCCCCTGATCGCGGGACCGGACCGGGTGGTGATCGTCGACGCCCGTGTCCGGGTCGAGACCGCCGCGCCATCCCCACCGATGCCGTCGGTCGAGGCGTAACGCAACACAACCAGCACCAACA
>DAIQQM010000107.1:0-1823 GCA_036786805.1 Candidatus Dormiibacterota bacterium | reverse complement strand
TACGACGAGGACCTCCACAGCATCATCTCGAACGCCTCGTGCACGACGAACTGCCTGGCGCCGGTCGCCAAGGTTCTGCACGAGACGGTCGGCATCCGCCACGGCCTGATGACCACCGTCCACGCCTACACCTCCGATCAGCACCTGCTCGACGGGCCGCACAGCGACCTGCGACGTGCGCGCGCCGCCGCGCTCAACATCATCCCCACGTCGACCGGCGCCGCCAAGGCGCTCGGACTGGTGATCCCCGAGCTCGACGGGAAGCTGAACGGGTTCGCGGTCCGGGTACCGACCCCGACCGGGTCGCTCGTCGACCTGACCGTCGAGACCGAGCGTGCCACGACAAAGGAAGAGATCAACGCCGCCTTTGCGGCCGCCGCCGCCGAGGGCCCGCTCATGGGGATCCTCGACTACACAGAGGACCCGATCGTCTCCTCGGACATCGTGAAGTCCACCTACTCGTCGATCTTCGACTCCGGCCTGACCTCGGTGATCGACGGCACGCAGGTGAAGGTCGTGTCGTGGTACGACAACGAGTGGGGCTACTCCACCCGGCTGGTCGAGCTCGCCGCAAGAGTCGGGGCATCGATCGCCCAGCCAGTGTGAGAAAACTCACACCTCGCACCTCGAGTGTCCGTCAGTAGTTATCCGAAATGAGGCCGCGCGTGATCCCCGATGGTGAGGGTCAGCGCGGCCCATATCGTGCCCACCCATGGCTGCGGTCTTCAATCTCAATCACCACTCGTCGGTGGTGCACTGGCACTTCTTCCAGATGTCGGTGTCGAACATCGTCGTGATCGTGCTGATGATCGTCGTGTTCGTCGCGGCGATCCTCGCCCCCTTCCCATCCGGGCGCGCGACCGGGGGCTCGTCATGAGCGTCTCCGAGGAGCGCTCCTGGACCGCCGCGGTGCGCGAGCGGGCCGTTGGCGCGCTCCCCCCGGAGAAGCTGCTGGCCGACAAGCAGCCCTCTTACGTCGCCTCGTGGATCTACGTGTTCGGGGTCCTGTCGCTGAGCTCGCTGGCCGTGATCATCCTCTCGGGAACGATCCTCGCGCTGAAGGGACCTGGGTGGTGGCACTTCACCGGAATCGGACACTTCTTCAACAGCATCCATCTGTGGTCGGTCGAGCTGTTCTTCTTCGTGATGGTCATCCACCTCTGGGGTAAGTACTGGATGGCGGCGTGGCGGGGCGGCCGTAAAGCTGTCTGGATCACCGGAACGATCACGTTCGTGGTCGCGATCCCGTGCGCGCTGACCGGCTACGTCTCCCAGCAGAACTTCGACGCCCAGTGGATCTCCACCCAGGCCAAGGACGCGATGAACGCGGCGGGAATCGGCTCGTTCTTCAACCTGCTCAACTTCGGGCAGATGTACAGCTACCACGTCCTGCTGCTGCCGGCAGCCGTGGTGGCACTCGTCATCGGCCACGTCCTGCTCGTGCGCAAGCACGGCGTCGTGCCACCGTTCAATGTCCCCGTGACCACCTCGCCGGCCAGCCATGACGGTGCCGGTCCGGGCGCGCAAGAGTCGGCGTCATGAACCGGCGCGAGCGCCTGGCCGAGGACGAGAGCTACCGCGAGTGGAAGGGCGGCTACCGCTCGTACGACATCGTCAAGGAGGCGTGCGTCGCGTTCGGCGTGGTGCTCGCGCTCGCGGTCGTGCTGACGATCCTGTTCTCCTCGCCCGATGAGAAGCCGAGCACCGTTCAGTCCTGGGCACGTACCGACCCGGTCGATTTCGTCACGACCGCGACGACCGAGCTCGACGGCTCGAGCGGTACCGGCGGCTACGGACCTCCGTATAACCACGCGTCCGACGGG
>DAIQQM010000185.1:0-2394 GCA_036786805.1 Candidatus Dormiibacterota bacterium | reverse complement strand
CCGGCGGAAGCAGTCGGTGCCCCACTGCGCGTAGGCATGCAGCACGACCTCGGTGTCGGATGCGGTGTGGAACGTGTGCTCCAGCGCCTCCAACTCCGCACGCAGCTCGCGGAAGTTGTAGACCTCGCCGTTGTAGACGATCTGGAGCCGTCCGTCATCCATCGACATGGGCTGGTTCCCGTGCGCCAGGTCGATGATGCTGAGGCGCCGGAACCCGAGCGACGCGGTGGCGTCCTCGAAATGCCCGTCGTCATCCGGACCCCGGTGCCGGAGGGACTCGGTCATCGCCTCGAGCAACGCGCGGTCGGGCGGCCCCCAGAAACCCGCTATCCCACACACGTCAGCGGGTCGCCGGCGTCAACGATCGTCGGTGCATGACCATGGCAACGGTACGACACCCGTGCAGGTCACGGACGCCGGCCGGAGCAGGAGCGTCAGGCTGTCTGCCCGACGCTAGAAGTCCATGTCGTCGTCGTCCATGCCCATGCCACCGCCGCCGTGCGAGTGGCCGCCACCGCCGGGCGCAGATTCATCCCGCTCCGGCGCGTCGGCGATCAGCGCTTCGGTGCTGAGCACGATGGTGGCGATGGACGTTGCATGGACCAGCGCTGACACGACGACCTTGGTCGGGTCGATGATCCCGCGCTTGGTGAGATCGCCGTAGGTATCGGTCGCCGCATCGAAACCGTGGTCGCCCTTGGCCTCGGCGACCTCGTTGACGACGACCTGCCCCTCGAGGCCGGCGTTCTCGGCGATGATGCGCAGCGGTTCGCGGAGCGCCCGGGCGACAATGTCGGCGCCGACCCGTTCGGTGCCCTCGAGGTCGAGGGCCTGGACTGCCGGAATGGCGCGGATCAACGACACCCCGCCACCGACGACCACGCCCTCCTCGATCGCAGCGCGGGTGGCCGCGAGCGCATCCTCGACGCGAGACTTGCGCTCCTTCATCTCCACCTCGGTGGCGGCCCCGACCCTGATCACCGCGACACCTCCGGTGAGCCGGGCCAGCCGCTCCTGCAGCTTCTCGCGATCCCAGTCGGAGGTGGTCTCCTCCATCTGCTGGCGGATCTCGGCGCAGCGCCCCTCGATGGCGGCCTTGGTGCCGCCGCCGCGAACGATCGTGGTGTCGTCCTTGGTGACCGTGACCCGCCCGGCGAGACCGAGTTGCTCGTCGCGGGCCGCGTCGAGGCGGAGACCGGTCTTCTCACTGATGACGGTCGCCCCGGTGAGCACCGCGATGTCCTGGAGGATGGCGTCGCGCCGCTCGCCGAATGCGGGGGCTTTGACCGCCATCGCGCTGAAGGTGCCGCGCGCCCGGTTGACGACCAGGGTCGCGAGCGCCTCTGCCTGGACGTCCTCGGCGACGATCAACAGCGGACGACCGGTCCGCATCACGAGCTCGAGGGTGGGGAGCAGGTCGCTCACCGACGAGATCTTGGCATCCGTGACAAGAACTCGAGCGTCGGAGAGCACGGATTCCATGTTCTGCAGGTCGGTGACCAGGTGCGCGGACATGTAGCCGCGGTCGAACTGCATCCCCTCGACCACTTCCACCTCGGTTTCGATGCCCGTCCCGTCCTCGATCGACACCACGCCCTCCTTGCCCACCTTGTCGAAGGCGTCGGAGATCATGGCGCCGATCACCGGGTCTCCCGAGCTGATGGTGGCCACGCGGAGGATGTCGTCACCACCCTTGACGGGGTGCGACCGGGCGCGGATCGATTCGACGGCCGCGTCGAGCGCGGCTAGCATGCCGCGACGGAGCTCGTTGGGTGGAGCGCCGGCGGCGAGGTTCCGCAACCCCTCGTCGAGCATCGCCCGGGCCAGCACCGTCGCCGTCGTGGTGCCGTCGCCCGCGATGTCATTGGTCTTGATCGCCACTTCCTTGAGCAGCTGCGCGCCCATGTTCTCGAAGTGATCCTCGAGTTCGAGCTCACGCGCGATCGTCACCCCGTCATTGCTGATCAGAGGCGGGCCGAACTTCTTGTCCAGCACGACCGTGCGACCGCGTGGTCCGAGTGTCACCGCGACGGTGTCGGCGACGATCGCCGCGCCGCGTGCGAGCGCCGCGCGTGCGGGCGCCTCGAAGCGAAGCTGCTTTGCTGCCATTCCTGATTACTTCTTGCCGTTCTTCTCGACGACGGCCAGGATGTCCTTCTCGCCGAGGATCAGGTACTCGACGTCATCGATCTTGACCTCACTGCCGGCGTACTTCGCGTACATCACGCGATCGCCGACCTTGACGTCGAGCGCGACACGGACGCCGGTCTGCTCGTTGTAGCGACCGTTGCCCACTGCCTCGATGATGCCTTCCTGAGGCTTCTCCTTGGCGGTGTCGGGGAGCAGGATCCCGCTCTTGGTCATCTCATCACGCTCGACCGGTTTGACGACGAC
>DAIQQM010000184.1:0-2410 GCA_036786805.1 Candidatus Dormiibacterota bacterium | reverse complement strand
GAGATCTCCATCTGGTACTCCTCCTCGAACGCCATGATCAGCTCGACCAGGTCGAGCGAGTCCGCGTTCAGGTCCTCCACGAACGACGCCTCCGGCGTCACCTGCTCGGTCTCCACGCCGAGTTGATCGGCGACGATCGCCTTGAACCGGTCGAAGGTTAGATCTGGCATCAGGCGTTCCTTGTGATGGTGTGGTTGCGGCAGGGGCCGCATCAGTCTGGGGCGAAACGATAGCGTCAGGAGCGGGGGGGCGCCACGCGAATGGCCCGGAGGCACCGTCGATGATGCGTTCCGCGGGGTCGTCGCTGTTGGTCGGCGCGCCGGTCTCGCTCACGCCGCGAGACCCCCGTCGACGTGGAGCACGTGGCCGGTGATGTACCCGGACTCTGGCAGGACGAGGAAGGCGATTGCCGCGGCGACCTCGGCGGCGGTCCCCATGCGGCCCTTGGGGATGGCGGCGATCGCGGACGCCTGGACTGCCTCGCCGAGCGTCGTCGTCATCTCGGTCTCGATGAACCCTGGGGCCACGGCGTTGACGGTGATGTCGCGGCTCGCGACCTCTCGTGCCAGCGACTTGGTGAGTCCGATGAGCCCCGCCTTCGCGGCCGAGTAGTTGGCCTGGCCGGCGTTGCCGATCACCCCGGAGACACTCGACACGTTGACGATGCGGCCGAATCGCTGGCGGAGCATTGGACGCAGCACGGCGCGGCAGATGTGAAAGGCCGCGGTGAGATCGACGGCGAGCACGGCGTTCCAGTCGTCGTCGGTGAGACGCATGGCCAGATTGTCCCGGGTGATCCCGGCGTTGTTGACCACGATGTCGATGCCGCCCAGTGCCTGGACGGTCTGCTCGACCAGCCCTGCGGCGCCCTGGGGTTCGGCGAGGTCCGAACCGAGTGCGACCGCGGTCGCGCCGTGCTCGGCGCGGAGCGCGGCGACCACCGCTTCTGCGCCGTCCGGGTGCGCCGAGTATCCGACCGCGACCGATGCGCCGGCCCGCGCGAGCGCGATCGCGGTTGCCCTGCCGATGCCCCGCGAGGCACCGGTGACCAGGGCGCGCCTGCCGTCGAGCGCGCGCGCCTCACTCATCCCGCGACCGCGGCAACGTCGAGACGCGCCGCGGCGTCCGGCGTGTTCACCGAGATGGCGCGAACCTCGGGGGCGATGCGTCGCACGAGACCGCTGAGCACGGTGCCGGGTCCGACCTCGACGAGCGTCTCGGCGCCGAGCGCGACGAGGCGCTCCACGCACTCGATCCATCGCACCGGTGAGGTGAGCTGGGCGTGCAATCGCTCGCGCAGCTCGGCGGCGGTATGCACGTCGCACGCGTCGACGTTGCACACCACCGGCGGATGCGGATCCGCGATCGCAACGCCGTCGAGAGCGGACTCGAACGCTGCCGCCGCAGAAGTCATCAGGGGCGAGTGGAATGCGCCGCTGACATTGAGCGGGATCGCGCGACGCGCGCCGCGAGCGAGCGCGAGCTTGGCAGCGGCGTCGACGCCGGCAATCGATCCGCTGATGACCACCTGCCCGGGCGCGTTGTGGTTGGCAACGACAACAATGCCACCGGTTTCGCGCTGGGTATCGTCGCAGACGGCGGTCGCGGCATCGACGTCGATGCCGATGAGCGCGCACATGGTCCCCTCGTGCATCGCCGCCATCGCCCTGCCGCGCTCGATGACGAGACGCATCGCATCAGCGGGGTGCAGCGCATGCGCCGTCACCGCGGCGGCGTACTCGCCGACACTGTGCCCCGCGACCGCGACGATGTCGAGGTCGTCGGGCAGGGTGCTGCGGAGGGCGCACTCGACGAGCAGCAGCGCCGGTTGCGCGATCTCCGTGGGTCGCAGCAGCTCGTCGCTCCCTGCGAGCGCCGTGGTCAGGTCGACGCCGGAGGAATGCGCGGCGTCTAGCATCTCGACGGCGATGGGGAGATCCGTCAACCCGTCCGCCATGCCGGCGGCGTGGCTGCCCTGTCCGGGAAAGCAGAGTGCTACTCGGGCCAACAGGACCGGATGGTTACTCGGTGACGACCACTTCGCGGCCGCGATAGTGTCCGCAGTTCGGGCAGACACGATGCGGAATCCGCGGCTGGCGGCAGCGCGGGCACGGCGAGAGCGTCGGCATTTCCAGAGCGTGGTGGGAGCGCCGAAAGTCGCGGCGGCGCTTTGAGATCTTTTGCTTGGGAAGCGGCATGCTCGGTTTCTCCGGGGACGGCGCGCACGCACGTCGGCGCGGCCAGTGGATGCGGCCAGTATAGCGGTGCGCCGGTTGCAGGCGACCCGAGACGCTACTCCCGCTCCCGGCGTTTCCGCCGCGATCCGCCCTCGGCGGGGAGCGCGTCGATGCCCTTGTGGACGGTGGTCGCGGCGCGCATCAGCTGGTCCTCGAGGCGGACCATGACCTCA
>DAIQQM010000008.1:0-34948 GCA_036786805.1 Candidatus Dormiibacterota bacterium | reverse complement strand
AGCGGTCGCCGTCTAACGAAGCTCCGCCGCACGGCGCGAAGGCAGGGCTGGACGCATGCTCGTCAGCACCTGCTCCTCGGTGACTCGCACATTGTGGGCCTCGATGGCATGCTCCTCAGCGATCAGGACCAACTCCTCCTCGATGCCCCGCGCTTCAAACCCACAGCCGCACCTGACGAGCAGTTCTGGTGTCACGGTGTTCTGTCCCACGCTGTCGATCCTCCTATCCTCTGATGGTCCCTCTGCTCCCGAGGCTAGCATGCCGCTGACTAATATCGAGTTAAGGGATTAGGCGCGAGTTAGGGCCGAAGAGCGACCGTTTGTAACGGGCCCTGCCTGACGAGCACCTCATAGTCGACTGCGGGCATAGAGACACACTCGCATCGGCTCCCCCAGCCGTCTGAAGCCCGTGTCACCGCCCGGTCATTTGCACCCAACAAACGCGCGAGACGGGTGATCGCCTCCGTCAGCGTTCCAGGTTC
The DNA here is from genome assembly GCA_036786805.1 of Candidatus Dormiibacterota bacterium. GTDB lineage: Bacteria > Chloroflexota > Dormibacteria > Aeolococcales > Aeolococcaceae > Palsa-851. The sequence goes on along the minus strand of DAIQQM010000008.1, from coordinate 34,466 downwards.
GGTACAAAGGGAACAGGCATACGATCCGTTGCCGGTCGCGGACGGCAGGAAAGCAGCGGGGTCCGGCGATGATTGCAACACTATCCCGCTGCGACCGGGGGCTGACCCCCCCGCCGCTTATATGCCGACGGCTGGACGCGCCCAGCCTTCAGGCGTCGCCTCAGAGTGCCAATCGCGCGATGACGTCATCCGCGCCCCCGCAACTCGGGCAGGGCGACCAGGGCACTTCATCGGATCAGCTCAGCCGAAGTACCTGACGATATCCCCGTTGCTCGGGCTTAGCGCGCCCCCGAGCGGGGCAAGCCCCGGACCGGCGAAGCTCACCGTCGACGGTGCGACGCCGTGCAGGGCGCCGCAGGGATCAGGCCGCAGCACCCAGGTCCGCCCCGAGTCGCTGCGCGGAGCGTCGTCGTCTCGCCGCCGGCGCCTGAGGATCGGGCCACGGCCCATGGGTCGCCGCAGACTGAGGAGACACCGATGCCTCACGAACAACCTCCTGTTCCCTGAGCGTACCCGGCGGGCGGCCGGTACGCGATGCAACGCATCCGGTCGACCCGCAGATACGCCGCTCGCTTGACGGCCTGTCTCGGTATCGGCGTTGGCGATCGCAGGGGTGCGACGATCGTCGGCGTGGGGCGGCTCTCGACTCACTTGGCCCTCTTGGCCACATCGGGGTGCGCATGCCACGCCACAGTGGCCCGAAGGCACGATGCGCGGAATAGACAAGTGACCTTCGGCCCTTCAGTGGATGTCCTTGGGCTCTGCCGCCGCGGACAAACCGCTTATACGCTGGCACGGTCGGCAGACGGCCGGCAACGACTGAAGGAGCACGATGCAGACAGCTGAACGCATCCCGACGGAGGATGCGAAGCGGCCGCTTTTGATTCAGGGCGGTCTTGGCGTGGCCGTCTCGAGCTATCGCCTCGCCCGCGCCGTCGCGATGACGGGTCACCTCGGGGTCGTGTCCGGAACGGCCATCGACCTGGTGCTCGCGCGGCGACTCCAGGACGGCGATCCGGACGGCGAGACACGCGCTGCCATGGATCAGTTCCCCGCGCCCGCGATCGTCGAACAGATTCTGCAACGCTACTTTCTGCCGGGCGGCCGGCGCGGGCGCCCGTATCGAGGCGTGCCCATGCACTCGCATCGAGACAAGCACGCTGCGCAGGATCTCCTGGCGGTCGCGGCCTTCGTCGAGGTGACGCTGGCCAAGCGCGACCACGACGGAGGGATCGGCATCAACCTCCTCACGAAGGTGCAGATCCCCACCGTGCCGGTGCTGTTCGGCGCGATGCTCGCCGATGTCGACTACGTGCTGATGGGCGCAGGTATTCCTCGCGACATTCCCGGCATTCTCGATCGTCTCGCCGCGATGGAGCTGGTGGACACGCGGCTCGAGGTCGCGGGCACATCCTCGACCGACAGCGTTCCCCATCTCCATTTCGATCCCAACCGTTTCGAGGTCGGCCGCGCGCCTCGCCGCCCGGCGTTCCTGCCCGTGGTGTCATCACACACGCTTGCGACGGTGCTCGCGCGGAAAGCGAGCGGATCGGTGCAGGGCTTCATCATTGAGGCACCGACCGCGGGTGGCCACAACGCGCCGCCTCGGGGAACGCCGACGTATGACGCACTCGGACAGCCTCTGTACGGTGATCGCGACCGGGTGGATCTCGAGGCGATCCGCGACCTCGGGTTGCCGTTCTGGCTCGCCGGAGGCATGGATTCGCCCGAGCGCGTGCGCGGCGCACTCGATGCCGGTGCCGCCGGCGTCCAGGTCGGCACACTCTTTGCCTTCTGCCGTGAATCCGGCTTCACGCCCGCTGTGCACGGCGCGGTGCTCGACACAGTGGCAAGCGGCAGGGAATTCGTGCTCACGTCGGCGCGCGCTTCGTCCACGGGGTATCCCTTCAAGGTTGCGTCGATCCCGGGCACGCTGTCGGAGCGAGCCACATACGAAGCACGCACCCGCGTGTGCGATCTGGGTTATCTGCGTGAGGCCTACGTGAAGCCCACCGGCGGGATCGGCTACCGATGTGCCGCCGAACCGGTGGCGGAATATGTCGCAAAGGGCGGCGATCCGGCCGACACCGTCGATCGCATGTGCCTGTGCAACGGTCTCACGGCGGCAGTCGGACTCGCCCAGGTGCGCGGGGCGGGCGTCGAGCCTGCGGTGGTCACCAGCGGCGACTGTCTGGGCACGGTGCGCACGGTTCTCGGCGGTCGTGAGAGCTACTCTGCCGCCGAGGTTGTCAGCTACCTGATGCGTGACGTGGAGGTGGCGGCCGGGCGCTGAGCAGACGGCCGCGCCCGCGGGGCGCTGCGTGCATTCACGCGCCACGGCGTCGAGGATTTGACGCTGCCTGCTGGTAGTGTGCTCGATCATGGCCGACGATGATGAGCCGTTGACAACGTTGCTTCCGGAGCAGGCTGGACGTGATCCGGACGCACGTTAGCGCGGAGGCGGCGCAACTCCTTGCGTCGGGCGGGCGGCTCCGGCGACTCGCCCACGACATGGTTGTCGAACTCGACGCGAGTCAGATCGCGACGCCTCCAGCGCCGCCGCCGAGCCTGGTCATCGGAGCACTCGACGGCGACGTCGATAGCGTCGCGGCCGCGGCCGCTGCGGCCCTGCCACCCGGGCATGTCGATGTCGCCATATGGTCGGACGTGGATCGCGTCGAGTACTGGAGGCAGCTCCTGAATGGGAGCGGACCGTGCGGTGCGGTCCTGCCCGTGCCGTCGCGGCTCGTCCGCGATGCGGACGGCGCGATCGCAGCCGCGATTGTCGTGACCGAGATGCCCGCAACGGCGTGGTGGGCGGGAGACCCGTGGATTCCGGAAGTCTTCGTGGTCGCCTCACACCAGGGCCGTGGACTCGGTGGGTTGTTGCTCGCACACGCGCTCCGGATGTGTGCCCATGCGGGTGACCAACGCCTGGGACTGACGGTCACGGAAGGCAATCCGGCGCAACGCCTCTACGAGCGGTTTGGGTTTCGGGCGTTCAGGACCACGTGGTTCATCAACCTGGGAAACGAGTCCGGCGATTAGGTCCGGCCGCCGGCTCGAAACGTGTCGACACCCCGACGATGGGCGCGAGTGCGGTCACCCGCGCCCATCAGAGGTCCTGCGGCGCGTCAGCTCTGCATCGCTCCATGCGCCGGACGCCGGCGAAGCGCGACGCTTCGACGAGGCTGGGTGAGCGCGAGTGCTCCAGCGCCGAGGACGAACGCCAGAAGTCCTGGAATCATCATGAACCAGAACATTGCGACCATCGATCCGGGTGCCCACGGAATCGAGGCGCTCTGGTTGAAGTTATCGACGTTTGCCTGGATGAGCCGGGTCGCGGTCTCCATCCGACCGACGATCTGCGGCAGCTGTGTGACGCCGGCGGCAACCGCCGGAAAGTCCTTTGCCACGAGGGCATTGAGCTGCAGTGGCGTCATGTGGAGCGCGGCCGCCACAGCCGGCAGCGTCTGCTGTGCGAACTGCGTGGACATCGCCTCCACCGTGGTCGTGTATGCGCGTGCGTTCTGCACACTCTGGGTGGTGAAGATCGGCTTGAAGGCCGTGGTCATGGTGTCGGCGGACGAAGCCTTGCCATACATCGAGATCGAGAACAGCCCGGCGACGAGCACCAGCCCGACTGCGCTACCGGCAGCGACAAATCGGCGCGCGTACCGGGGTCGATAGAGGCCGATGCCCCCGATCAGGAGCAGGAGGACACCGGGGACGATGTACAGCGCCGACATCGTCGTGGGAGGCAGGAAGCCCGTCGGGATCTGGTCGGCCTGCTGGAAGTTGGTCTGCTGCGCCTGCATCGTCGCCTCGAGGCTGCGGAAGAACGGGAGGATCGTTCCGACTTCAGCCAAGCCCTTGCCCACGGCCGGGAAGTTGCCCGCGAGGTATGCGGACAGCTGCTGCGGCGTCATGTGCATCTGCGCCGCCAGCGCGGGAATCATCTGAGTGTCGAGTTGCGTGGTCATCGCACTCATCGTCTGTGCGTCGGTCCGGCTCTGGGCCAGAGCGGTGCTCGACATCTGGGGACGGAACGCGTTCATGAGGTTGCCGGAGGCGGCCGATTTGCCGGGTAGCCCGATGGCGAGGGGCAGGACGATCAGGAACGCCCCCAGCACAACGAGTGCTGCGAGGACTGCGCGCGTGAGCATCCTGTGGTTCGGTTCGTACTTGCTTGCTGCCACCATGGCATTGCCCTCCGGCCACCTTCCCTGCGTTCGCCCGGATCACGGGTGGAGGACGCGTCCCGTGTGACGCGACCAGGGAAGCACGGCGCTGTCGTGGTCGAACCCGAGATCATCACGGACACCTCGTTCAACCTCGAGCGTGCGTATCCATGCCATGCCTTGGATAGTGCTGAAGGTCATGGGAGGGACCGCCCTTCGTCCCCCGAGGCGCGGTCACCTGCGAAAGCGGCCGGACGCGCCCTCTGGAGCTTGGCCCGCCCCAGGTCCTGTGAGGGACGAGCCCGGGAGTACCTGGCTGATAGGATTCCCGGGTCGATCCATGGCGTATTCCGGGGGCGGTTTGATCGCGAAACTCGCAACGTGGCTCCTCGCCACGTCCATCGCAGGGGGCACCGGGGTGGCGGGGAGTCCCGCCGCGACGAGCACCCATCAATGCATGGCGTACACCGCGGCGGGATCGCCGAACTCGATGGTGGCGCACGCCCATGCGCTCCAGTCGTCACCCTGCGCCGGGATCTCCTAGACGTTTCCGTGGCGCGAGCTCGAGCCCTCGGCGGGCGCCTACGACTGGACGTTTGTGGATGACGCGCTTGCCGCGTCCGGATCCAAACCCGTGTTCCTGCGGGTCATCCCGGGGATCACCTCGCCTGCGTGGCTTCCTCGAGCCGACGGCATCACGGCGCCGAACCCGAAGGGAGGCAGCGCATGGATGCCGATTCCGTGGAACGCCAATTTCCTGGCCGCGTGGAAGACGTTCATCACCGCGTTTGGCGCGCGCTACCACAGCAATTCACACATCGCCGTCATCGAAGGTGGCGGCGACGGACCCCAGGGCGAAGCGCATCTCACCGGGACCTACTCGTTGTGGCACTCAGTCGGGTACTCGGTGCCCGCATATGTCGGCGCCATATCGATGGAGATCGCGGATTTCAAAGCTGCCTTTCCAAGTCACAAGGTCAGATTCGCCGGCGCCACCCCGCCGACGGGTTCTCCGGCGCAGCCCAATCTGCTCCAGGCATTCCTCGGCGCGTGCGAGCAGGCCAGGACCGTGGTGCAGAACAACGGCTTGACGGGCACGAAGTACGGTCGTATCGATCAGAACGTCATCGAGTTCGGGTATCAGACGGCGAACGCACTCGGGAGCGGACTCGGCGCCGCACTGCGCCTGGCGACGAATCTCGGCGCATCGTTTGTCGAGGTCTACTACGTCGACGCGGTCAATCCCGCCAACTACGCGGCGATCAGAGCCTTCCAAGCGTAGCGCCGTACTCGGCGCTCGAGCCGACGTGTCCCCGAGTTCGCGTCAGCTCGTGGAGCCGTGCAGCGCGCGCCCGGAGATCGCTTCAAGCGTGATACGCACCCAGTGCTCCTGCGGCGTGCGCACCCACGACTGCAGCGGCCCCTTACGCAGCAGTTCGAGTTGCTCCGGATCGGTGACCTCGTGCGCCGACCCGTGGACGAGCACACTCCAGCCCGCACGTTTGGCAGGATTGCTCTCATCCACCTCGAAGGCGACGCGACGGCGGTTGCTCAGCCAGGCCAGCGTGCCGCCCTTGGCCGTGCAGAAGACGATATCGTCGTTGAACAGCACGAAGTTGACGGGCAGAATCACCGGAAGCCCATCGACCACGTAGCCGATGCGACCGACGGCTGCGTGCTCCAGCAGCGCAAGACATTCCTCCCGCGACAGATCGCGGAGCTGCGAATGGTCTGGATCACTCACGGCGACTGCCTCCAACGATGGTCGGTTCATGGAGCTGACTCTGGCCTCACGGAGTCGAGGTCGCCGTCCCCCGGCGCCGGGTCGTTGAGCCACGCGAGCGGGCAGCGCCCGTCCGCCGTGGCGGTGACCGTGAACGGAAGGCCGTCGGCAGCGCTTCCCGCCGCGGGGATCATACGCAACCCGACGCAGTCGTAGGGGGGCTCCGACGCGCGCGGACACCTGCCGTGGTCGTCAGGCCCGGTGCACATGCTGACAACCTTGTGCGTCGCAGGGTCGGTCATCAGGAACAACCGGTCGTGGGGATCCATGCCGGCAGCATGGTCCCGGGCGAGGCATCGGGAACAGGGTCAAAAGTCCTGATTCAGGCTGTCGTCGGACACCGGAATCGATGCCGCTGGCTGCCTAGCGGTTCCGGAACTTGTCGAGCAGCGACGCCGCGTAGTCCGGAACGTACGTGTACGTATCGCGGCCGGGCCGCACATACCCGCCGTCGGACTGGCGAGGGGGAAGGGTGAGCGGCGTGCGCAGGACATCCTTGTAGGGAACCTTCGAGAGCAGGTGCGCGAAGCAGTTCAGCCGCGCGCGCTCCTTGTCGTCAGCCTCCACGACGAACCACGGCGACTCCGGCGTGTCGGTGTGGACGAACATGATGTCCTTGGCCCGCGAGTACTCCACCCAGCGGAGCCGCGACTCGAGGTCGATCTGACTCAGCTTCCAGTGCTTCAGCGGATTGGTCAGCCGGAGGTGAAAGCGCCGCTCCTGCTCCTGGTCGCTGACCGAGAACCAGTACTTGATGAGGATCAACCCGGAGTCGATGAGCAGCTGCTCGAGGATGGGGCACTGGCGGAGGAACAGGCGGTGCTCGTCGTGCGTGCAGTAGCCCATCACGTACTCGACCCCCGCCCTGTTGTACCAGGAGCGGTCGAACAGCACGATCTCGCCGCCCGAGGGCAGGTGCTCGATGTATCGCTGGAAATACCATTGGGAACGCTCGCGATCCGTCGGCGCCGGCAGTGCGGCAACCTTGACGACGCGTGGGTTCAGATACTGAGTGATGCGGCTGATGGTGCCGCCCTTGCCCGCTCCGTCACGCCCTTCGAAGATGATCGCGATGCGGGCGCCGGTGGTGCGCGTCCACTCCTGCAATTTCACGAGTTCCACCTGCAGACGGCGCAACTCCTTCTCATAGAGCTTGCCGGGCAGCGGCGTGGCGATCTCATGTTCGGCCGGCAGCGCCTTCTTGGCCATGGCAGCCATTGTGACGCGAAGTTGCCGTGCAAACCCGTCATCCACTCCGTGCCGCTCGTCCGCACGTGGAACGACATCGGAGTCATCGCCGGCGAGGTCGGCAGCCCAGGTGTCCTGCGGTCAGCGAGCCTCCGCCGCGGGCGTCTCCGAAGAGCCCAGCCCATCGGGCACGAATCGTGTGTCCGGCACGAGTTGGAGATTCGCACCGCGCGCCGCGATCTCCAGCAGGGCGGCGAAATCCTGGTCACCGAAACCCTGGCCGATGAGGTTCATGACGATCTCATGCGTGATGGCGGTGAGCGGCAGGGGGACGTTTCGCTCCCGTGCAGCCTCGAGGCCGAGCTCGAGGTCCTTCCGTAACAGGTGGCCGGTGAACGTCGGCGTGTAGTTCAGGTTGACGAATGCCGGGGTCTTGTAGCGAGAGAAGACGGAACCGAGCACGCTCTCGTTGATGAACGACAGGTAGTCCGCCCGTGAGATCCCGCCGCTCTCAGCCAGAACCGTCGTCTCTGCGAGGACCTGCGCCACGACGCCGAGGATGATGTTGTGGCAGATCTTGACGAGCCGCGCGGCCTCGCCGTCGCCGACGTAGGAGACACTGCGTCCCAGCATCTGCAGGTACGGGAGGGCGCGCTCGAACGCATCGCGCGGACCGGACACCGCGACGCTGAGCATCCCGGCGCGTGCGGCCTTCGGATTGCCGCTCACCGGGGCGGCAAGGAGCGCGACGCCCCGCTGTGCGGCCTTCTCTCGGATGTCGCTGGACACCGCCATGGACACGGTCGAGGCGTCGACCACCAGACCGGGGGCCCGGGACTCGTTCGCAAGCAGACCGTTGGGGCCCGACATCACCTCTTCAAAGTCGCTCGACCCGGCGACCATCGTGATCACGATGTCGCGGTCGGCAAGATCGACGGGATGCTCGACGGCTCGCGCGCCCCGGTCGAGCAGCGGCTTTGCCTTCGCGCCCGTCCGGTTGTAGACGGTGAGATCGCAACCGTGCTCCAGCAGCCGGGTGGCCAGTACCTCGCCCATTCGACCGATGCCGATCCACCCGAGGGTCTGGGTATTTGGCACCTGTTCGGTCATCTCCTCACCCCCTCTATGGCTGGGCCGAAGGCATTTGTCGTCTGCGCAAACGATTGCGTAGCATAACGGCAAGATTTTTCCGGTGTCAACGCGGAGCTACTCGGCGCTGAAGGCTGGTCGCGCGGTCCGTGGAGTCGCCACCGCACCGGCAACGGTCGACTCCCTGACGATGAGATCCGGCGTGAAGCGCACCCGGCGTCGAGCCGGCTCGTCGTTCTCGATTTGATCGATGAGCAGGCGGGCCGCAACCGCGCCGAACTCGTGGATCGGGACGTGCATCGTCGTGAGCGCGGGGCTGAGCCGGCTGGCCAGCGGGATGTCGTTGTAGCCGACGATGGCGAGATCCTCTGGGACCCGGAGCCCCATCTGCCGCGCGACCTCGGCGGCGCCGATCGCGACCATGTCGGTCACCGCGAAGACGGCGGTCGGTGGATCCGGCAGGGAGAACAGCCGGCGAGCGGTCGCCGCGCCGCTCTCCTCGGTATAACCGGCCTCGACGATGAGCTCCGGATCGGCGGCAAGTCCGGCGGCCGCATGCGCGGCAAGGTAGCCGCGCCGGCGGAGCATCCCGGTGCTGACCGTGGATTTGCCCGCGAGATGGCCGATACGCGTGTGGCCGAGGTCGATCAGATGCGAGGTGGCGAGCTGGCCGCCGAGCAGGTCGTCGGAGCCGACGAACGCATCCTCACCCTCGTCGCTGAACCGGTTGACCAGGACGAAGGGACCCCTCTGGGCGCGCAGGTCGCGAACGCTCGGATCCTTGAGGAAGCTGCTCGCGAGGATGACACCGTCGACCCTGCGCGCCTGAAGGCTCTGCAGATGCGATCGCTGACGCTCGGGGAGGCCGTCCGTATTGCAGAGCAGGACGTTGAAGCCGCGGGGGGCCGCGGCATCCTCGATCCCACGGAACAACGCCGCGAAGAACGGGTTGGTGATGTCGGGGATGACCACCGCGAGCACGTTGGTCTGGCGCATCTTCAGGCCGCGCGCGATCCCGTTGGGCTGATAGCCGGTCTCGCGCAGGAGGGCTTCGATCCGCGATCGGGTGGCGGTGGCGATCCGCAGGCTTGGATCATTGTTGGCCACCCGGGAGATCGTGGAAGGGTGGACGTTGGCGCGAGCCGCCAATTCCTTGAGCGTCACCGGCATCTGCTGAGCCCTTGACATTGGTTTCGACTGGGTTCTAGGCTAGCGCAATCGTTTGTTCATCGGCAGACAGCTCGCCACGTTGCGAGCGGGGGACGAGCATGCGGAAGCCTGTGTCTGTGGCCGTGACCGGGATCGTCTCATTGGGTTCGTTGGGCCTTGCGGCGTGCGGGAGCAGCAGTCCGGCCGCGAGCGGGTCTCCCGCGGCAGCCGCGCCGATCACGATCGGAGTCTCCGTGTCGCTCACGGGCGACTTCTCCGGAGACGGCAAGGCACTCGAGCAGGGCTATGACCTCTGGGCGCAGGACGAGAACGCGAAGGGCGGGCTCCTCGGCCATCACGTGACCATGAAGTACGTCGACGATGCGAGCAGCACCACCCAGGTCGTGACCAACTATCAGAACCTGATCAACCAGGACCGCGTCGCGCTCGTCTTCGGACCGTTCAGCAGCCTGCTCACGATCCCCGCGTCGACCGTCACCGATCGCTTCGGCTACGCCTTCCCCGAGCCCGCGGGCGGCGGCCCGGCCGTCTTCGCTCGCACCCCGGCCATTCATTCTCTGTTCTTCGTGCAGCCCGCGCCCGTCGTGGACAACCTCGTCAGCTTCGTGCACTGGGTGCTCTCGTTACCCGCCTCGGAACGCCCCGCGACGGCCGCCTACTCCACTGAGGACGACCCGTTCACGCAGCCTCAGGTGGACACGGCTAAAGCCCTTCTCGAGGCCGGCGGCATCAGGACGTTGTCGTACAAGGTCTATCCAGCCGAGACGACCGACTTCACGCCGCTCGCACAGCAGGTGATCAACGCCAACGCGGACATCGTGGTGGTGGGAAGCCAGGAGCCGGACTCCGTCGCGTTCATCAAGGCGTTCCAGCAGCAGCACTACAATCCCAAGGCGCTCGTCTTCACCGGGGGCCCGGATCAAGGGAAGGACTTCTCGGACAAGGTTGGGGCTGCGAACACCGAGGGCGTCATGGTTCCCGCCGGATGGTGGTCGAGCGCCAACACACCGGACAACACCAAGTTCGTGAATGAATTCATCGCAAAGTACGGCGGCACGCCGGGCGACATCCCCAGTGACGCCGCCGAGGCCTACAGCGTCGGTGAGGTCGTCGACCAGGCCGCGCAGAAAGCCCACAGCATCGCCAACTCCGCGCTCATCACGGCGCTGCATACCGGCACCTATCAAACCGTGCAGGGTCCGATAGCGTTCGACTCGATCGGACGGCCGAACGGCTCCACGTTCCTCGTCCAGTGGCAGAACGGCGTGACCGTGCCCGTCTACCCGCCCGCCGCGGCCGTCGCTCAGCCGGAGTACCCCAAGCCCGCCTTCTCCGGGTGACCAGGGGGGCTGGGTGACCCTCATCCTGGAGGCCGTCGTCTTCGGCATCCTCACGGGTGGCGTGTATGCGCTGATGGCCTCCGGGTTGACGCTGATCTTCGGCGTGATGCGAATCATCAACGTGGGTCACGGAGCCCTCGTGATCCTCGGTGCGTACCTGAGCTTCGCGCTTCTGCGATCGGCCAACATCGACCCGTTCGTGAGCCTGATCATCACGATGCCGGCGATGTTCGCCCTCGGCGTGGTGCTGCAGATCGTCTTCATTCGCCCGCTGAAAGAGGACCGTGAGGCGCTGTCCGTCCTGGTCACCTACGCAATCGCCCTCGGGATTGAGGGGCTGCTCGGGTTTCTGTTCACGGACAACTTCGTCCAGTTGAACGCGTGGTACGAGACGGCGTCGTTCGCCGTATTCGGGTTCCACATCGCCTACGTCTACGTTTTCGGATTCGGTCTGTGCCTGGCGCTGCTGGGTGTCATCTTCCTCATCCTGTATCGCACGACCTTCGGGTCCGCGGTCCGGGCGACGATGCTCAACCGGACGGCGGCGCAGCTGGTGGGCGTGAACGTCGACCGAGTCTCGGCGATCGCATTCGGAATCGGCGTCGCAACCGCCGCGGCCGGTGGGGTCGTCTTCGGGATGACCAACGCCTTCAACCCGGGCAGCCACTACGACCTGATATCGAGACTGCTGACCATCATCGTGCTCGGCGGGCTCGGAAGCCTGCGCGGCGCCATCATCGCGGCGGTGGGCATGCTCATCATCGAGGACGTGACCGCAGTCGTGATCTCGCCGGTGTGGGCGAGCTTCGCCTTCTTCCTGCTTCTGGTCGTGGTCCTGGTCGTGCGACCCCAGGGTCTCTACGGGATCCGCGTGCGGGAGCGCATATGAGATCGGTGGTCAACGTTCGCGTCGCCAAATGGGCGGCGCTCGTGCTCCTTGTCGCCCTTGCGGTTTCTCTGCCGCTCTTCGAGTCCGACCCCGCCACGGTCAACATCGCTGTGTTCACGGTGATGTATGTCGGCCTCGCCACGGCGTGGAACATCATGGGCGGCTACACCGGGTATGTCTCACTCGGCCACGCCGCGTTCTTCGGGTTCGGCGCCTATGCGTTCGGCCTCGTTCTCGCACATCTCGGCATCCAGGGCGGGTACGAGCCGTTTGTGTTCGTTCCCATTGCCGGCGCACTGACAGTGGTGCTAGCCCTGGTCATCGGGTGGATTGCCCTGCGCACCCGCGCGGCGACGTTCGTGATCGTCACGATCGCGATGATGTTCATGGTCCAGCTCCTCGCCGAGAACCTCACCGGCCTCACCGGTGGTGGATCGGGGCTCAGCTTCCCGGTACCCCCGTGGAGCGGCGACTTCTTCGACACGCCGTTCTACTACGCGATGCTCTTCATGGCGCTCGTCTCGCTCGCCATCTCATGGTGGATCCGGCGTTCCAAATTCGGCCTCGGCCTGCTGGCGATCCGCGATGACGAGGACAAGGCGCTCGCAGTCGGCGTGCCCGCACATGCCTACAAGCTGACCGCCTTCATGATCAGCGCCGGCCTCGTCGGCATGATCGGCGCCGTGTACGGTTATTACGTCACGTACATCTATCCGCAGTACGCGATCGACCCGCTGGTTGGCATCTCGCTGGTGCTGATGGTGTTCCTCGGCGGCCTCGGGACGCTCTGGGGTCCGGTGCTCGGGGCGGTCATCCTGGAGCCGGCCCAGCTGTGGCTCGCCTACAACTTCGGCGCGAGCCTGCTCTATCTCGTCTTCTACGCAGCAGTGTTTCTCCTCGTCATCCTGCTGCTCCCTCGTGGCATCGTCCCCTCGGTCGGTGACCTCGTGAAGCGGATCACCGCACGGCGTGCCGTCGGACCGCCCGATACGGCACCCACCACCGTGGCCGGGGTCCACTCGCCGTGAGCCTGCTCGAAGTCGAGGGACTCTCGAAGCACTTCGGCGGGGTGACTGCGGTTGACGGCTGCACGCTGTCGCTGCCGCCCGGGAGCATCACCGGCCTCATCGGACCCAACGGGTCGGGCAAGACCACGGTCTTCAACCTGATCACCGGGTTCATCGGCCAGGACTCCGGCGACGTCCGCTTCAACGGCAGGTCGATCTCGGGCTTCGGGCCGAACCGCATCTACGGGCTCGGCATCGGCAGGACGTTCCAGCTCGCTCGAATCTTCCCGCGCCTGACAGCCCTCGAGAACATGCTCGTACCGGTGCGCCGATCGGGCCTCCGAGCGCTCTTCTCGCGCGGCCAGTGGCACGAGGAACGCAACCGCGCCATGGACATGCTCGCCGCCATGGACATCGGTCACGTCGCCGGGTTGCTCGGTGGCTCGCTGTCGTACGGGCAGCGCAAGCTGCTCGAGCTCGCGGCCGTCATGATGGCGCGCCCCCAACTTGTGCTCCTCGACGAACCCGCCGGCGGCGTGAATCCCGCGCTCATCGAGCGGATCGGCGAGCACATCCGCGAGCTCAACCGCGAGGGCGTCACCTTCCTGCTCGTCGAGCACAACATGCCGTTCGTGATGGGGCTGTGTCAGGAGATCCTCGTCCTCAACCGTGGTGCCGTGCTGGCGCGAGGCACTCCCGCCGAGGTCCGTGGCAACGCCGCGGTGCTCGACGCGTACCTGGGTGCATAGGTGACCGCACTTCTCGAACTGGACGGGGTGACCGCGGGGTATGGCGGCGGCGATGTGCTCCATGAACTGGATCTCGCCGTCGATGAAGGCGGCATCACCTGCGTCGTGGGACCCAACGGCGCGGGGAAGTCGACGATCCTTCGCCTTGTCAGCGGATTGATCAAGCCGCGCCTCGGGGTGCTGCGCTTTCGCGGCGAGTCGATCGCCGGGCTGAGCCCCCGCCAGATTCTCAAGCGCGGCATCGTGCAGGTCCCGCAGGAACGCAGTCTGTTTCCGACGATGACCGTCTGGGAGAACGTGCGCATGGGCGGCTACACGCTCTCGGATCGCGCGCTGCTGGAGCGCCGGATGGACAACGTTTGTCAAACGTTTCCCATCGTCGCCGAGCGCCGCCACGAACGCGTCGCGGCGCTGTCCGGTGGGCAGCAGAAGATCGTGGAATTCGCTCGCGCGCTGATGCTCGACCCGAAGCTGCTCATCCTTGACGAGCCGTCGATGGGACTCGACCCGAAGACGCACACGGTGGTGTTCGACCTGATCCGCGACATGAACGAGGCGGGTCGAACCATCCTGCTGGTCGAGCAGAACGCGCGCTCGGGGCTCGGGCTTGCCAGCCACGGCGTGGTCCTGGAGAGCGGGCGCGTGCGACTCGAGGGGACCGGGGCCGCCGTCCTCGGAAACGGCGAGATCGGGCGCCTGTTCCTCGGAGCGCCGGTGTGATCGACCCGACGATGAACCGAGTGCAGATCGCCGCACATCACTGGCAGCCGCGATTCGTCGCCAACGGCATCGACGTGAACGACTTCGAGGATGTCGTCGCCCGGACGGTCGACTGGGCGGACTGGGGCCCCAACTGGCACACGATGGGTCGTGTCCACGAGGGCATCGGCCGTGAGGCCGAACGTCATAGGCGCACGGTGTCAGCCGCGGCGGCATACCAGCGGGCGGCGTGGTGCTACCACCTCGGCAAGTTCCTGTGGTTCGAGGATCTCGAGCTGCATGGGGCGTTGCGCGACAAGGCGGTCGCGGTCTACCGGCGTGCGCTCGCCGACCTGGATCCGCCGGCCGAGCGCATCGAGATCCCCTTCGAGGGGCACATCATCCCTGGTCATCTCCGGCGTCCGCGTGCCGCCTCGACGCCGCCGCTGGTGCTCATCGTGCCCGGCCTCGACTCGTCGAAGGAGGAGATGTTCAGCATCGAGGAAGAGTTCCTTCGCCGCGGGATGGCCACCCTCAGCATCGACGGACCGGGCCAGTCCGAGAACGAGGTGGCATTCGCGATCCGTCCGAATTGGGAGACGGTGATCACCCCGGTGCTCGACCACCTCGCTGCGGTCGGTCTCGACAGCACATTCGGCCTGACCGGCCTCATGGGCATCAGCATGGGGGCCATCTACGGACCCCGGGCGGCCGCGTACGAGCCACGTCTCAACGCGATCATCGGACTCGCCGGCCCATACAACCTCGGCGAATGCTGGGACGCGCTCAATCCACTCACGCGTGGCGGCTACGTCTTCTACACCAAATCCTCAGGGGAGGAGGAGGCGCGGGAGAAGGCCTATGGTCTCAATCTCCATGGCGTGCTCGACAAGGTCACGCAACCGCTGCTCGTGATCCACGGCGCCCGCGACCGGCTCTTTCCGCCCGCCCAGGCGGAGCGCATCGCGAGCGAAGCACCCAACGCGACCCTCCTCATGTACCCGGACGGCAATCACGTGTGCAACAACATCGCGTACAAGTATCGACCGGTGATGGCCGACTGGATGAGCGAGCAGCTGCGATGAGGACGCGCATCGGCGACGGCGGAGCGGGCGCAACCGCGCACTCCGGCCGATGCTCACGGGAGATCTTGAGATGAGCCGCGATACGCATGGAGGCATTCCCCCGAGCCCCGGTCGCATGAACGTCGATTTCGAGGAACGGGTTGACTTCACGAGACTGCGTGCGCACCGCCTGTCGCGCGCCCGGCAGGCTCTCGACGCGTCGGATCTCGGTGCGGTCCTGCTGTTCGACATCAACAACATCCGGTACGTGTCGGCGACGATGATCGGCGAGTGGGCAAGGGACAAGGTTGCCCGCTACGCGCTGCTCACTCGCGGAGGCGAGCCAATCGTCTGGGATTTCGGGTCGGCCGCCCGGCATCATCAGCTCTATTCGCCGTGGATCCGACCGGAGAACAGCCGCGCGGGGATGCTCGGTCTTCGCGGTGCAGTCGCGCCGGATGCCGGCCTGATCGTGCGCGCCGTGGCGGAGATCCAGTCCGAGCTCGCCGCAGCGGGCGTCGCGGGGATGCCGCTCGGCGTCGACATCGCAGAGACGCCGATGCTGCTCGAGCTGCTCAGAGTGGGCATCGAGGTTCGCGACGCGCAGCAGGTCATGCTCGACGCACGTCTCATCAAGTCCGCTGACGAGATTGCGCTGCTCTCCACAGCCGCGGCGATGGTCGACGGCGTGTATCAGGACATTGCCGAAGCGCTGAAGCCCGGCGTTCGCGAGAACGAGATCGTGGCGCTCGCGAACAAGCGCCTCTATGAGATGGGGTCCGATGACGTCGAGGCGATCAACGCCGTGTCCGGGGAGCGCTGCAATCCCCATCCGCACAACTTCTCGGATCGACTCATCCGCCCCGGCGACCAGGCGTACTTCGACATCATCCAGTCCTTCAACGGCTATCGCACCTGCTACTACCGCACGTTCGCGGTGGGCCGTTCGACTCCCGCGCAGCGCGACGCGTACGCTCGGGCCCGGGAGTGGATTGATGCGGCGATCGACCTGGTGAAGCCTGGGACCGCAACCGATCAGATCGCCCGGCTGTGGCCGGAGGCGACGAGCTTCGGGTTTCAGAGTGAGATGGCCGCGTTCGGCCTGCAGTTCGGGCACGGGCTTGGGCTCGGCCTGCACGAGCGCCCGATCATCTCGCGCCTCAATTCGCTCGACCATCCCATCGAGCTTCGGGAGGGAATGGTCTTCGCACTCGAGACGTACTGCCCCGCCGCAGACGGGCGGTCTGCGGCGCGAATCGAGGAGGAGGTCGTGGTCACGTCGAGCGGCTGCTCGCTGCTGACGCTGTTCCCGGCTGAAGAGCTGTTTGTGAGCAACAAGTACTAGCCGAGTCTCAGAGGCGATCCAGAGGAGATCCAAGCCATGACATCAACCGCTCACGATCCCGCAGAGACCGCGGGACCCCCGGGGATCGACCCGGCGGCGCTGCATCGCCCTGACGGCGCCGTCGAGACCCCAACACAGCTGGCGCTGTACACGCAGATGGTGCGGATGCGCAAGTTCGAGACCCGTGCATACGACCTCTTCATGGAGAACCTCGTCAAGGGAACCAGTCACCTGTCCCTGGGCCAGGAAGCCATCGCCGCAGCTTTCGGTGAGGCGATGGAGGAGCAGGACTACACGTTCGCGACCTACCGCGGCCACGCGCACACGCTGGCCCGTGGAACGTCCATGACCGGGGTGATGGGCGAGCTGCTCGGCCGGTCATGCGGTGTGCTGTCGGGGAAGGGCGGTTCGATGCACCTGACCGACGTGAGCAACGGCGTCATGGGGTCGTACGCGATCGTCGGAGCCCATCTCACCATCGCGCTCGGGGCGGCCTGGTTGGCGCAGTATCGCGGCGAACGGCGGGTCGCCGTGGCGTTCTTCGGCGACGGGGCGACCAACATCGGCGCCTTCCACGAGGCGCTCAACCTGGCCGCGGTCTGGAAGCTGCCCGTGGTCTTCGTCTGCGAGAACAACCTGTACATGGAGTACACACCCATCAGCGCGGTGACCGCAGTCGCGAATCCGGCGGCGGATCGCGCCGCCGCCTACGGGCTCGAGCGGATTCTCGTCGACGGCAACGACGCGGACGCGATGTACCTCACCGCTCGCGAATGTCTCGACCGTGCACGCGCCGGCGGCGGTCCATCGCTCATCGAAGCTCGGACGTACCGAAGCTCCGGTCATTCGCGCGCCGATCCGGGCAAGTACCGGCCGGACGCCGAGGTCGCGGCATGGAAGGCATACGACCCGATCGTGCTGTACCGCACGCGGCTGATTGGTCGCGGTGTGCGCGAAGCGGACCTCGACGCGATCGAGGAAACCGCGGACGGTGACGTCGAAACCGCGACGGTCAACGCAAAGGCGTCCCCGGCGCCGGGAGCGGACGTCCTCATGCGTGACGTCTGGGCCGATGGAGGTTCGTCATGGCGCAACTGACGTATCGCGAGGCCGTTGCCCGGGCGATCACGCAGGAGATGGAACGCGACCCCAACGTCGTCTTCCTCGGCGAGGATGTCGGCGGTGCCGGGGGCGTCTTCAAGGCGACGGTCGGATTGCTCGAGCGCTTCGGTCCCAAACGGGTGCGCGACACGCCCATCTCCGAACAGGCGATTCTCGGTGCGGCGATGGGGGCGGCGATGACCGGGCTCCGGCCGATCGCGGAGATCATGTTCGCCGACTTCTTCGCGGTGTGCTGGGACCTGGTCGCGAATCAGATCGCGAAAAGCTCGTACATGACGGCGGGCCAGGTGAGCTTCCCGCTGGTCATCAGGTCAGGAAACGGCGGCGGCCTGCGCTTCGGGGCGCAGCACTCGCAGTCGGTCGAGAACTGGGCGATGGCGGTGCCGGGGCTGAAGGTCGTCGCGCCTTCCAACCCCACCGACGTCATCGGCCTCTTCGCGGCGGCAGTTCGCGATCCCGATCCCGTGATGTTCTTCGAGCACAAGGGCCTGTATTCGAGCAAGGGCGAGGTTCCCGATGGCGAGATCGTCGATACCCTCGGCTCCGCGAAGGTGCTGCGACCGGGCGGGGATGCCACGATCGTCGCGCTCGCGGCGATGGTCCCGCGGGCCATGGTCGCCGCTGAGGAACTGGCGCAGCGCGGCATCGATGCCGGGGTGATCGACGTGCGCAGCCTCGTCCCGCTGGACACCCAGACGATCCTGCGCGAGGTCAGCGCAACCGGGCGCCTGTTCACGGTGGAGGAGAACCCCCGCCTCTGCGGCTGGGGCGCCGAGATCGTGTCGATCGTCGCGGAGGAGTGCTTCAATTACCTCGACGGGCCGCCCCTTCGAATCACCACGCCGCATATTCCGCTTCCGTCCGCAGACGCGCTCGAGGACATGGCGATCCCGTCGATCGAGCGCATCGTCACCACCATCGAGAGGGCCATGCAGTCATGACCACCGCGCTGCGTGCCGAGGCCATCGGCGCACCCACCCAACTGCTGATCGCCGGCCGATGGATGGATGCCTCCGACCAGCAGACCTTCGATGTCGACGATCCCGCCACCGGGGAGGTGATAGCGGTCGTCGCCAGTGCCTCCGTCGATGATGGGCTGGCGGCCGTGAGCGCCGCGTCGGCCGCACTGCCGGCATGGGCGGCGACGCCGCCCCGCCAGCGTGGCGAAGTGCTCCGGCGCACCTTCGAGCTCATGACCCAGCGTGCCGAGGATCTCTCGCGGCTGATCGTACGGGAGAACGGCAAGGCACTCTCCGACGCGCGTGGCGAGGTCGCGTATGCGGCCGAGTTCTTCCGCTGGTACGCGGAGGAGGCGGTGCGCGCCGAGGGCCACATTCAAACCGCTCCCGCGGGGACCAACCGCATCCTCGTGCTCCGGCAGCCGATCGGGGTGAGCATCCTGATCACGCCGTGGAACTTCCCGGCTGCGATGGCGACTCGCAAGATCGGGCCGGCGCTGGCGGCGGGATGCACGGTGGTGCTCAAGCCGGCCTCGGACACGCCGCTGACCGCTCTCGCCATGGGGGCGCTGCTGATGGAGGCCGGCGTTCCGGAGGGCGTCGTCAACGTCCTGCCCTCGCGGCGATCCGGACCGGTGGTCACGGCGATGCTGCAGGACCCGAGGGTGCGAAAGCTCTCGTTCACCGGGTCCACCGAGGTGGGGCGCGGCCTCCTGCACCAGGCGGCCGACGGCATCGTGAACTGCTCGATGGAGCTTGGCGGCAACGCCCCGTTCATCGTCTTCGACGACGCCGACCTGGAGAGTGCCGTGTCCGGCGCGATGGTGGCGAAGATGCGGAACGGAGGCGAGGCCTGCACCTCGGCCAACCGTTTCCTGGTTCAGCGTGGCATCGCCGGCGAGTTCGCCGGTCGCCTCTCCGAGGCCATGGGTGCGCTCCGCATCGGCCCGGGGCTCGACGACGGCGTGCAGCTCGGCCCGCTCATCAATGCGGCCGGTCGCGACAAGGTCGATTCGCTGGTGTCCGGAGCGGTCCGTGACGGCGCTCGCGTCTCCGTCGGGGGCGCGGTTCCGGACGGTCCCGGCTTCTTCTACCCGGCCACCGTGCTCGTCGACGTTCCCGCTGATGCGGCGATCCTGCGCGAGGAGATCTTCGGCCCGGTCGCCCCGGTGGTCGTCTTCGACACCGACGAGGAGGCTGTCGCGCTGGCGAACGACACGGAATACGGGCTCGTCGCCTACGTGTACACCCGCGATCTGCAGCGCGGGCTGCGTTGCAGCGAGGCGCTCGAGTCGGGCATGGTCGGCCTCAACCGTCCCATCGTGTCGGACCCGGCGGCGCCGTTCGGCGGGGTCAAGCAGAGCGGCCTCGGTCGCGAGGGGGGCCACGACGGCCTTCTCGAGTTCATGGAGAGCAAGTACATCGCCGTCACCTGGTGAGGAGGACCTGCCGAAGGTCCATCACAGTGGCGACGTTTGGCACTGGCTGAGCCGTTCGCTCACACCCATGCTCCGACCATGGACAGCGATCGGTCGTACGTGATGCTCGACCCCGTGACCGACGAGGTACTCGCCCAGTGCAGCGGTGCGACTGCTGACGGAAGATGTCCCGTGAGCGACAGCCCCCCGTACCTCTGCGCGGGCCTGCACCTGGTCGGACCCGTGGGAAGCGATGGGCACGAAGTGTCGCTCACCGTGACGAGCATGGAGCCGGGACGCTGTCCGCTTGCCGCCGTCAACGATCAGGCTCAGAGCCCGTAGACGAGCGGCTCCGGTTGTGCCGGTGGCACTGGCGTGTGGCCCGCCGGCACACCTGCCCACCGGGTGTGACCTCGGTCCTTCGTCAGCGGCTTCATATCGATGACGTAAGTCATGCCGAACTCAGTGCATCGGTCCCTGGCAGGCCGGCGTACCGGGGCGCAGGCTCGACGAGAGCGTGAAACCAGTTGGAGGAACCCCGATGGCGTGGCTTTGGTGGCGGCAACACCGTGCGGATCGTGCTGAGGACCAGGCAATCCGGCTCTATCGGGAGCGACGCGAAGCCCACCGCCAGCTCGGCGAGTTCATCCTCGACGCGAGCCGGCGCGCGGACGCGATGGACCGGCTGAACACAGCCCTCGGCGGCGGCTCCTAGCGACTCTCGACCCGGACCCGGCCGGGGACGGTTGCGAGACCTGACAGCACGGCAGCCCACGCGGTAGGCTGGCCGCACACCACCAGCGTGGGAGGCCCGCATGACGCACGCAACGAGATCGGAAGGCTTCATTGAGCTTCCCGGCGGCTCGCGCATCTTCTATCACCGCTCGGGGAAGGGCGAACCGATCGTGCTGTTGCACGGGATCGCGCACTCGTCCCAGGCATGGGAGCGAGTCATCCCGGCGCTCACCGATCGATACGAGGTCATCGCGCTGGATCTTCCGGGGTGCGGCCGCAGCGACAAGCCGGACACCGACTATTCGATGGGCACCCAGGCGGCGGCGGTGCGGTACGCGCTCGACCGGCTGCACCTCGATCTGGTGACCGTGATCGGTCACAGCCTGGGGGGCGGCGTCGCGATGACGCTCGCGTACCAGTATCCCGAGCGCGTCGGCCGCCTTGGACTCGTTGCGAGCGCGGGTCTCGGCCGGGATCTGCACCTGCTCTTCCGAGCGGCGACCCTCCCCATGGCTCCGGAGCGCGTGATGCGCCTGCTCTTTCATCCGAAGATGCGGCTCCCGCGCAACCTCCTCGGCCTCGCGCTCAGCCGGGCCGCCGGCGACCCGTTCTTCCATCAGCCGAAACAGCACCGCAAGGAATTCGAAGAGTTGCTCAGGGGGCTCGAGGAGCCGGGCGCACAGCGTGCGTTCCTGGCGACACTCCGCTCCGCCAGCAACTACGCGGGTCAGTCGATCTCCGCGCTCGATCGCATCGGGGTTGCTGAGTTTCCAGTGCTCATCGTCTGGGGCAAGAACGACAAGGTGTTTCCAGTGTCCCACGCCCGGCGCGCGCATCAGGAGCTGCCCCACGCGCGCGTTGTCGTCATCGAGAAGTGCGGGCACTTTCCGCAGCTCGAAGCGACGCCTGCCTTCACGAGGGCATTGCGTCGATGGCTCGACGAGACCAAGCCACTCAGGATCTATCCCGCAGCTCGCGCCGCCGAAGGGGGCGGCCTTCCCGGCGCGTCAGTGGCCTGATGCCCGAGGGCGGCGTGACGTTGGACCCTAGCGGTCGCCTGGGGGATATCGCCATGATTGCGGCGCGATGCGATCCGCACCGCGCGCAGCGTGAGCCGCGCAAGGCTCTTTCGCGGAGGTCAGGGTGATGTTCGAGAAGGTTCTGGTTGCAGTCGACGGTTCGCAGTTCTCGGAGGCAGCGCTCGTCGCGGCCGAGGGTTTCGCCGCCAAAGCGGGAAGTGCCGTGGAGGTCGTTCACGTCCATGAGCACGACCTCGTGCCGTCCAAGGCCGGAATGTCCCCCGATCTCGAGCGGATGGACGAGGCGAAAGCCGTTGTCGACGGGGCTGTTGAGCGTCTGAAGGCGAAGGGAGTCACGGTCACCGGACACCTCCTGCAAGCACAGACCCGTGACGTCCCGCGGGCGATCATCGAGGCGGCGGAGGCGAACGGCGCGGATCTCATCATCGTCGGTCGCCGCGGGCTCTCCAGCCTGACGGGCATGCTGGTCGGGAGCGTCTCCAACAAGCTCATCCACGTCGCCAAGGTGCCGGTCATGGTGGCTCACTAGGAGACCTTCGTGCGCTGACGTCCGGGCGCGGTCACCGCCTGGGCAGCTGTGGGCACAAGGTCACCAGAACCGAGGCGTTTTGGCACTGGTCGGGTGGCACCGGCCGGTGAGAGCGTTACGGGCATGACGGAGCGCAGAAGGGTCCTCATCCTCGGAGGCGGGACCGGTGGCACGATCACGGCAAATCGCCTGCGCCGGATGCTGCCCGAGTCGATCGACATCACCGTGGTGGACAGCAACAACGACCATGTCTACCAGCCCGGGCTGCTGTTCGTCCCCTTCGACCTGATCGACGCCGGCCACCTGGTCCGGCCGCGGGACCGTCAACTCCATCACGGCATCGAGTACGCGCAGGCCGAGGTCGAGCGAGTCGATGTGACTGCAAACCGCGTGCGGTTGTCCGACGGCCGCTCAATGGCATACGACGTTCTTGTGATCGCCACCGGCGCGGTGTTGATGCCCGAGGAGACCGAGGGTCTGGAGGAAACCGGCTCAGGGACGAACATCTTCACCTTCTACTCGCTCGACGGCGCGCGCGCGTTGCGTGATGCTCTCGGTCGTTTCACGTCGGGCCGCATCGTCGTCAACGTCGTCGACATGCCGATCAAGTGTCCTGTGGCGCCGCTCGAGTTCTGCTTCCTCGCCGACTGGTTCTTCCGGGAGCGCGGCACCCGCCAGGATGTGCAGCTGACGTACGTCACGCCGCTCGACGGCGCGTTCACCAAGCCGGTCGCGTCGCGTCGGCTCGGCGAGCTTCTCGAGGCCAAGGGAATCGAGGTCGTCACCGAGTTCAACACCGGAACGGTGGATGGCGATGCCGGAAAGCTCGTCGGCTACGACGATCGCGAGGTCGCGTTCGATCTCGCCGTGGTGGTGCCACTCCACGGCGGCGCCCCGTATGTCGGCCGCTCCGAGGGACTCGGCGATGCGCTGCGCTTCATCCCGACCGACGCGCGAACGTTGCAGTCCAAGGTCGCGCCGAACGTCTTCGTGATCGGCGACGCGGCCGGCCTGCCCGTGTCGAAGGCCGGCTCGGTGACGCACTTCGAGGGGGAGGTGCTCACCGAGAACATCCGCCGATTCCTTGCCGGGCAGGAGCTTGACGCGACCTACGACGGCCATGCCAACTGTTTCATCGAGACGGGATTCGGCAAGGCCGTGCTCATCGATTTCAACTACGACACCGAGCCGCTCCCGGGACACTATCCAGGTCCGGTCGGACTTCCACTGCTCAAGGAGTCACACCTGAACCACCTCGGCAAGCTGATGTTCGAGTGGTTTTACTGGCACGCACTGCTCCCCGGACATTCGATTCCAGGGATTTCGTCGGAGATGCCCGCCGCAGGGAAGCAGCACGTCCCGTCGGCGGTGGGATAGAGGAGGCACGCAATGTCCGTCGCAGTACTCCCGCTCTCGGATCTCAACCTCAATGAGGAGGGATTCTTCATCCACCCCGAGGATTGGAACGAGGCGATGGTTCCGGCGCTCGCCGCGCGCGAGGGGATCACCGACGTGACCGACCGTCACTGGCAGGTCATCCGCTTCATGCGCAGCGAGTACTTCGCGAATGGCACGGGCCCGACGGTGCGCGTGCTCGGAAAGACATCCGGCGTGCCCATCAAGGAGTTGTATCAGCTCTTCCCGAAAGGGCCGGCGAAGGTGGCGGCCCGCATCGCCGGCATCCCCAAGCCTCGCGGCTGCATCTGAATCATCACGTCCGAATCCTGCAAGGAGCAACGCCGATGACCACCGCCACTCTGGAACCGAGCACTGAGCCCGCCGTGTACATGCCCGCGACCATCGACAAGGTGTCGATCATCATCTCGAAGGGCTCGCTGGACGGTATCTACCCAGGACTCATCATGGCGAACGGCGCACGCGCTGAAGGGATTGAGGCCAGCCTCTTCTTCACCTTCTTCGGGCTCGACGCGATCCACAAGACGCGGCACGAGCACATCAAGATCGCGACCGTCGGCAATCCCGGACTGCACCTGGCGACGCTGCTGGGTGGGGTACCCGGCATGTCGTCGGTGATGACCCATTACCTGGGGTCGAAGATGGAGAAGCTCGACATTCCGTCGATCCCCGAATTCGTCGAGATGATCGCCGACACCGGATGTGGCCTCTACGCGTGCAAGGCATCCGTCGACCTGTTCGGACTCAAGAAGGAGGACTTCATCCCGCAGGTCCAGGACATCATCACGGTCGGCGAGTTCTACGAAAAGGCCGCCGGTGGTCACATCATCTTCACCTGAAGCCGCACGGGAGCTGACCGTCGTCTCGGCCGGCGGGGACCGCCACCGGATCACGGTGCGCGGTCACCAGCTGCTGGTCGACCAACCTCGATGTGACGGTGGCGACGACGCCGGCCCGACGCCGGTCGAGCTCTTCATCGCGTCACTGGCGTCGTGCGTCGCGCACTACGCGCGCCGCGGGCTCGGCCCGTCAGGGCCGGGTCCCGAGGTGCGCTGCAGATGGACGATGAGCAAGGCGCCACCGTCGCGCGTCGCAACCATCGACATCGACGTCCGGCTCCCCGAGGGCACGTCGCACGGACGCATCCTGGCGGTTGAGCGCGCGATTGCTCACTGCACCGTGCACAACACGCTGCTGGATCTTCCCGAGATCCGGATCAACACGGACGTGGCCGCGGCGGCGGTCGGCGCCCTGCGCTGAAACGGCACGCCGCATCCGGTTCCTCGAGGGCTGCCAGGCGTCACATCCCAGACGCGGTGGCTGCTGCGGCGGGTGCGGGGGCTGCCGTGGACTCGGCTGCGGGGTGGATCCGCAGGTTGGTGTCGGGCAGCTGATACCAGCGGCCGGATGGCGCGCGCATCCACCGCAGCGTGTTGCGGCGGGTCGTCGGATTCTCTGATTCCCCGTACAGCACGAGATGCTCACGCATCTCGATCTCACTGACGCCGGGATCCGCTCGCAGGGCGATGACCCGCTCAACTGCCTGCCGCCGCCCCTTCGGCTGGTCGAGCGTCAGCTCCAAGGTCCGCCGCCCGCTTCGAACCGCCCACACACGGTAGGCGTGAATCTCTTTGCTCATCACGGCACCTCCTTGTGGCAGTGCGCCTGACCAGAGCATCCATCGGTCGGTCGCGGGCGACTAGAGGCATATGCCGGAAGGTGCGATGACTTTGGACCCTAGACCGGAACGCAACCGCCTTGCACACTGAGGTGGACCGAACACGAGCTGCCGGCGGGCGCTCACAAGGTGCTGCCGCATGCCGTTGAGAGACAACCCGCTCCGCCGAGACGGCCTGATTCGCAGGAGTCGCCCGTTCCTGATCACGTTTGCCGTCGCGGTCGCGATCGCCCTCTACCCCTACCGGTTCGCATCGATCGAGTGGGTGGTCGGCGGGTTGGTCGGCTCGATCCTCGCCTACGGGCTCTTCGTCGTCGTGCCCTGGCATCGGTGGCCGTGGGCATTCGCACCCGCCACGTCCATCGCCTTCGCGGGGGTGGTCGGTCTGCTCATGTCCGGCAAGGGATCGGTCGACATGTCGTTGGTGGCACTGCTGCTGCTGCCGATCCTCTGGAACGCGCTCTACGGGCGCGCGTGGGAGATGGCTGCCGCCACCCTCTGTGGTGCGGCCGCCATCCTCGTCGTCGCGTTCTCCTTCGGGGAGATCGCCGGAGGTTCCATCGCACAGCCGCTCATGGTCTGGACCACGGTGTGCTGCCTCATCACCTTCAGCGTGAGGCGGCTGCGCCTCGATCTCGCCGCAGCCATCGAGGCGCGCGAGTCCATGATCAAGCAGAGCGCGGCCTTCGACCTGGCCGCAACCGAGCTCTATTCGACACTCGACCCCGATGCGGTCGTGAGAATCGGGCTGCAGGCCGCCGCGCATCTGATCCTGCCCCTCGAGGAGTCGGTCAAGGAGGCGTTCTTCTTCGTCGTCGACGACGAGACCGCCTCGCTGATGGCGCACTACACCCAGGAATCCGACACCGAGCTCTCTGAGGTGACGTTTGACGCCGCCGACCTGCCGCTGCTCGAGCGCGTGCTCGGCCAGCCGTCGTCCTGCGTCTTCGACATCGACGGCGAATCGATGGGCCAGGGCGGAGCGGAAGCCGTGCGCGGCCTGCGCATCACCAACGGTGTCGCCATCGGCATCCGGGTTGAGGGGATCCGCGGAGTCCTGGCCGTCACCAGCCACGACCGGAGGCCGTTCAGCACCGAACAGGGTGAGCAGCTGAACTCGTTCGCGACCATCTTCAGCCTCGCGCTGTCGAGGGCGATCCAGCACGCCACCGAGGCGACCACCGATGTCCTGACCGGGCTGGCGAACCGCCGCGAGTTCAACAACCGGCTCGCGACCATCCCGCGCGGCGACTCGTTCGCGCTGCTGTCGATGGATGTGGACGGCCTGAAGCGCGTCAACGACACGGCCGGCCATGCCGCCGGCGACACCCTGCTGGTCGGGGTCGCGGGCGCACTTCGCCGTTCCGTCCGGGGCGGCGACGTCGTGGCCAGAACCGGCGGCGATGAATTCTGCGCGATCCTCCATCACCCCACAACGGAGCAGGCGCGAGCCGTCGCGGAGCGCGTCGTTGCCGCGGTCGCCGTCCTCTCGGCCGCGGGGAGGCCCGGAGGCATCAGCGTCGGCTATGCGACCGTGGCAATCGGGGAGGATCCGGCAGAGCGGCTTGCCGCTGCCGACGCGGCGATGTACCGGGCCAAGCAGGCCGGTGGGAGCCGCGCCTGCCTCGCGGGCCCGATCCTGCGAGCAAAGCCGCAACCGGCGCCGGTTGCGCTGGCCGCGTCACCGCGGGCGATCGCGTCGTAGCGCTGCGGGCGCTCTCAGGCGCGCGACATCCCCGCCGGGGCAGAGCCGGAAACCGCGGTCATACCAGTCAGCAAGTCGGCGCGATCTCGACGACGTCGTCGGTTCCCTGCGCGACGTCCTCTCGTCTGACCCCGCAGCGCTCGCCGGTCACGATCCTCGTCAGTTTTCCGTTGGCGTCCGTACCCTACCAGCCGAATTTCGCCGGGCATCCTGCCCAGCCCGGCACGCGATGTTGTCGCGGGAAAGTGCCAACGGAGACGGATCATCCGCTGTAGAGTTGGGTGGCATACGAGGAAAGACACGGATGGCCTGGATTTGGTGGCGGCAGCGGCGAGCGGATCGCGCTGAGAGCCGGTCGATCAGGGAGTATCTGCAGCAGCGCGAGACGAACCGCGTGCTGTGCGACCTGGTCGTTGAGGCGAGGCGGGAGGCGGAGATCCGCCTGCGTCTTGAAGCAGCTCTCCACGCGCAGCATCTGACCGCCTGAGCGCATTCGCCCGGCGCTCGCAGGGCGAAGGACCCACAGGGTTGATGGCGACCGGCACTGGTCGGTCGTCGCGCCCGGTCGCACGCTCATGAGAGGCACGTTCATCAACGTGGGAGGTGACTCCGATGCGAGCACTGGTCGTGTACGAATCCATGTACGGCAATACCCATGCGATCGCCGATCGGATTGCCGAAGGCTTCGGCCCTGAAGACGACGTGCGAGTCGTCCCGGTCGGCGACGCAACGCCCGATCAGATCGGCTGGGCCGATCTCCTCGTGGTTGGCGGACCGACGCACGCGCACAGCATGAGCCGTGCGATCTCGCGAAAGAGCGCCAGGGAGGCGGCCGCGAAGCCGGGATCACACCTGACCATGGACGCCGCCGCGGACGGCCCCGGGCTCCGCGACTGGCTCGCGGGCATCGGCGCACTCCACGGCAAGGATGCGGCGGCATTCGACACACGCCTGGACGGCCCCGTGTTGTTCACAGGGCGCGCGTCCAAAGCCATCGATCGCGCGCTCCAGCACCACGGTGCCACCCTCTTCGGAGACGGCGAGAGCTTCCTGATCACCAGGGACAATCAACTCGTGGCCGGTGAGCAGGAGCGCGCCGTGCAGTGGGGTCAGGCGCTCTCGAAACGCACCGTCAGCGTGGCGGGTCGAGTCGCGGTCTGATAGGCCCCACCGGGCACCTTGCGTTAGCGGCGTGCCGGAGGCCGCGGGTGAGCGATGCCTAACTCAGGCGCTGACGCTCGGTGCGGAAGCGGTCGACGGCCATGAAGATGCTTTCGTCCAGCCATTGGTAGAAGCGCTGCCGCTGCTCGGCGTCGGTGGCGACATCGCTGTCCTCGGTTCGGCGCACGATCCACGGCGGGATGCCGTCGGCGATCACCCCGCTCCCGACATGCACTCGCACCAGGGAGTCGTTCTCCTCGAACACCTGGATGGTCACCTTGAGAATCACCCCGGTGTGATCGACGAGCCGCCAGCTCTGCTCCCACCGCGCCTTGCGATTGAAGTCGCGCGCCACGTGCACCGTCTCGTCGGCGATGACGCTCTCACCCGGCCGCGCCACGCCCGTGAGCAACCTTCGGACGTTCTCGTCGAGGTCTCGGGCGATCCAGTTGACCAGTGACGGTGCACGATTGTCGACGTCCGGCAACCCGCCCTGCGGAGTCGCCTCGGCCCCGACCGCGCGCATCACTCCGGCATGTCGCCGGCAGTAGAACTTCCCATCCGAGACCACGCCGTGCTCGGGGCAGTGTGCGGCTCGACACGGCCGCCCGCGCCCGTCGCGATAGGCGCATGGCTGCGCGTTGTCGTTCGAGCAGCCCGCAAGCATGCACACGACGCCGGTCGCCGGCAGGGGGGCGGGGGCCGGCGGCGGCACCGCTCCCTCGGTACGGCTGCGCCGGAAGAGGTGGCTCATGCCGGAGCGGTGCTGTTCGCCGCCCGCGGCCGTCGTGCTCTCGGATGTGCCCATGCAGCGAAACCTCCTCGTGGGTCGGCAAACCGGTAGCCGACGACTCGTAATGAAGCGCAGGCGGTCGGGCGCGTGTGCTCGATATCGGACGCCTCGCTGACGCCGTGTTACACGCCGGTGACCGCACGTCATGTCTCCCGCCACCGGCTTGGGTACAGGTTGATAGTCTCGCTATAATTATTCACTTATAAGGCCGGAACCGCTATCGCGGAAACCGCTCGCCGTCAGCGAAGGCACGCCGCTCGCGGCCGTGGCGCATGTCCACCGTGCCGGATCCGAACACGCGCCAGGCGTCACCCTCGGATGCGATCGCCGTGTGCTCGGCAACACCGACGAAGCGAACGTGCGAGGGCACGCGGCGAGGAGCGAGATCGCGAAGCCAGCGGATCCACCACGCCGACAGGGCATCCCAGTGCACGCCGAGGGCCGTCGCGGGGAGCAGGTCGAGCCCGCTCGCGAACGGAAAGCGCAAACCGCTCGCCCCGGCGATCATGGCGCCGGCACTGCATCCAGCGAAGACACCACCACGGTCGACCAGCCGCCGGACGCTATCCCAGAGCGGTGTGCCGGTCATCGTCTGCGCCAGGTACTTCGGACTCCCGCCGCTGAAGAACACCATGCTCACGTCGTCGAGCATTCTCGCCACACCCGGGTCGAGCGCATCGGCACGCGTGCGCACCCGCACGGCGCGCGCAGCAATGCCGGTGGAGTCGTAATGAGCGACTCCCATCCCGAGCCATCGCTCGAACACCGCGTCGCCCTCGCGCGCGCTCGCCGTCGCGAGGACCGCCACCGACCCGTCACCCGTGGCTCCTGAGAGCGCGAATCGTTCCGCCTCGGCCGCCCAAGGCTCGAACTCGCCGGAACCCAGCAGCAGAAATCGACCTGGGTCGTTCACCGTCTAGTTCGCCTCCTGGCGTGCCGGCACACCCGGGTGGTAGGCGGCGCGGTCGCTCCGCCCGTGCGCCACAGCACTCGCGGGCGTGCGAAGGAGATCGACCATGACGAGCGCCGTCGCAGCAGCCACGATGACCGACGAACTCACCCCGGCGACCACGCCCCCGGCGCTGAAGGGAGAGAGCAGCGCCGCCTTGATGACGAACACATCGATGGTGAGCAGCAGCGGCACCAGCGCTCGCCAGTTGCGCGCGTCGCCCGGCCGGGCGAGCCACCAGAGCACGGCGAAGACGTACGGCTCGAGGAGGTAATACGGGAAGTCCGTCTTGGCGAAGAGCGGGACGCAGCAGGAGGCGACGGTGACCAGGCCCATCAGCCCGGCATGTGTGGTCGCGACGGCGGGCCGGTGGCGCAGCGTCACGGCCACCAGGACGATGGCGGCGGCCGCGCCGAGGTACGCGTCAGTACGCTCGACCAGGCCGGCCCACGATGCCTGGCGTGCGATGACCCAGAACGACCCACCCTCGATCGGGAGGCCGCCGCGGTTGGTGAGCAGGGAATGCGTCACCGCCTGCCCGTCGGCGAGGAGGAAGGGCACGAGGAAGACGAGCACGGTGATCGCGGCCGTCACAGCGGTGATCGCCGCCGGGCGGCCCCGTCGTGCTGCGACCTGCGCCAGCACGATTGGAATCGCGCAGAACCCCGCGATGGTGCGGGTGAGCACCGCGAGGCCGAGCGCAACGCCGGTCAACGTGGTGTGGTCGCTGCGAAACCACGTGAGCGCAAGCAACACCAGGCACAGCTCGAGCGGTTGCTCGATATGACCGTAGTCGAGCACGCCGAGCCACAGGGCCGGTGCGAGCAGCACCGTGCACGCGACGGCGAGCGGCCGGTGCACGTGACCGCGGGCACTCGCGGTGAACCGAACGACCGCGTGAGCGAGCAGCAGCACGAGCAACGACGTGACCGCTCCGGCAAGCGCGGCGCGACCGATCAGGCTGCCGGCCCACCCCAGCGCGTTGGCCAGCGCCACCACCGGAACCAGTGGAACCAGGCCGAGCGGGCCGTTGTCCATGAAGAAGGTGCTGTTGAGGACCGTGGAGTAGATGAGCAGCGGATGACCGGAGACCGCGGTTTCGGCCGACGGCCAGAAGAACACGTCAAGGTCTGACGGCGTCGTCTTCAGCGCCAGCGGAATGAGGGCGGAAGCAGCCACGTACGCCGCGCCGAGTCCCGCTGTCACGGCCCGGCTGGTCACGGGCACATTCTGACCGGCGCGTGGAGACGGCGATTCCGCACCATGGATGCCGATGCGTCGACCGGTGCCGCGAGACTCCCGAGACCCGATCGTCAAGCGCGTCGTCGCCCTCTGCGCACCCAATGCGTTCAAGGGAACGCTCAGCGCGCGTTCCGCCGCTGCGGCGATGGCACGCGGCGTGCGCGATGCCGGTGGCGAGGCAATTGAGACTCCGGTCGCCGATGGCGGCGACGGCACGCTCGACGTGCTGCTCGCGGCTCGCGGATCAAATGCGCGAATCACCCGCCACCGTGTGACCGGCCCCACCGGCAAGGCTGTCATTGCGCGGCTCGGGTGGTTGGGACGGCAAGAGGCGGTGGTTGAGCTCGCCGAAGCCTCCGGGCTCCGGCGTGTCGACCTCGATGCTCTCGACCCGCTCCACGCCACGTCGCGTGGCACCGGAGAGCTCATCCGGATCGCACTCGAAGCCGGAGCGCGGAGCATCGTCGTGGGGGTCGGCGGCAGTGCCTGCACCGATGGCGGCGCCGGATTGCTCCAGGCCCTCGGCGCTCGCGTGGCTGATTCGCGTGGACGGGAGATCGCACCCGGTGGCGCGGGGCTCGAGGACGTCGCGACGGTCGACGTCTCGCCCGTCATGCGGCGCCTCGCGGACTGCTCGATCGACGTCGCGTGCGACATTCGCAGCCCGCTGCTGGGTCCGGACGGGGCTGCCCGGATGTTCGCGCCGCAAAAGGGCGCCGGCCACGCGGATGTCATGCGCCTCGAGCGGGCGCTGACGCGATTCGCCGGGCTCGCGCCCTCAGCTCGTGGCGATGTTGCGTCGCTCCCGGGATCGGGCGCCGCGGGCGGGTGCGGCTTCGGGCTCGCCCTCGCCGGCGCGCGCCTGGTCCCGGGAGCGCGGCTCGTCTGCGACCTCATCGGTCTCGACGCCGGGCTGGATGCCGCGACCATGGCCATCACCGGCGAGGGCCGTCTCGACAATCAGACGCCGACCGGCAAGGCCCCGGCCGAGGTTGCCATCAGGGCGTCGCTGCGTGGGCTCCCGTGCGTCGCGATCGCGGGTGTTGTGCTGGATCCGCTGCCGCAGCTGTTCTCGGCTGCGCTCTCGCTCGCCGACGTCGACCCCGACGTCGATCCGATGCGGCATACGAGAGCGCTTCTGCGCAGGGCCGCGGCGCGGGCGATCGCAGCCGTCAACGACGGTGCCGGCTCGATGCACCCCGGCTAACGATCGGCGGGATCGACGGTGCGCATCCATTCGAGGCTGGACGCCGTGTCCACGAGCGGGCGATATTCGAGCCCGACGAACCCGTCGTACTCGAGGCGGTCGAGCTCGCGGAGGAAAGCGCCGATGGGCTGCGCACCCGTGCCCGGCTCATGCCGCCCGGGGACGTCGGCGATCTGAACGTGTGCGATGAGCGGACGGTAGGTCCGCAGGCACTCGAGCGGATCCTCACCGGCCATCGCCGCGTGATACTGGTCGAGTTGCAGCCTCACGTTCGGGTGATTCACCATCTGCACGAGTTGGGCGGCCGTCGCAACCGTGCTCGCCCAGTATCCCGGCATGTCGACGTTGTTGATGGCCTCGACGAGCATCGTGATACCCGCGTCTCGCACCAGGGGGGCAGCGCGAACGAGGTTCGCGACGGCGGTCTGCCGAGCCTGGTCATCACTCACGCCGGCAGGCGGAATGCCGACCAGTCCGTTCAGCCGTGTCGTGCCGATCCGGTTCGCGAGCGCGATCGCGTCGCGCACGGTCGCGATGTACTCGGCTTCACGCCCGGGGAGCGCGAGCAGGCCCCGCTCTCCGCCCACCCAGTTCCCGGCGGCAGGGTCGAAGACGACCATCCGGAGCCCGAGGCGCTCGAGCGTTGAGGCGAGGCGATCGGCGTCGAGCTCGTGCGGAAAGAGCATCTCGACGTGCGTGAACCCGGCCGTCGCCGCGGCCTGGAACCGCTCGAAGGGATCGAGATCCTGCCAGAGCATGGAGAGGTTCGCAGCGAAACGGGGCATTGTCAGCGGGTCTGGTCGGGTGCGGGCGACGCCGTCTCGCGATCCCAGAATTTCACCAGCGCGGCCATGTCCTCGCCGGCCCAACCGCGTGCCTTCGCCTCGAGATAGCACTGCTCGACGAGCCCGCCGAGGAAGAGCGGCACGCCCGCGTCCATTGCCTCCGAATGGATGATCGAAAGGTCCTTGGCGATCAACCCGATCGGGGTTGCCGGGCTGAAGTCGCGAGCCGCGAAGCGGGGCAGGTTGCGCAGCAGCATCGCGGAACTGCCGAACGACGTCCCGATGACGTCCTGGACGGTGGTGAGGTCGGCGCCGAGTCGCACGGCGAACGCGGCCGCCTCCGACGCCGCCATGGTGTGGACGGCGACCAGGTACTGGTTGACGAGCTTGATCGCCTGGCCGGCGCCGACCGAGCCGCACAGGCGGATCTTGGCGCCGAACGCCTCGAAGACCGGGCTGATCCGGTCGAATGTCTCGACGTCCCCGCCGACCATGACGGTGAGCGTGCCGTTCTCGGCTCCAGCCGGTCCACCCGAGACGGGCGCGTCGACGAATGACGCGCCCCGCGGCGCGAGCATCTCCGCGCAGTGCCGGTTGAGCGCCGGGCTCACCGTCGAATGATCGGCGTACACCTGACCGCTCGTCGCGACATCGGCCATCTGCGCGTACACCTGCAGAACCGAGTCCTCGGTGGGGAGCGCGGTCAGAACGACCTCGCACGCGGTCGCCAGTTGGGCGGGCGATGCGTGGACGGTTGCGCCTCTCGCTCGCAGGGCCTGCATCCCGGCGTTCTCGGAGCGGCTGCAGATGGCGACGTCGTGTCCCGCGGTGATCAGCCGATCCGCAATCGGCCGCCCCATCTTCCCGATCCCGACGACGCCGACCTTCATCGGAGCGAGGCGTGCAAGACGTGAACCACGCGCCGATTATCCGGGTAAGCCACCGCGCGTCGCGTTGCTCCGGGGCGTCGAGACATCGCCGGGAATGAAGGTGCGAGGATGGGCCGCAGTTGTGCCGGTCACATGGAGGTCCGAGATGAGCACCGCCGTCGATCCCGTCCAGAGTCCGCAGGCGTACCAGAGCATGCTCATCAACCTCGTCGGCGACGACGATCCTGCCGAGGTGCAGGCGGCGACATCGGCTGCGCTCCGTCGCATCGTGGCTGCGTCCGGTGATCATCTGCGCACCCGGCCCGCCGACGGCGAGTGGTCCGTCCTGGAGCT
>DAIQQM010000007.1:0-35037 GCA_036786805.1 Candidatus Dormiibacterota bacterium | reverse complement strand
TCGCCGCAGCGCAACGCGATCGCCGCGTGGCTGAGCTCGTGGATCACCGATCCGAACAGGAACCCCGGCAATGTGTAGAGAACGATCGCCAGGTAGGTGCCGGGGCTGGTCACCCCGCGCGGCTATTCGAGCTCGACCCGCGACGGCCGCCGCGAGCGCTCTGTTCCGTTCCGTGAGCGTCTCCGGCCGCTGGTCGGAGACTCGGTGGATGCCGGCTGTTGCTGGGTGTGATGCTCGATCGTCGCCGCCAGGGCGAGCAGCAGCTCGCGCTGCGCGATGAGGAGGTGACGCTGCGCCTCCGGCGGGATGATATCGCTGAACGACGTCCCGAGGATTCGCGATGCCTCATCGACGATTCGTGATGGGCAGACGCGACACGCCTCGGTCACTTCTTGCGATCCGAGAACGTGACCAGGAGCATCCCCTGGTCGAGACGCCCCTTGGTGACCTGCTTGCCGTTGAGCACTCGCGGCAGGGAGATCTCGCGCTTGTACGGCCCGACGCTGACGAACAGCTCGCCCTCACGATGCTTGATGTCCACGTCCTCCTTGCCGACGAACGGCAGGTGGAGCGAGAGCTCGTAGTTGTTGCCGACCTTGTGGATGCGCTGAGGCACGGCGTGATAGAAGATCTGCGAGGGGTCACGGTCTCCGTAGATCGACTCCCCCATCTCCGCGAGCGCGTCGAGGCCGACGATCTCGTGGTCGAACAGCTTCGTCTGCAACGTGGGGATCGGTGAGAACGCCGTGTCCACCATCACCGCGTACCGCTGCTGCGCCTCGCGCCAGGAGTCGAAGTAGCTGTCGGTCACCTCCGGGGGCAGGACGCGGTTCACCACCACCAGGTCGGTGAGGTAGTCGTAGAGGCTCAGGTACGTGAAGGCTCGCTGCGCCTCCTTGACGACCATCTTCTCGAGGTTGAGCACGATCCGTGTGGTGCACACCTTGGGATCGCCGAGGATCTTCTTCATTCCCTCGAGGTCGAGGAGGAGATCCTTGACATTGCTGAAGATCTCGTCGCTCGGCAGCGGGATGCTGATGAACGGTTGCATCACCGGGCGCGCGACCTTGTTCATCATCCGGTGGATCGGGAAGATGCGGTCGAGATACCACTTGGCGACATCGGGGAACGCGAGCAGCTGCAGTGTCTCGCCGGTCGGTGCGCAATCCACGATGAGCACGTCGAACTTGCCTTCGCGCTTGTGCTTCTTGATCCACATGAGGCTGGCGACCTCCTCCATGCCTGGAGGCGATGCCATCTCCTCGGCGACGATGTCGTCGACGCCCTGGGACGCGAACAGCGAGGAGAGGTAGATGTGGATGCGGTCCCAGTGCTCCTCCAGCTCGTGCAGCGCGTTGACCTCCTGGCCCCAGAGGTTCGGCGCCAGCTCGGTCGGCAGATCCCCGATCTCCTGGTCGACACTGTCGCCGAGGCTGTGGGCCGCATCGGTGCTGATGACCAGGGTCTTGAGACCGAGGCTCGCGCACTTGACGGCGGTCGCAGCCGCCACCGTCGTCTTGCCGACGCCACCCTTGCCTGTGTAGAGGATCACTCGCACGCGCGTGTCTCGCTGCTCACGGATTGATTCGTGTCACCACGAAGGCCGCGATGAGGATGAGCACGACCATCAGCGCGGCCATGATCGCCACGCGTCGCAGGTCGCGTGGCACGTAGGGGACGCGGTCAAACGGGATGGCGGCCTCCTCGCTGTCGAGCGGCTGGAAGAGCGCGGCGGCCGTGGCCTGCCCCCTGATCTGACGGGGCTGGGCTGACGGGTTGACCCGCTGCACTCGCCGGCGCGCGAACGTGTCGGTGGCGACGGCCACGGCCTCGTTGTCCGTGGCGCCGTCCTCGACCTCCTCGGACTCGATCTCGAGCTCGGTCCCCGGCAGCGGCAGGATCGTTTCGGGGAGCACGCGAGGTGGCGCGGAGCGCGGGGCCGCGGGCGTGGCTGCCGTCGACGGGCGGGCGGCCGTGGCCGGAGCGGTTTGCGCCTGCGCCGCCGGGCGTCGCGCGGTGGCGCGCTGCTTCTGCTTTCGGGTCTTCTTGGCCATGAACTCACCGAAGCGTATCAGGGGGGTGAGGGCCAGACCCGAGGTCGAAGAACCCGAGCGGGCGCCGAGAGTAGGGCAAAGGGGCAGGCAGCGGGCCTCCGGATGAGAGGGGCCACGATCGGAGCCATGGCCTGAGCGGTGAAAGAGCCCGGCGCCCGCTGCCCGACGAGCCGAAGAGGTAAGGGGTGCAGCCCTACATCTTGTGGCCTGCGCGGAACGCTAGCACATCATGCGGGGGTATTCAACGCTGACGTTGTGCATCGCACAGAGCCGCGGCAACACGCCATTTCGACGATCTCAATATCAGTCGACGCCGGGTAGCACCCATCTCGGTTTGTACCTGGCTGGTGGCTCAGTGCTCGACGCGGCTCTCCGGGATGGCGAGCGGGCCGAGTCTCCTGGCGAAGCGCGGAATGCTGGGACCAGTTAGCTTCTTTGGCCCGATCAGCCCTTGCCGCCTGCCTCGTGGATCCCTAACCTTCGCCTATCGCTTTTCGCGACCGAATCTCTCGGTTCCGATTTGCACGGTTGAGCGAAACGGAGAGAGCTGATGAGCGACTGGACCGAGTTCGGGGTTCGCGAGGGCATGTCGATCTCGGCGCGATCGCCGGTGCGAGAGATTCCGGAAGTGGCTCAGTTCTTCGGGGCGTTTCTCGCGGAGAACGATGCAATGCTTGCGGAACCATTTCGCGGTGTCACGACCGATGGGGTCGTGGCAGCACGCGACCGGGTTCGGACAGGGATCGCGACCGCAGCGATCCGGGAGGCGGCAGGGGGGGTTCTGGAATCGCTGGATACACCGACGCGCTCGCGCTTGAGCTTCCCGTTCGACTCGAACCAATGGCGGGCGTGGTTCAATCCGCACATCAACGTGTACCGGCACGGGGTCATGCTCGAGGAGCTGTCGACCGTTGCCCGGAACGCATTCCTCGACCTGCTCCGCGTCACCCTGTCGAGCCGTGGCTATGCGCAGGCACGCGACATCATGCGCCTCAATGATCTGCTTGCCGAGCTGACCGGACGGGCGGATGACTACGGGGAGTGGCCGTATTTCGTGTCCTTCTTCGGCGTGCCTGCTGCGGATGCGCCGTGGGGATTCCAATTCGACGGGCACCATCTGGCGATCAATTGCGTCGTCGTCGGTAACGAAATGGCGATGACTCCGATGTTCATGGGTTCCGAACCCTGCGAAGGACGAGCCGGTCGTTTCGCCGGAATTCGAGTGCTCGATGTCGAGAAGCGTGCCGGCCTCGATCTGATCCGTTCGCTCGACGCAGCAACAGGTTGCGATCCAGTACGCCTCGATCATGCCGGGTGCGATCCCACCCCACCTGCGCCATCCGGTCGACAACCTGACGCAGACCGGTGCATTCCGCGACAATGCGGTGGTCCCGTACCGCGGTATCCGAGCCGACGGTTTCTCGGACGCACAGCGGGCCAGACTGGCGGATGCGATCAGGGCCTACGTCGGGTGGGCGAGCGACGGCTACGCATCAGTGAGGATGGACGAGGTTGCCGGGCATCTCGATGAGACCTGGTTCGCCTGGATGGGCGGCACCGGTCCGACCGATTCGTTCTACTACCGTCTGCACAGCCCCGTCGTCCTCATCGAGTTCGAGCATCTTCCGGGTGTGGCGTTCGACAATCCCGAGCCCTCGCGGCATCACATCCACACCATCATTCGCACGCCGAACGGCGGTGACTACGGTGCCGACCTCCTGACCGAGCACCACGCACGCTTCGACCACGCGGGGCGCGCTACGAACGCTCCAGAGCGAGCCTGAACCCCGCGGCAAGAGCGTCGACGAGCTCCTCCCGGCTCACGTCCCGGCCCAGCAACTCGCGCACCCCGACGCCCCCCAGGCTCGGTGCGATGGCTCCGCGAAGGTACCCGGCAGCTCGCGGGGGCTCGAGCAGCACCGACCCGTGCTGGAGCAGCGCACCCGCCCGCCGCGCCTGGGCGCTCCCCACCAGCTTCCGGCCGTGATCGTCGAGCAACTCGTGCGCCGCGGGCCGCGCGAAGCAGTCGGCGACCGCCGCGCCCTCTCGCGCGTCGCGGCGGATGTTGGCGGGCAGCGCGCGAGGAATGGTGCGCACGCCAAGCGTCTCCAGGCCGGCGGCGACCGCCTCGTGGATTCGCGAGCAGGATTCGAGGACCCGGCCGCCGAAGATGGGATCGGTCGACCTGCACACGACCGAGTAGGTCACCTCCTGGTCGTGGAGCACCGCGCGCCCACCGCTCGGGCGACGCACCACATCGACGCCGTCGCGAGCGCATGCGTCGAGATCCACGTCATCGATGGATTGCATCCTGCCGAGGCTGAGGCACGCGGGGCGAAACCCATAGAGGCGCACGGCGCCGGCCGTCTCACCGCGCGCACATGCGTCGAGAAGCGCGAGGTCGCGACGCATGTTCTCCTCGCCCGGAGCGGGAGCGTCGATGATCAGCGCGAGGCGGGTTCCGGCTTCGACGCTCACGGCATCAGACATTGAAGCGGACGTGGATGACGTCGCCGTCGCGCATGACATAGTCGCGACCCTCGAGGCGTTGCTTGCCTCGCTCACGAAGCACCGCATACGAACCGGCGTCGAGCAGCTCCTCGGCACCGGTCACCTCCGCGCGGATGAAACCGCGCGCGATGTCGGTGTGGATGCTCGCCGCCGCATCGAGCGCGGTCTCCCCCTCGCGAAGGTTCCAGGCGCGCACCTCGGTTTCGCCCGCCGTGAAGAAGGTGATCAGCCGGAGCAGGCGATAGGCGCTGCGTGCCACGCGGTAGAGGCCGGGCTCCTCGAGACCGAGGTCGTGCAGGAACGTCGCGCGGTCGTCGGTGTCAAGCTCGGCGATGTCGTTCTCGATACGCGCCGAGACCGCGATGGCTTCGCCGCCGGCGACTGACGCGCGCTCGACGACCTCCTTCGGGACGGGAGACTGCGCCGCCGCCTCCGCGACGTTGACGACGACCATGAGCGGTTTGCCGGTGAGCAGCCAGAACTCGCGCAGCATCGACTGCTCCTCTGCGGTGAGCGACATCGTGCGCACCGGCTTGCCCTGATCGAGGTGCTCCTGGACGCGATGCAGGAGCGCGATCAGGTCCGGCTCCTTCTCCTTCTGCAGGCGCGCGGTTCTCTCCGTGCGCTCGAGTCGCTTGGTCACCGTCTCGAGGTCGGCGAGCTGCAGCTCCAGCTCGAGCACGTCGATGTCCCGCACGGGATCGACCCCGCCCTCGACGTGGGTGACGTCCGGATCCTCGAAGGCTCGCACGACGAGCGCGGTCGCGTCGGCTTCGCGGATGTGGCCGAGGAAACGGTTGCCGAGCCCCTCGCCCCGGCTCGCGCCGCGGACCAGCCCCGCGATGTCGGTGAAGGTGACCGTCGCCGGGATGACCTTGGGCGGGCGGAACAGCTCCGCGAGCCTGTCGAGCCGCGAATCGGGGACGGGCACGACCCCCGTGTTCGGCTCGATGGTCGTGAACGGATAGTTGCCGACCGCCGCGCCGGCCTGGGTCATGGCGTTGAAGAGGGTCGACTTCCCGGCGTTCGGCAACCCGACGATGCCGACACTGAGGCTCAAATCCTTTCCAGCTCGAACGCGGTGTGCAGGGCGCGGACCGCGTCGCGCACGCGCGGGCGGTCGATGATGCAGGTCACGTGGATCTCGCTGGTGGCGATCATCTGGATGTTGATGCCCGCATCGGCGAGTGCTCGGAAGATCTTCGCGTAGATCCCGGGTGTCCCGCGCAGCCCGCTGCCGATGACGGTGACCTTGGCGATGCCCGCCGTGGCCGTGTATCCCTGCGCATGCACGCTCTTTGCAACGGCCGCGAGCATCCGGCGCGCCTTCGGCAGGTGCGACTCGGCGATGGTGAAGCTCAGGTCGGTGGTGCCGTCGTGGCTGACGTTCTGGAGCACGATGTCGATGTCGATACCGGCGTCACCGAAGGGGCCGAAGATCGATGCGGCCACGCCCGGCTGGTCGGGCACGCGAAGGATCGTCACCTTGGCGACATCGGTCTCGTGCGCGATGGCGCGCACCTTCTGGCGTATTTCCATCCTGCTCTGCTTCGCGATGATTGTCCCCGGTTCGCTGTCGAACGTGGATCGGACGCGGATCTCCATCGCGTATGCCTCGCCGATCTCGACGGCGCGCGGGTGCATCACCCGCGCTCCCGCCGACGCGAGCTCGAGCATCTCGTCGTAGTCGATCGCCTCGATCACCCGCGCGCCGGGAACGATCCGCGGGTCGGCCGTGTGCACGCCCGGCACGTCGGTGAAGATCTCGCAGCGATCGGCGCGGATCGCAACCGCAAGGGCGACCGCGGTGGTGTCGGAGCCGCCGCGCCCGAGGGTGGTGACGTCCATGTCCTCGGTCGCACCCTGGAATCCGGCGACGACGACGACGTTGCCACGAGCCAGCTCGTCGATCACGCGCTGCGGGACGATGTCGACGATGCGCGCCGTCCGGTGCGCGCGGCTGGTCCGGATGCCCGCCTGCGCGCCCGTGAGCGAGATCGCGGGCGTGCCGCCGGCGTGGAGGGCCATGGCGAGCAGGGGTGCGGTGATCGTCTCGCCGCTGCTCAGGAGCATGTCCATCTCCCGGGAGGGCGGATCGGCGGTGACGCGATGCGCGAGCGCGATGAGTTCGTCGGTGGTGTCGCCCATCGCGCTCACCACCACGACGACCTCCATGCCGGCCTGCAATGACTCGCGGATGCGGCGTGCGACACGGCGGAGTTTCATGGGCGTCGCGACGCTCGACCCACCGTATTTCTGGACGACGCGGGTCATGCGGACACGTCCACGCGGGTGCCGTAGTTCTGCGGCGAGAGATGCATGATCTGTCCCGCGACGCCCGCGGACCGCGCGGCGAGCGCCATGGCGTCCCCGATCGGCTGTGGGTCCAGCGGAGTCAGCGCGATGACCGACGGCCCTGCCCCGGCAAGCGCGGCGCCCGAAGCGCCCGCGGCGATGGCGGCGTCCACCGTCTGCCTGGCTCCGGGCATGAGCGCGAAGCGGGCATCCTGGTGCCACCGGTCCTGCATCGCCACGCGGAGGCCGGCATGGTCGCCGACGGCAAGGGCACGGACGAGCAACGCGCAGCGGCTGGCGTTGAAGATGGCGTCGCCGCGGCTGAATTGCTCGGGCACCACGTTGCGCGCCTCGGCGGTCGTGAAGGGATGCTCGGGGATGAACAGCACGGCTCGAAGCTCGTCGGAGACCGGCATTTGCACAGCGCGCGTGCCCGGCGAGCAGATTGCGAGACCGCCGAGCAGCGCGGCGGCCACGTTGTCGCCGTGGCCCTCCAGCGCCGCGGCGCGGTCGAGCACGTCGTGCTCGTCCCAGGGGGCGTGGTGCAGTGCGGAAGCGATGAGCACTCCGGAGAGCGCCGCGGCGGCGCTCGACCCCATGCCCCGCCC
Source organism: Candidatus Dormiibacterota bacterium (assembly GCA_036786805.1). GTDB lineage: Bacteria > Chloroflexota > Dormibacteria > Aeolococcales > Aeolococcaceae > Palsa-851. Next base: position 27,569 of record DAIQQM010000007.1, on the reverse strand, counting down.
GATCGGGATGTTGTTGACGCACGTGAAGTGCACCCCCGTGGTGGCGACGCCCAGCTCGGCGCAGGTGCGCGCGTATGCACGCGTCACGAGGTTCTGCGCCGGATCCCGCAGCTCGTCGGGAGCATCCGGACCCGGGTCGATGGCCAGATCCCCGGTGCGCTCCTCGGCACGGACGGTGTTCTGGAGATGCAGCGCGAGCGCGAGGATGTCGAACCCCGGCCCAAGGTTCGCGACGCTGGCGGGAACGGTGACACGGACCCGCACGCTCCGCTCAGACCTCGAGGGCGCGCGCCAGTGCGCTTATGTGGGCGGGGATCTCCAGGATCGGCGTGAAGGCGGCTTCGACGGCGCCGGGATCCTTCAACCCGTTGCCGGTGAGCACGCAGACGGCGTGCGTTCCCGGCGCGACGGCCCCTTCCGCGATCGCTCGCTCCAGGACCGCGAGTGAAGCCGCCGAGGCTGGCTCGCAGAAGATCCCCTCGAGGTTCGCGAGCCGTCGCTGCGCATCGAGGATGGTGTCGTCTTCCACCGACGCGATCATCCCCTCGGACTGGTCGCGAGCCTCGATCGCGCCCCGCCATGACGCCGGGTTGCCGATCCGTATCGCCGTGGCCACCGTCTGGGGGTTGTCGACTGGTCGTCCGAGCACGAGAGGCGCCGCCCCGGCCGCCTGCCCGCCGAACATCCGCGGCAGGCGGCTCGTTCGTCCGTCGCGGTGCTCCTCGCGAAAACCGCGCCAGTAAGCGGTGATGTTGCCCGCGTTGCCGACCGGGAGCGCCAGCACGTCGGGAGCGTCACCGAGCTCGTCGACGATCTCGAAGGCCGCGGTCTTCTGGCCCTCGATTCGATACGGATTGACGCTGTTGACGAGGGTCACCGGGTGGTGCTCGCAGAGCTCGCGAACGATCTGCAGGGCGACGTCGAACCCCCCCTGGATGCTCACCACCGTCGCGCCGTGCACGCGCGCCTGCACCAGCTTCCCCGACGCGACATGCCCATGCGGCACCACCACGACGGTGCGAAGACCGAACCGCGCACCGTACGCGGCCGCCGACGCGCTGGTGTTCCCGGTCGAAGCGCAGATGATCGCCCGGCTGCCCTCGTGCAGTGCGGCCGCGACCGCCACCACCATGCCTCGGTCCTTGAACGAGCCGGTCGGGTTCAGCCCCTCGAGCTTGAAATGCAGCGAGGCGAGACCGAGCGAAGGGCCGATCTTCAATGACTCGACGCATGGCGTGTCGCCTTCACCGAGACTGATGCGGGGCGCCGCCGGCGCGAGCGCGAGGCGGTCGGACCAGCGGGCGATAACGCCCCGCGCGCGGCTGCTCACGCGGCGCCGCCCGACGCCTCGACCCGGTCGAGGGCGCCGAGGATCCGGTCGACGGAGGTGAGCGTGTCGAGCGTTTCGAGGGCACGGTCATGGACGGCCCGCGGCGCCACGCCGGTGAGGACGGCCACCTCGGCGCTGGGCAGGTCGAACGCCGCATCGACCGCGACGCCTCTGTCCTCGAGCGTCTGGAGAACCAGGGCACGCGCGTCCGTCTCAGAGGAGAGTCGAACGCGCACGTAGCCGGCGACATCCACGTCCTCGTCGCCGAGCATGACGGGAGCGGCCGGCAGCGTGCCCGCGGGCACACCGTGAGCCCCCCGCGTGCGGACGGCTGTGACCACGTCGCTCACCACGGCGCTCGCAGTGGACGCGCCGCCGGCCCCGGCACCGCGGAGCGTCATCGTCCCCGCGAGGTCGCTCGAGATGATGACAGCGTTGTCAGCATCATCGACATCGTGCAGCCGGTGGCCGGCTCCGACCGCGGTGGGCCGGACGCTGAGGCGGACCGCCCCGTTGGGAGCGCGTTCGGCGTGCGCGAGGAGTCGGACGTGATAGCCGAGCTGCGCGAGCGCTGCGACGTCATCCCCGGCGACGTCGCGGATGCCGGCGCGGTCCACCGCCTCGGGCGCGACGTGGACGCCGAAGGCGAGCCGGGACAGGATCACGAGCTTGTGGACGGCATCCCAGCCGTCGACGTCGAGCGATGGATCCGCTTCGGCGAACCCACGACGCTGCGCATCGGCGAGCGCCGTCTCGAAGCTGACTCCAGCCGCGCGCATCCGCGTGAGGATGACGTTGGTCGTGCCGTTGATCACGCAATCGAGCGCGGTGATGCGATCACCGAGCAGGCTCCCCTGCAGGAGCCCGACGATCGGCAGTCCCGCACCGACGCTGGCCTCGTAGTGGAGGTGGGCGCCGTGCTCGCCGGCAAGCGCGGTCAGGCGAGGGCCGTCCGCGGCGATGACGGCCTTGTTGGCGGTCACCACCGTCTTGCCGGCGCGCAGCGCGGACTCGATCAAGGCCGTCGCGGGGTCGGTCCCACCCATCACCTCGACGACGATCGCGACCGCCGGATCGGCGACCACCGCCTGCGCGTCGGTGAGCAGCGTGACGTTCTTCAGGTCGATGCTTCGGGATCGAGATCCGTCGCGCACGGCCACGCAGCGGAGCACCGGTGTCGCGCCGGCACGCTCGCCGAGCAACTCCCATTGGTCGATGAGACGTCTGGCCACCGCCGTGCCCACCGTGCCAAGCCCCAGCAACCCGACGCCGACAGATTCCATTGCCGGGACAGTCTATGGGTGCCTAGATGATGTGGCGTCTCCAGGCCAGGAGCACGGCGGCGGCGCGGTCCTTGCAGCCGAGCTTCTCGAGGATGTTGCTCACATGGGTCTTCACCGTGTTCTCGCTGAGAAAGAGCTGCACGGCGATCTCCGCATTGTTCTTGCCGTCCGCCATCAGGCGCAGCACGTCCCGTTCGCGCCGCGTGATGGACGGCATGTGCTCGGCCGCGGCGCTCACCAGTTGCGGATCGAGGAGCGACTCGCCGGCCGCGACAGCCCGGATGGCTCCGGCGAGCTCCTCGCGAGTCGCGTCCTTGAGGAGGTACCCGAGTGCCCCGGCCTTGAGCGAGGGAAAGATGTAGTCCTCGTTGCGATACGTGGTCAGGACGATGACCCGCGCCTCCGGGTCGCGGGCGCGGATCTTCCGGAGCGCCTCGATGCCGTCCATGACCGGCATCTGGACGTCGAGGAGGATCACATCCGGGTGAGTCCTGCGCGCCTGCTCGACGGCCTCCGCACCGTCCGAAGCCCTGCCCACCACCTTGATGTCCGGTTCGAGTTCGAGCATGGTGCACAGACCGTCCCGGACCACCGGATGATCGTCCGCGACGAGGACGCTGATCATGCGCTGACCGCTTCGGGCAAGGCCTCGGTGAAGGGGAGCCGGGTCGTGACCGTGGTCCCGTGCCCCGGAGCGCTCGCGACGGTCAGCGTGCCGCCGGCGCTGCGCGCTCGTTCCGCCATGCCGTCCAGGCCGAAGCAGTCATCTCGCGGCGCGCTCGCGGAGGGGTCGAATCCGATGCCGTCATCATGGATCGAGAGGATCAGCTCGTGGGCATGGGCTCGCAACTCCACGTCGACGTGCTCGGGCTTGCCGTGCCGGGCCGCGTTGGAAAGCGCCTCCTGCCCGATGCGGAGGAGCGCCACCTCGGCCGTGGGCGAGAGCGGCGGGTGATGGGGCACGGCACGCGCCCGGAAACGCGCGGGGATGCCCGTGCGCTCCTCCCAGGCTTCCACCTCGTGGCCGATCGCGGCGACGACGCCGGTCGCCGAGAGGGGCGCCGGCCGGAGGTTCCACACCGACCGTCGCGCCTCCTGCAGTGCCCCGCGAGCGAGCTCACGAGCCTTTTCGACCGACGATCTGGCCCGACCTTCGGAGCCTCGATTCAGCAGCGTGTCGGCGGCTTCGAGCTCCAGCACGATCCCGGTCAGCTGCTGCGCCAGCGTGTCGTGGATCTCCCGTGCCAGACGGGTGCGCTCCTCGAGCACCGCGTGGTCGGTGAGTGCCTGCACCGGGAGGTACATCCGCCGGGACAGCAGCGTCGTCGCGATGAAGGCCAGGCCGACCAGCAGGATCAGCACGGGCAGCACGGTCACCGGGAACAGCCGGTGGACGCTGTCGTTCACACCGAGCGTCAGGGCGCCGAGATTCGGCTCCATCGCGCTCACCGCCACAGGGTTGAGAACGATCCAGTGAGCGGTGTACACCGGGGCCGTGAAGATGTCCGTGCTCGCCTTGTCGACGTTGACGGTGAGCGGCGTGTCCGGCATGGCGCCGGTCGCCTCCATGTGGCGCAGCGATTTGAGCAGCCCGGACTGCGGGGGTGTGAACACCGAGTTCGGCACGGCGGCCGGGAAGTCAGCGGAGGCCTGCTGAGCGCTGTAGAGCAGCCATCCGGTCGCGCTGACGAGCATCGGGTCTGTGGCCGCCGGGGTGACCGTGACCAGGGAGGTGGCGATGAGCTTCTGCAGCGTTTGGGCGGTCACATCGACTCCGACCTGGATGGATGACGGGTCCTGGTACCAGGCGCTGACCCCCGTCGAGCCGTCCTCGAGCAGCGGGTAGGGATCCGTCCAGAACGGTCCATCCTCGCTCCGCCCCGGGGCACCCTGCTGGATCCAGACGTTGGGTGCGGTGGCGGCGGGAATCCCGCCCTCTGAGCCGGCCAGGATGTCGGCGCGGCCCACCGGGTCGTACGTATGGGTCCCCGAACCGGGTTCGTGGGTGCCGGTTCCCGAAAGGACACTCGCGACTTTGAACGCCGGATACGCTCTGATCGCTCCGGTCTTCGGATCCTGGAACCACACCGTGCTGATGCCGGTGTCCTTGAGGATCGCGGTGACCTCCGCGACCACCGCGGTTTCTCCCGTCGCCTTGGCGAAGCGCCCGTCAGCCGTGCCGGCCAACGGCATGATGAGCGTGCTCCCGTCGTTCGAGATGGTGCCGAAGGTGCTGGTGCCCAGCGGCGTGAGCGCCGGCGTCGGGAATGTCGCTTTCGCGGGGAGCGCCTCGAGCGCCCTGGCGAGCGCACCGCCCAGACCCTCCTGGACCGCTGCATCGATCTGGCTCAGGCTGGAGTCGAGGGCGGCGGCGCGGCTGTCGAGCGCCGAATCGGCGAGTGTCTGCTGGTGCTCGAGGATCGCCGTCTCGGTCGCGTTCGCGGTGCTCTTGGCAATCGTGTCGAGCTCGAGCGCGGCCAGCACGGCGAATGCGACCAATGGCAGCAACGCGACACCGACCATGCCCAGGAGCAGTCGATTGCGAAATCGCCGTCTCGGGTCACGCCTTCGCGGACGCCTCCCGCGGCCGATCCTCATGGCATGTCTCCAGTTCCCGTCGTTGCCGCGAATATCCCCATCAGCCCGTCGAGCACTCCTGTTCCACTATACGGGCGGGGCACAATGCACGCTCGTGTCTCTCGCGGACCCCCGACCCATGCACTGGAGCCGTCCGCGGTGGCGTGCGGCCACGTCACTGGTCGCGCTGATGGCCGTCGTGATCTCCGGGTGCAGCTCGACGCCGCCCGCGAAAACCCCGACGAGCGTTCCCGGCGGCACCGCCTCTCGGGGCGGCACCCTGACGATCGGCGTCTGGCAGGCTCCCACCACGCTCCTCGACGACGGCATCGTGGGGCAGCTCCCCTTCGCCGACGTCATCGCGGCGCCGGTCGAGGAGGGGTTGCTGTGGTATCGCCCGGCCAGCCAGACGGCGGCTGCAACCTCTGAGGCCGACTACTGGGCTCCCGACCTCGCGACGACGGTCCCGACCATTTCCGACGGGGGCGTGCTGACCAGCGGCTGCGCCGACACCGCCGCGGCGATGTGCGTGACCTGGCATCTCAGGCAGGGCGTGCGCTGGGACGACGGCACCGACCTGACGTCGCACGACGTCTGCGACACGTTCGAGCTGCACTGGCTCGCCTACGGCGCGGCGGGCAAACCCAGTCCCACGCCGCTCGCTTCGACGACCGGATGGAACCAGGTGATCAAGTGCACCGAGCTGGACCGCTCCACGGCGGTGGTCGACTTCAAGTCCCGGTACGGCCCGTACCTCGCTCTGGGCAGCGGGGTCGACGGGATCCTCCCGGCGTCGGTGCTCGACCCGCTCCTCGCCGCCGGGGGCAACCTCGCGTCGAGCCCGACGAGCCTCGACCTCACCCGGGGCTCCGGCAACCCGGCGGCCTTCAGGGGAACCGCGTCGCTCACAACCGCGCTCGACGGCACCGGGCCCTTCGTGATGGCCAGCGACACGCCGGGCTCCCAGGTGGTGCTGGTGCGCAATCCCGACTACTGGAACCAGGCGGCGCTCGCGCACCTCGACAAGATCGTGTACCGGATCGAGCCCGACCTGGCGACCGAGGAGAAGGACGTCCGTTCCGGTGCGGTCGAGGTGGGGCTCGACCTCGGGCTGGCGGCGCTCCCGGCCCTCGACGCCGCTGTGCACGCGCACTCGGCGCCGTTCACGGTCGATCCGGTGGCGGGCTCCGGCGCCGAGGTGGTCATGTTCAACCTCTGCGCGGGAGACGGCGGCCTGTGCGACAACCCGGCGGCTCTCGAGAACGAGGACACCGCCGACGCCACGATCCGCAAGGCAATCCTGCTCGGCATCGATCGCGAAGGGATCATCAAGGCGGTTGCACCCGGAATCACGACGGTGCCGCCCGACTCCTGGATGAACCTCGGCGCGAGCTACCTCGACGCCGCGGGCATCGCGACCTCCGCCTACGACCCGGCATCGGCGAACTCGATGCTGGACACGGCCGGCGACGTCCGCAATGCCAAGTGCGGTACCGGACCCGACGGACAGGACTTCCGAGCCCTCAAGGACGGCACCTGCATCGTCATCACCCTTGGAACCACCAGCGACGATCCGGTCCGGGTCACGGTGGAGTCGATGATCCGCAGCGATCTAGCCAATATTGGCATCAACGTGCCGGCGGCGTTCGAGCCGAACGTTCCGGCGGCGAGGTTCTTCGCCGCCTTCGCCGCCGGCGGCCCGCTCGCAACCCATGCCTTCGACATGGCGCTCTTGACCGTCGGTCTCGGCCTTCCCGGTGAGCCCGACACCTACTCGTCGACCTGGCACGGCGATTGTGGAGGAGCCTGTCTGAACGAGGACGCGATCCCGTCCGGCGCGAACCTCGGTGTGGGGACGAACTTCAGCGGCCTCAACGATTCCCAGCTCGACACCGACCTGGATCAAGCGCGCGCCACGGCCGATCTCAGCGCGCGTGCGCACGATTACGCGCTTGCGGATCAGCGCCTGGCAACCCTGCTCCCGGCCATCCCGCTGTACCAGCAGGTCATTGTCAACACGTACTCGTCGAGCCTGTTCGGTGTGCAGCAGAACGACCTCGTCCCGGATTACGACACCGCGGCGTGGTACTGCACGGCGGGGAACTGCGCCGGCTAGACGCAACGTTCGGCGCGACGGCGGCCCTTATACTCCGCCCTCGTGCGTCAACTCAGCGAGCGGGCACTCGACGCGGCGTCGGCGGCGGGAGCGTCATACGCCGACTGCAGGGTCATCAATCGCACGGTGCAGCGGATCACCGTCAAGAACGGCGTGGTCGCCTCGGTGGAGCTGTCCGAGGATGAGGGCATCGGGATCCGGGTCATCGCCGGAGGCGCCTGGGGGTTCGCGGGAGTCGACGACCTGGGCACCGCCGCCGTCGAGGAGGCCGCGCGCCACGCGGTTCGCATCGCCAGGGCGTCGGCACGAGTCAACCGCACGCCGGTTCGCCTCGCTCCCGCGCCGGCGCTGGTCGGTGAGTTCCGGACGCCCGTGGTTCGCGACCCGTTCGGCGTCTCGCTCGACGACAAGGTGAACCTGCTCATGCGCACCGACGAAGCCATGTCCGCCCTTCCGCAGATACGCGTCCGCGAATGCTCGCTCGAGTTCGTCCGCGAGATTCGCCATTTCGCGAACAGCGAGGGGTCGGTGCTCGATCAGACGATCATCGAGTCCGGAGGCGGCCTCGACGCGACCGCCACCAGCGACGACGAGGTGCAGACGCGCAGCTTTCCGAACAGCTTCGGGCGCCATCAGATCTGCTCGGGCTGGGAGGGTGTCGAGGCGTTCGACCTCCCCGGGAACGCCGGCCGCATCGCCGAGGAGGCGGTCGCGCTGTTGACCGCCGCCCCATGTCCCGAGGGGCGCATGACCGTCATCCTCGATGCGACCCAGGCGGCCCTCCAGGTCCACGAATCGTGCGGTCACCCGACCGAGCTCGACCGCGTGCTCGGGCACGAGGCGGCTTATGCGGGCACGTCGTTCCTGACGCCCGACCTGCTCGGGACCTTCCGCTACGGGAGCGAGCAGGTGACCATGACCGCGGATTCCACGCGGGCGCCGGGGCTCGGCACGTTCGGCTGGGACGACGAGGGGGTTGCCGCGCAGCGTTCCGTGCTCATCGACCAGGGCATCTTCACCGGCTACCTCTCGTCGCGGGAGACCGCGGCGGCGATCGGCCAGTTGAGCAACGGCTGCATGCGCGCGGACGGCTGGTCGCGCCTGCCGATCATCCGCATGACCAACATCAACCTCGAGCCGGGAACGTCCAGCCTCGAGGAGATGATCGCCACCACCGAGCACGGCGTGTACCTGGAGACCAACCGGTCCTGGAGCATCGACGACCGCCGCCTCAACTTCCAGTTCGGTACGCAGAACGGATGGGAGATCGTGGACGGCAGGCGCACCCGGCTGGTGCGCAACCCCATCTACAGCGGTCAGACCCCCGAGTTCTGGGGGTCCTGTGACGCGGTCGCCGGTCCGGCGGAGTGGCGGATGTTCGGCGTCGTGAACTGCGGCAAGGGCCAGCCTTCGCAGCTGATGCACGTCGGCCACGGCGCCGCGCCGTGCCGCTTTCGCAATGTCCGCGTGGAGCCGGCGCGATGAACGGCGACGAGTTGCTCGCCCTGGGGGATCATGCGTTGACCGCGCTCGCGCATGGCGAGGCGGAGGTGATCATCGCCGACTCGCGGAGCGAGCTCACCCGATTTGCGGGCAACGAGATCCACCAGAGTGTCGCCGAACGATCCCGCCACATCCGGGTGCGGTTGATCGACGGTGGACGGATCGGCGTCGGGGAGGTGCGGGGCCACGGCGACGGCGCGGTTGCACTCGCTTTCGCCGCGGCCGAGGAGAGCCGGCGTGTCACCACGGAGTCGGATGTGTCACCACTGCCATCCGCGGCGCAGGGGGGTGCTGACGAACCGGTCGCGTTCGCGGCGGCGACCGACGCTGCGACGCCGCGGGATCGCGCCGACCTGGTCTCGGTGATCACCGACGCTGCTGCCAGGAACGATGTCAATGCGTATGGGGCGCTGAGCACCACCACCACGACGACGGCGATCGTCACCAGCTCCGGGCTGCGCAGGTCGGCGACGTCGACACAGGCGAGCCTGGTTGCCGTTGCCCGGGGCGCCGACGGCGGGGGCTACGCGTCGCGCCATTCGGCTGACATCGCCGCGCTCGACGTGCCGGGACTCGCGTCCGAGGTGGTCGACACGTGCCGGCGCAACCAGGGTGCGACGCCGGTCGACCCCGGGGACTATGAGGTGATCCTCTCGCCCTACGCGGTCACCGATCTGCTCGAGCATCTCGCCTGGGGTGGATTCAGCGCGCTCGCGGTGCAGGAGCACCGGAGCTTCATGCGCATGGGCGAGCACCTGATGAGCGACGCCGTCACCATCCGCGACGACGCGCGCGCGGCCGAGATCTTCCCCTTCCCGTTCGACGACGAGGGGGTGTCGACGCGACCGGTGACACTGATCGATCACGGCGTGTGCGCGGCGGTCGTGTACGACACCCCCACGGCCCTGCACGACGGCGTCACATCGACCGGTCATTCGCTGCCGCAGCCGAACACCTGGGGTCCCCTGCCCCGTCACCTCGCGATGGATGCCGGTGTCACGCCCTCGGGGGAGATGGTCGCCTCGGTCTCGCGGGGGCTCTACATCACGCGATTCTGGTACGTGCGTGACGTCCACCCGCTGCGCACCGTGATCACCGGGATGACTCGGGAGGGGACGTTCCTCATCGAGAGGGGCGAGATCACGAGGCCTGTCAAGGATCTGCGCTTCACCCAGAGCATCGTCGACGCCCTCGCCGATGTGCTGCAGGTGAGCCGCGAGCGGCGACTCGAGCTCGGCGAAGGCGAATCCGGGGTACTGTCACCCTGGCTGCACATCGGGCGTTTCAGCTTCACGTCCTAGACACACATCGGGAAAGCCTCTGCCATGACGCGATCGCCGTTGATCGGCATCACCCTGCGGGTGCTGCACGAGAAGGGTCTGCCCGCCGACCTCGCGCGCAACCGCGCATATTTCGACGCACTCGAGGGCGCCGGCGGGACGCCAGTCGGGATCAGCTCATCACTGTCCGAGGCGCGACTCCGTCAACTCTTCGACCTCTGCGACGGGCTGTGCCTCCCGGGCGGACCCGATGTGGAACCGATCCTCTACGGCGAGGAGACGCGCGCCGACTGCGCCGTCGAGGTGGACCACGACCTCGACCGCGCCGAGATGCTGCTGGCGCGCTGGGCACTCGACGTCGACAAACCGGTGCTCGCGATCTGCCGGGGTGCGCAGGTCCTCAACGTCGCCCTCGGCGGAACGCTCTGGCAGGACGTCGGAACGCAGGGCGCGACCGAGCACAACCATTCTCAGGACGGCTCGCGCCAGGAGCTCACGCACAACATCGACGTGAGTCCCGAATCGCGACTGCGGGCCATCGCCGGCTCGCGTCACGTCGAGGTCAACAGCATGCATCACCAGGCACTGCGCGACCTCGGCCGGGATCTCGTCATCACCGCCCGCGCGCACGACGGGCTCGTCGAGGCGGTGGAGCACCCCGGCCGCCGATTCGTGATCGGGCTGCAGTGCCATCCCGAGGAGCTGTACCTCGAGCGCGACTGGGCGCGACGGCTCTTCGTCGATTTCGTCGCCGCCGCGCGTGCGTGAAGACTGAACCGGACGCCGACCGGTTGCACCGCCGGCTCTGGGCCGGCGCCTTAGCCTCTGTCGCCGTGCTCGTGGTGGTTCGCAACCTCGTCGACCTTGCCGGGTCACCGCCCGGCCTGTACGTCGACGAGGCGTCGATCGGCTACAACGCGTGGACTATCGCGCACTTCGGTGTCGATGAGCACGGCATCCACATGCCGCTCTTCTTCGAGGCGTTTGGCGAGTACAAGAACCCGATCTACGTCTACGCGGTTGCAGGGCTGGTCCGGTTCCTCCCCCTGTCGGTTGCGGTCGAACGCTTCCCGGCAGCGATCTTCGGACTCGCGGTGGTGGGGTTCCTCACCGCGGCGGCCTGGCGCATGACCGGGTCGCGCCTGATCACGCTCGGGACCCTCGCGCTCGTCGGGTTCACTCCCTGGCTGGCCATCGAGAGCCGGGTGGGCTTCGAGACCATCTCGATGGTCGCGCTGCTCTCGGCCGCGCTCTGGTGCCTGGTCGGGCCGCGAACGACTCCGCGCCGCTTCGGCATCGCCGGCATCTTCCTCGCCGTGGCCATCTACGGGTACACCACCGCCCGGCTGGAGGTCCTCCTGCTCGCCGTGATCCTGGCCATCGCCTGGGGGCTGGCCCGCGCGCCCGGCTGGTGGCGGGCGCTCGTACCCATCGCCGCCGGGTACGTCGTGCTCGGCATCTATGCCCTGCTCAATCCAGGCGCGCTGACCGGGCGCTTTGCCGCCATCAGCATCTGGGCCGACGGCGCGCCGCTCGGGACCGTCATCGACCGCTTCCTGGTGAACTACCTCTCGTACTTCAGCCCGAGCTTCCTGTTCCTCCAGGGCGACTCCAATCCGCGGCAGAACACGGAGATCGGGGGGATGCTGCTCTGGGTGATGGCGCCGCTGCTGATCGCGGGCGTCCTGGTCTGCTGGCAGCGGCGGCGCGAGCCGCTCGTGCGATTCCTGGCGGCGGGCATCGTGCTCGCTCCCATCGCGGCGGCGCTGACCAACAACGGGACACCGCACGCCCTCCGATCCTCGGGGATGCTCCCGTTCCTCGTGATCCTCGCGGTGCTCGGCGCCGAGGGGCTCCGTAGCCACCTCGGCGGGCGGGTCGGGCTCGGCCGCGCCGTGGCAGGCGTGCTCGCAGCCGGTCTCGCCGCTCAGGCCGCGGTCTTCACCGTCGATCTCTATGCCTCGTACCCGAATCGCGCGGCGATCGACTTCGACACCGGCGAGATCGCGGCGATCACCACCGCTCGGGATCTCGCCGGCGCGCACCCCGTCTATCTCTCGGACACCCTCGATCAGCCCTACATCGAGGCATTCTTCGCGTATCTGCCGGCGCCCCCGAAGCAGGATGAGACCGATGACGCGACGCCTGGCCTGTCGGCGCTCGGGTTGCAGGTGATCTCCCCGGATGCGCTCTACACGGGTCACCCCGCGAGCGGAGACGTCCTCGTGCTCAGCGCATTCGATCTTTCACCGCCGAGCGGCTGGAAGCTGCTCGCCGGCGAGCGGGGACCGGCGAACGCTCTCGACCCCTCGGCGCCGCGACCCGTCCTTGAGAGCGTCTACCGGTTCGGCGGGTGACACGGGTCGCGCTGCTAAGGTTGGCGGCCCAACCAAAGAACAGGTGGCTACATGACTGATGTCGTGATCGTCGAAGCGGTGCGAACCCCGATGGGCCGCGGCAACCAGCGCAGCGGTGATCTCCGGGATGTGCATCCGGTCATCCTCGCGGCCCACGTCCTGCGCGAGGTGACCAGCCGAGCCGGGGTCGATCCCGCCATGGTCGGGGACGTCATCTTCGGCTGCGTGATGCAGACCGGCGAGCAGTCGGTGAACATCGGGCGCCAGGCGGTCCTCGCCGCAGGCTTCCCGATCGAGGTGCCTGCGACGACCGTCGACCGCCAGTGCGGGTCGTCGCAACAGGCGATCCATTTCGCGGCCAACCTCATCCAGTCCGGCGTCTGCGATGTCGCCATCGCCGCCGGCGTGGAGAGCATGAGCCGGGTCCCGATGGGCTCAACCGTTTTCCAGGGGCCGGGGACGCCGTTCCCACCCGAGTTGCTCGAGGCCTACAACCTGGTGCCGCAGGGGATCTCCGCGGAGATGATCGCCGAGATGTGGCACATCACCCGCGAGCAGGCCGACGAGTTCGCCGCGCGATCGCAGCGCCGGGCCGGAGAGGCTCAGGCGACCGGGCGGTTCGACCGCGAGATCGCTCCCGTCGTCGTCGGCGCCAATGGCGACGGCCGTGTGATCAGCCAGGATCAGGGGATCCGCCCGGACACCACGGCGGAGTCCCTGGCAGCCCTGCAGCCCTCCTTCAAGCCGGACGGCATCCTGCACGCCGGCAACAGCTCCCAGATCACCGATGGCGCCGCGGCACTGCTCCTCATGTCGCTCGAACGGGCGACCGCGCTCGGGATCACACCACGGGCCCGCATCGCCGCGCAGACCGTGGTCGGCGTTGATCCGGTGACCATGCTGACCGGCCCGATCCCGGCGACGACCAACATTCTGCGGCGGTCCGGACTGCAGATCGACGACATCGATCTCTTCGAGGTCAACGAGGCCTTCGCCCCGGTCGTGCTGGCGTGGGAGCACGAGCATCACCCCGACATGGACCGCGTGAACGTCAACGGCGGAGCGATCGCGCTCGGCCACCCGCTCGGCGCCAGCGGCGCGCGCCTGATGACGACGCTGCTGCACGAGCTCGAGCGCCGCGATGGTCGTTACGGTCTGCAGACGATGTGCTGCGGCGGCGGTCTCGGAACCGGGACGCTCATCGACCGCTCGATCTGATCACGACCGCCCCGGGTGGCGCGGTTGTGCCGAGGAGGCGCTCCGCGGTGACGGGTTGGTCACACCCCGCCGGGAGCTCGGAAATGCCCGTGCTATATTCGGCCGGATCCCAAAATGAGCCCAGCGACGAGTACCGCCATGAAGAAAGTCCTGATCATCGAGGACTACTACGCGCTCGCCGACATCGAATCTCTGCTCTGCACGATGGAGGGCTATGAGGTGAAGGTGGCCAAGAGCGGCGACGAGGGCCTCGCGGCGTTCGTCGACTTTCAACCGGACCTGGTCCTGCTCGACCTGATGCTGCCCGGCGATCTCTCCGGCACCCAGGTGCTGGAACGGATCCGTTCCGACCACGGCAGTGATCCCAAGGTGCTCGTGGTGAGCGCGCTCGTGAACGCGTCGACCGCCCCGAAGCTCGAGGCGTACGGCAACGTCCAGACGCTCGCCAAGCCCTTCAAGATCAAGGAACTCGCCTCGCGCATCCAGTCGATGCTCGCCCCGTAAGGAGTTCTACACTCGGGGGGTCGATGCGAGCAGAACCACCGCCGCCGCCCCGCGGCCGGCCTGAGCCGCAGCGCCAGTCGGCGCCGGCTCGACCACATGGCCGCCGCTGCCCGTATCTCGAGCAGATCATCAAGGAGAGTGCCGGACCCTTCGGCCTGCTCACCCGGTACAAGGCCGACTGCCACGTCGACCGCCACACGCACAAGTTCACCGGCCGCCACCCGGTGCCGCCGTGCGTCTCCGAGCCCGAGTCGTGCGCGCTCTACCAGGCGGAGCACGGCGAGGAGGACGATCGGATCCGGCGCTACACGGAGTAGGGCCCGATCCGCACCCCCTAGGTGCGGATCCTGGGATCGATGAGGGTGTGGACGACGTCCACGGCGATGTTCGCAACCACGATGAAGGCCGATGCGACGAGGACGGCCCCCTGCACGACCGGTCGGTCCTCACTGAGGATCGCCTCGACCATCGTCCTCCCCAAGCCGGGAAGCTGAAAGACCACCTCCGTGACGATCGCGCCGCCGAGCACTGTGGCGAGGTCGACCCCGAACTGGATCATGATCGGTGAGACCGCCGCCCTCAGCGCATGGCGGTATGTGATCCGCCGCTCTGAGATTCCTCGGGCCCGCGCCGCGGTGATGTATTCCTGCCCGAGGACGTCCCGCAGCGAGCTGCGCCAGAGGCGAACGTAGGTAGCGGATGACACGAGCGCCAGCGTGATCCAGGGGAGGATCAGACCGTGTGCCCATTCCAGTGGATTGACCAGGAATGGGGTCCAGGCCTGTCCCGGGCGTGGAAAGAGGTCCAGCCCGTGGATCAGGACGCCGCCGAAGAGGTAGATCAGCGCGACCCCGAAGATGAAGGTTGGGATGGACAGACCGGCGAAGACGAAGAGCGTCGCGGCCCAGGCACGACGGCTGTTCGGACGTCGAGCCGCCATGGTTCCGACGCTCAGCCCGACAGCGAGCCAGATGATCCCGGCCGGTACGGCGAGCGAGATGTCGACGGGGAGGGCACGGAGGACGATGGACGACACCGGCGCGCCGCTCCCGTATGAGTACCCGAGGTCACCGTGAAAGATGCGACCGAAGTAGTCGAGGTACTGCTGCCAGAGCGGGTGGTTGAGGCCGAGGCTCCTGCGGATTTGCTGGAGGAACACCTGGGGGCAACCGGGCCGGCACAGCTCAGCGGCCGGATCTCCCGGCGCCACGAAGTACGCGACGAAGATCAGGGACCAGGTCACCCACAGGGTGAGCACACCCTGGGCTGAGCGCCGGACCAGATACGAGGCCACGGCGCATCTATAGCGGACTGGTCGGCGAGCGCGGCTCCGAGGCGCCGCGCGTACGGGTGGATCGCGGCGAAGTCACCGGCCGCCCGGATCCCGCTGACGCTGCCAGACGACCCCGTCTCGAGCGTCCCCGAGTGGGTTGGCGCGCGATGGGCTACGACGCGGTCCACCGTGGCGGATGCTGATGTGGCGTCACGGCGTGAGCCGGTGACTGAGCACCTCGCTGACGTCGAAGGCGCAGCTTTCGCACCTGATCGCGTCCATCTGCACCTCGCACCCGCACTGCGGGCAGTACACCTCGTGCTTGCCGTGGTGCAGCCTCGTGACCCAGCCGCGCGGCTTTGTCCGCGGTTGCCCCGTCGGTTCCTCAGTTTGCTGCTTCATCATGATCGGCAATGCCTCCATGTGAGGGGGCGTCCCGCCCCGTGCGGAGTCGGTCTTCAGGCTTGCGAGCCTGGATGATCGCCCCATGAATGCCGTCGGTCATCTCGTGTGTCAGCACCACCGCGACGCTGACGAACCCGGCGTCTCGGAGACCTTGCGGCGAGACGCCCTCACGTGACGTCGCGCCCCGATCGAGCACAGCGGTTGCCGCCGCGGAGTAGTGGGTTCGCACCTGTTCGCGGATGCGACGGTCTTCCGGCGTGTCGGTCTTCTCTGCCATGTCCGAACTCCAATCAACTCGTGAGGTGGGTCAAGCTGACCTGAGCTGACGCACCGTTGGCGGTGATGTCATAGCGATCGGGCGCAGCCGAGAACCCGGCGTCGCTCCAGGTCCTCTCGCCGACCCCGGACGAGTTCCGCCCATCAACAGTGATCGACGCCGCGACGCCGCTGGTGGTGACACGAACCGGCACCCCGGACGGGACGCTGATCTCCGCGTTGACCGCGGCCCCGTCGAGCTCGATGGGCACCGACCCCTGAGGAGCAGCAAGCGTCATCACGACGTCGCCGGCGGCGGCGTTCACCTGAACGTTGCGGGCGCCGTCCTGCATGTCGAGCTGCCCGTTCACCGCCGCTCCATTGACCGCCACCGCCCATCGCACGCCGAGGCTCAGCGTCACCGAAACGTTCATCGGTCTCGACGATGCGAATGGCCACCAGTCCCATCTGTCGGCGTTGATCGTGACCTTCGCGGCGCGCTGATCGAAGGTGATGTTCGGGTTCGCCTCGGACCTGCCGGTGACGTGCGCCTCGAAGAGATTCCCAGTTGTGTCACCAACCCTGATGTCGAGCGTCACCGCGGACGCGTCGACCTCGAGCGATGCGGCGCTGTAGCTGCCGCGAGGGGCTGACGCGCTCACGCTCGTCGCGCTGCCGGGCTCGGGACCGGCCACCGCGTATGCAACGGCGCCGCTGCCCAGAATGACGAATGTCGCGGTCACCACGAGCGCCGTTGCCGCGGGCGCCATGTACCGCCGGAGTATCAGGCTGATGCCGGCGATGATGAGGAAGACCGGCCAGGTCGCTCCGAGCCGCCACAGCGCGGCCGGCCCGAGCCACCCGGTTTGCGCAAGGAGCAGACCGATTCCAACAAAGACGAGCGTCAGCGGCCAGAAGACGCGATACCGCCGGCGCGATGTGGCGCTCATTGCAGGCGCCGGACCAGGAGGAACAAGCCGAGCACGATGAGGACGGCCGGCCAGACGTACCGCGCGCTGGCCCAGTCCAGCAGACCGAGGTTGCCGAGCAGGAGCCAGACACCCAGCACGACGAAGAGCAGTCCGAGGATCGGCAGGCCGTGATCGTGCCGATGCGTTGTTTGACGCGCGCCCGCGCCAAAGGCGGAAGTGCCGTACGGGGGCGGAGGAGGTGGCGGTGGCGGGCTGGACCCGGCCATCGAGTCACGGATATCGCGACCGACATCCTTGATCTCGGTCGCCATCGTGCGAAAGCCCTCACCGACACCGGCAGCGCCCCACGACACCGTGGAACCGGCGGCCGGCATGATGATCCAGAGGATCAGATACGCGAGGATTCCCGCGCCGCCGAGCACGGTGAGAATCACGAACGCGATGCGCACCACGACCGGGTCGATGTCGAAGTACTCACCGAGGCCGCTGCAGACGCCGGCGATCATCCGCTGCTCGGGCCGCTCCAGACGTCGACGGGGTTGGACGGACATGGTCTGCCTCCTGGCCAAAGCCGATGATCCAGGCTCAATATCTCGCCTGAATCGAGCCCGTCACCAGGGCTGAACGGCACCGCCGGAAGGCCGAAGGTCACGCCCCGGCTCGCACCGGTGGTCGGACGCTGCGCTCGACCTCGCCACGCAGGGGCGAGATGTCCCGGTCAGCTCCGAGCTGCGGTCAGAACCGGCTCAGGCGCGCCCGGAGCGTCCTCCTCCACGGCCGCGCCCCCGTAGACGGCGAAGTACCGAGCCTCCGGGTGGTGCATGACGATCGCACCCGTCGACTGCTCGGGCACGAACTGATACCCCTCGGTGAGCGTGACCCCGATCTCGGAGGCCGGCACGATCTTCATCAGGATCCGGTGGTCCTCGAGGTCCGGGCACGACGGGTAGCCCCACGAGTACCGGCGCCCCTGGTCCTCGCCGAGGCGAAGCTCCCGGCGGATGCGATGGTGCACGTACTCAGCGGTTGCTTCCGCCATCTGGGTGGCAAAGCCGTGGATGCGCAGCATGTCGTCATACGCGCCGTCGACCTGGAGACGGTTGGAGAGCTCCGATGCGCCGGGCCCGGTGGTCACCACCTGGAGCGCGATGACGTCGCGCTCGCCGTCGGCGGCATCCTCGGCGGGCCTGATGTAGTCCGCGAGGCAGAGGCGGTTCTGTTCCGATTGCCGCGGGAATGTGAACCGCCCCAGCTCGGCGTCGATGTCGCCGGGGTCGTACACGACCACGGTGTCGCCGTCGGCGAGCGCCGGCCAGTATCCGTAGACGGCGTCGAGCTGCAGCCAGCCCTCACTCACCGCCTCCTCCATCGATCGTTGGAGACGCGGTTCGAGCTCGGTGTGCAGCAGCTCGTCCCACTTGGCGGGGTCGCGGACGCCACGGAACTGCCAGCTCATCTTGTAGAGCGAGTTGCGGTCGATGTAGGGATGCACGTCCCAGATGGGAATGCTGCGCAGCACGCGAGCGCCCCAGAACGGCACGGTGGGGATCGCCACGTCACGGCGCACGGTGCTGCGCGCCGGAAGTGCTGCGGCCCCCGCGGCGGCCGCGTTGCGACGCTCGAGCTTCTCGTGTTCGCGGACACGATGGACGCGGGCCTCCTCGTGCACGCGCGTCAGCAGCGCGTCATGCCGGTCGGGATCGAGGAGCTGATCCACGGTTTCCAGTCCTTCGAATGCGTCCTTGCAGTAGAAGACCCCGGGTTCGTACGAGCGTTCCTGGTCGAGATACAGGATCCGCCGGCCGAACCCGCGGTTGATCGCGGCACCGCCGATGATCAGCGGATAGCTCAGCCCGCGCTCGTCGAGCTCCTTGACACACGCCGGCATCTGCTTGCTCGTGCTCACCAGCAGCGCCGACAGCCCGATCGCATCGGCTTCGACCTCGACCGCCTTGTCGATGATGGTGTTGAGCGGCACCTGCTTGCCGAGGTCGAACACCGTGTAGCCGTTGTTGCTGAGAATTGTGTTGACGAGATTCTTGCCGATGTCGTGCACATCGCCGTACACCGTCGCGAGCACGACCTTCCCCTTGGTGTACCCCTCGCGCTTCTCGAGGTACTGCTCGAGGTGCGCAACCGCACGTTTCATCACCTCGGCGCTCTGGAGCACGAACGGCAGGATGAGCTCGCCGGAGCCGAACCGGTCGCCCACATCCTTCATCGCGGGCAGGAGCACCGTGTTCAAAACGGTCACGGCATCGAGCTCACCCAACGCAAGGTCGATCTGCTCCTCGATACCGTCCTTTCGCCTGTGCAGGATCTGCGCGTGGATGCGCTCCACGGTGGACATCCCCTCATAGGGATCGGCGGTCTCGGGAAGGCCGCTTGCGCCACCGGCGGACGCGCCGTCATCGAAATGCGCGATGAACTTGGTGAGCGCGTCGGGCGTGCTGTTGAACACCAGATCCTCGGCGAGGCGGCGGGCCTGTGGATCGATCTCGCCGTACGGGACGACGTGGGTCGGGTTGATGATCGCCGCATCCAGTCCCGCCTCGACGCAGTGGTGCAGGAACACGCTGTTCAGCACGGGGCGGGTGTGCGGCGCGAGGCCGAACGACACGTTGGACACGCCGAGCACGGTGAGCACTCCAGGCAGTTCGCGCTTGATGGCGCGGATGCCGTCGATGGTCTCGTGCGCCGAGTCGATCCACTCAGCCTCGCCGGTGGCCAGCGTGAACGTGAGCGCGTCGAAGATCAACTGCTCGGCGCTCAGGCCGAACTCGTCGCGGGCGAGGTCGTGGATGCGGCGCGCGATCTCGACCTTGCGCTCCGCGGTCCGCGCCATCCCCTGCTCGTCGATGGTGAGCGCGATGACGCACGCGCCGTGGTCGCGAACCGACGGCAGCACCGCATCGCAGCGGATGCGCCCGTTCTCGAGGTTGACGCTGTTGACGATGCCCCGGCCCGGGTACACCTCGAGCGCGGCTTTGATGACGTCCGCGTCGGTGCTGTCGATGACCAGCGGCGCGTCGATGCTCATCTGCAGCGTCTTGACGACCGTCTGCATCTGCTCCACCTCATCGCTCCGCTCGGTGACGGCGACGCAGAGATCGAGCGCGTGAGCGCCACCTTCGACCTGCGTGCGGGCGATGCCGAGGATGCCGTCGTAATCGTCGGCGAGGAGAAGGCGCTTGATCGCTCGAGATCCCTGCGCGTTGACTCGCTCGCCGATGAGGAGCGGCGCCGGCTGCTGACGCAACTCGATGGCGTGCATGGAGCTCGCGAGGCGCGGCTCGAGATCCGGTGTCACCTGAGCGCGTGACACAGCGCCGACCCGCGCGACCAGCTCGCGGATGTGCTCGGGAGTCGACCCGCAGCATCCGCCGACCACGCTCACCCCGTACTCGCTGACGAAGCTCGCCAGCTCGGTGGCCATCGGGACCGGCTCCAGCGGGTAGTGGGCGCGGCCCTCCACGTTGATCGGCAGCCCGGCATTGGGGATGCACGCGACCGGAAGCGCGGTGTGCGACGTGATGTAGCGGATCGGTTCGCGCATGTGCTCGGGGCCTGTCGAGCAGTTGAACCCGATGACGTCGACGTGGAGCGCCTCGAGGATGGTGAGCACTGCCGCTGCGTCGGTTCCCAGCAGCATCCTGCCGGTGACGTCGAGTGACACCGTCGTCATGATCGCGACCGGGCGGCCCGCTGCGGCGGCTGCGGCGCGGGCGCCGAACACGGCGGCCTTGGTCTCGAGGATGTCCTGCTGCGTCTCGATGATGAGCACGTCGACGCCACCCTCGATCAGCGACTCGGCCTGCTCGCGATACACCGGCACCAGGTCCGCAAACCCGAGCCGGCTCATCGCGGGGTCGCTCGACGCCGGCAGGAACCCGGTCGGCCCCATGCTCCCTGCGACGAAGCGCTGCCGGCCGTCCACCGAGTACTCGTCCGCGACCCTTCGCGCCAGGCGCGCGGCCGAGACGTTGAGTTCGGTGGTCACATCGCCCTGCCCCCACTCCTCGAGACGCGGACGAGTCGCCTGGAAGGTGCACGTCTCGATGACGTCGCACCCGGCGTCGAGGAAACTGCGGTGGACCCGTTCGACCACCTGGGGCGCGTGGATGGCGAGTCCGTCCATCCAGCCCTCGAGCGCCGGGCCACCGAAGTCGTCGACTCCGGGATTCTCGGACTGCAGGCTGGTGCCCATGGCGCCGTCGAAAACGAGGACGCGCTCGCGCAACGCGTCGAGGAACGGAGATCGAACTCGGGCCGCCATCGAGACGACGTTACCAGGGAACGGCTCCGTGATACGCTCGCCAACTGCCCGATCCGCTTCGAGGAGACCCTGTTTGGCACGACGCCCACCCCGTCCCGGCAGTACCCGCAGGCGCGGTCCCGTCCGCCGACGGGATGTCACCGACGGCACCGCCCAGGTCGAGGTCAAGGAAGAGACCATCGAGATGGATGCCACGGTTGTCGAACCGCTGCCCAACGCGATGTTCAAGGTGCGCTTGCAGACGGGCCAGGACGTGCTCGCGTACACCTCCGGGAAGATGCGCAAGTTCTACATCCGCATCCTCATCGGTGACCGCGTCCGGGTCGAATTGAGCCCCTACGACCTCTCGCGGGGGCGCATCACCTTCCGATACAAGTAACCGGCGGAGACCGGACGGATGGCGATCTACGTCATCGCCGCGCTGCTCGTGCTGCTGTTCCTCGCCGGCGCCTACCGGATGATGGGAGCCGGCGCCGCGGTCGAGGAAGATCCTCGGGCCGTGCTCGTCGCGGTGCTCGCCACGGCCACCGAGGCGGCGAACGTGCTTGACGGGACGCCTGGCACCGGCGATGACGCCAGCGCGCCGCACGCCGTCAGACGCAGGCTCGACGGCTGTGCTCAGGCCCTCGAACGAATCGCCGGGATACCCGTGGACGCGACCCTCGATGCGGCGCGACAAGCGCTCGAGCACGCGGTCGACGAGCTCGGCTGGTCGGCGCGACTCGCGGAATCGCCCGGGTACGCGCGGGACGACGCGCTGCGCGATGCCGGGACGTCGCTGCGAAGTCGCGGGTCGGCGAACCTGGAGCGCGCGCGCTCGCAGCTCGACGGCTAGCCCGCGGTCCTGAAGAAGTCGACCGTCGACCGCACGCCGTCCTCGAATCCGATGGTGGGGCGCCAGCCCAGGCGCTCGCGCGCGGCTGCGGTGTCGAGGCACGAACGTCGCTGCTCACCCGGTTTGGCCGGGCCGTGCTCGGCGGTCACCGTGACTCCCGAGGCGGCGGCGAGCATCCGGTACAGGGTGTTGACGTCGGTCTCGACGCCGGTGCCGATGTTGTAGACGCCCACCGGGCCGTCGATCGCCGCGAGGTTGGCGCTCACCACGTCATGGACGTGCACGTAGTCGCGAGTCTGCGTCCCGTCGCCGTTGATCACCACCGCGTCCCCGTGCACGAGCCGGGTCGCGAAGATGGCCACGACTCCGGCCTCTCCGTGCGGATCCTGGCGGGGCCCGTAGACGTTGGCGTAGCGCAGGGCGACGAACTCGAGCCCGGCCTGGCGGCTGAACGTCCCCCCATACGCCTCGGCGCACAGCTTGGCGGTTCCGTATGGAGATTCAGGCAGGCAGGCATGGCTTTCCGGCGTCGGGATCACCTCGGTATCCCCGTAGATCGCACCACCGCTCGAGGCGAACACGACGCGACGAGCCCCGGCATCCAACGCGGTGCGAAGGACGTTCACGGTCCCGACGACGTTGACATCGGCATCGTGGAGCGGATCGCGCACCGACTCGCGCACATCGATCTGCGCGGCCGCGTGAAACACCACCTCGGGGTGCGCCGCGGCCATCGCGCCGGCGAGGTCCGGCGACGTGATGTCGAGTTCGACGAACGTCACGGCCGCGTGGACCTGCTCCCGCCGGCCGCGTGACAGGTCGTCGATGACGGTCACCGTATGGCCGGCGTCGACCAGCGCGTCGGTGATGTGCGACCCGATGAACCCGGCGCCGCCGGTGACGAGCGCTCTCATCCCTGGGTTGCCACGCGGTGCGCCCTGGGAACGTGCATGTGGGTGAAGACGAAGATGATGAATCCGATCACGATCAGACTGCCGTAGCTGATGCTTCGATCGAGCAGCGTGATCGAGACGGCCGCCGAGTTGGTCACGCCACCGACGGTGATGAGCACGCCGATCATCCCGGCCTCGACCAGTCCAAGACCGCCGGGAAGGAACGGCACGGTGGTGAGCAGCGCTGCCACCAGCGCGATGAGCAGGAACTGCGACGGCCCCAGGTGGACGCCGGCGAGGTGGAGCGAGAAGACGACAAGCCCGAGGCGTGTGCCCTCGGCCACCCAGACCAGCACCGTGAGCCCGAGGAGCGTCGGCAGCCGCGCAAAGGAATCGACGGTGCCCAGACGGAGGCTCTCGTAGCGCTGGAACACCGCCTCCGGGAGGAGACGAAGAATCCGCTGACCGCGGCCCGCGCGCATGACCAGGATCACGCCGACGCCGGCGAGGCACACGAGCACTCCGATCACGACGTACGGGATGAGAATCCCTGGCGCCTTGGTCCGGAACACGACCGCACCGGCCGCAAGCAGCAGCGACATGAGCACGATGAGGTCGATGAGCCGCTCGGCGATGACGGTGCCGAGCGCCTTGCTCACCGGGACGTCGAGCTTCTGCTTGGCGAGATAGCCGCGGTAGATATCGCCCATCTTCGCGGGCACGACACAGTTGACGAAGAAGGAGGTGATCACGATGCCCACCAGCGACCCGGCGGGACGCTCCTCCCCGGCGTTTGCGAGGAGCACGTGCCAGCGGATGGAGCGGACCACGAACGAGGCGTAGTACACCACGAGCGCTCCGAGGTACAGGAAGGGATTGGCGTGCCGGATGTTGTCCCAGGCGGCACCCCAGTCGATCGGCGCGCGCCACACCGCGACGCCGACGATGACGACGGCGATGGCGAGGGACGCGATCGTTTTGAAGGTGAGGAGGCGGCTCGTCAGCGAGGGGGGAGGGTCGCTGACCTCGGGCTCGCCACGCACCAGCGTGGTGGTCACAGCCGCGACGGTAGCACGAGGTTCGAGACGGTTCTGCGCCGTCGACAGACGCGCGACAGGTCCGAGATCAGGCCGAACCCGGCGGGCGTCGCATCCGCGACAGCAGCGGGCGCCGGGTTGGAACGGTGCCGCCACCGGCGATGGTCCGCTCGCGCTCGGCGAGCACGCGGGCCAGCTGGTCGAGCTCGGCGTGCTCATCACGCTCACTGGCCGGACGGCTGTCCCACTGGCGGATCTGGTACACGCCCTTGAGTGCCGCATACGGGACGGCGATGGTGCGGAGCTCGGTGGAACCGGGCTCGACGATCCGCCACACACCGCCGTAGCGACCGAGATGGGCGTCGGACCGGATCGAGGCGCGGAGCACGAGTCCGTCGATGAAGTGAAACGCTGCTCGATCCCAGGTGGCCACCTCGGCCTCGGGCGGCGCGGGTTCCGGATCGCCGACCAGGATCTGGCGGATGGCGCTCACCGGGAAGAGCGCTCGCTCGCTGTTCTGGTTGATGGATCGGAGCTCCGCGTCGAGGATCGCGAGATCAAAGGTGATCTCGGGCGCCTCGGCGAGGACCACCTCACCGTCTACGAAATTGATGACGACGACGGGCACCTGAAAAGTGTCACATTTCGATCACAAGTCTCACCGGGGGCGGCCGTAGCATCGACGCGGAGGTGACTTGCTGACGAGACGCGCGTTCTTGATGATGCTGGCCACCGCGTCGCTGCTCTGGGTTCTGTTCGGCTCGTTGGACGTGCCGGCCGCGGCGGCGGATCTGCGCGTGCAGCGGGGCGATGTCGCGGTTTCGCAAGGTGCGAGCCAAGCCGGTGACGACGATCACCACTGCCGTCGCGGATGGTCGGACGGCCCCGGCGACGACTGGCACTGCTGCAATCCGACGCCCACGCCGTCCCCCACCGCTGCCCCGACGCCCGCGCCCACCGCCTCGCCGGCCCGGACGCTTTCTCCCACACCACGACCCCGTCCACGGCAGGTCACGCCGGGCTCCACGCGCCCGAGGAGCGCCATTCCCCCAGCACCGTCGCCGCGTGCCGCCGTGACGCCGGACTCCACGCCTACTTCAGGGATCCGGCCGCCCGTGCTCGCGCCACCGGCACTGACGGTTCCCGCGGTCATTCCGGTGAACGGCGGGGGTCAGATCCCCGTCTCCGTCTACGTCGTTGCACTCTCCACTGCGGCGGTGGCCGCGGCGATCGCAATCGCCTCGCTCGTCCTGATCCGACGATCGGGCTGAGGGGCGGCGATGCGAGGGGCGCGGTCGATTCGAAGGGTGAGCGGCATCTGGCGAGGCGCTTCGTTCTCACTGAAGTTCGCGGCGGTGATCCTCATCGCCGGTATGGCAATCGCGGTCGTCCCTCTCATGCTCGCCCAGGCGAGCGCGCGCACCGACGCTGAGAACAGCGCGACCGACAAGGCGTCGATCGCCTCCAATCTCATCGACGGGCAACGAGCGTCGCTCGCGACGTTCATCGCGGGAGTGGGCCGTCAGCTCGCCGCTGACCACGACACGAGCGCGCTGGCGTCGGTAAGCGCCACCCTCGCCGAGGACGGTTCGGTCATCGGTACCGATGACGTGCTCGGCGTCATCGCAGCCGATGGCGGCGTCATCGCGATGCAGACACCGGCGAAGCTGGAAGGTGACGCGGTGGCGAGTGTCGTCGCCGCGGCTGAGTCGGGGGCGACCACGGCGGCGGCAACCGGCGGCGGCGCGTGGCTCGTCGCTGCGTCGCGCGTTCCAGGAACGTCGGCGACCGCGTTCGTCGCCCGTCCGCTGTCGGCGGCTCTCATCGACGCCATCGATCACAACATCGCGACGGCGGACAACCCGGTCACGATCCTCCTGGTTCGCGGGCACACGACGCTCGCCGCCGCCGGAAGCACGACATCGTTCATCCCGGCGCTCGCGACACCACCGGCGACGCCGGCTCCAGCCATCGTGTCACGCGGCGCCCACCAGTTCGCCGTTGCATCAGAGGCGGTGGGCGCCGGCTTGACGCTCCTCGTGGCAACCCCGTTCCATGGGGCGCCGGTCGGGTGGCAATCGATACTGCTGCTGGTCGCCGTGATCCTCGTCGCGATGCTGTTCATCGTGCTCGTCGTCCAGATCGATCTGCGCCGCCCGCTGCGGCGTCTCGACGCCGCTGTTGCGGCTCTCGAGAACGGCGATTTCGACAGGCCGGTCGACTCGGGTTCGGCCGACGAGGTCGGCAGGCTCGGCGCCAGCTTCGAGGCGATGCGAACCCAGGTGCGCGCGACGATCCGGGTCACGGAGACGCGAGCCACCGTCGCGATGGAGCTGAGCCTCGCGCAGCCGCTCGAGTCGGGGCTCGCCAACGTCTGCGCGGCGTTGCGCACATCGATGGACATCGAGGTCGCGATGATCGTTGTGAACGACTCCGAGATGAGCGATCCGTTCGCGGTCGCCGACGGTGGTCGTCGCATCTCGTTCGAGGGTTTTCTCGAGGGCAACGGACCAGTCGGTGAGGGATATCGTTACGCCGGTCTTGGAGCGCTCATCCTCGGCGCGACCGCCACGGCTCCGGAGGCGACCCTCGACGTGCGCGAGTTCTGTGTCGCTCCACTGCGTCTTGGCACGCATGTCCACGGGGTCCTTGCCGTGGCGGGCCGGCACAGCACGTTCACGGCCGGCGACGCCGACCTGGTCGCGTCCACCGCCGAGCAGATCTCGCTGGCGCTCGAGCGATATCGGTTCCTTGCGGTGGTGCAGCGGCAGGCCAGTGTCGACGACCTGACCGGCCTGTACAATCACCGCTTCCTCGTCGACTCGCTCGGACAGCAGGGAGCGCTCGCCGAACGGTTGGGAGCGCCGCTGTCAATCCTGATGCTCGACATCGACCATTTCAAGGCGCTCAACGACAGCCACGGACATCACGCCGGGGACCTCGCCCTCACGACATTCGCCAGGACCCTCCTCGGCAACGTCCGGCGCGCCGACGTGATCGCCCGCTACGGCGGTGAGGAATTCGTGGTGCTGATGCCGAACACCTCCGCTCGCGAGGCGTTCATGGTCGCTGAGAAGATCCGGCTCGCCGTCGCCGCCACCGATGTCGAGCTCTCCGATCGGCCCCCCGCTCGTCTGACCGTCAGTGTCGGCGTGGCCGCGTACCCGGAGGATACCGACAATGCGTCGGAACTCTTCGATCTTGCCGACCACGCGCTCTACGAGGCGAAGCGACAGGGCCGCGATCGCACGTGCGCGGCGGGCGCCGGCCGGGAGGAACTTGCGCCGCACGCCGCGGCATCGATCAGTCAGCATGCGGACGTGATGCGGACGGAGAGCAATGCCGGCGCTGGACCTCGTCGATCTTCGGAGTGACACGCTGACCCTCCCCGACGCGGGGATGCGTGCCGCCATGGCACGCGCCGAGGTCGGTGACGACGTCTGGGGCGAGGACCCGACGGTTCGACGCCTCGAGGAGGTGACCGCCGAAGTGCAG